>NZ_JCAFUM010000004.1:0-328378 GCF_059371335.1 Stenotrophomonas sp. YJH_SMC_6 | reverse complement strand
CGGGGAATCTTCCGCTGGCCAGCGGCCGGCACTACCGGTCGGGTGGGTGCCAACCTTGGTTGGCACATTCCAACCGTGCCGGGGAATCTTCCGCCGGCCAGCGGCCGGCGCTACCGGTCGGGTGGGTGCCAACCTTGGTTGGCACATTCCAACCGTGCCGGGGAATCTTCCGCCGGCCAGCGGCCGGCGCTACCGGTCGGGTGGGTGCCAACCTTGGTTGGCACATTCCAACCGTGCTGAGGAGTCTTCCGCCGGCCAGCGGCCGGCACTACCGGTCGGGTGGGTGCCGACCGTTGGTCGGCACATCCCATTCCAGGGCTACCGCTCGATCGCCGGCAACGCATCGGACAACAACAACCGATCAATCCGTCGCAGCGCACTCTCCAGCTGTCGGCGGTCCGCCGCCAGCCCCAGTGACAAACGCACGCCGCTCTGGTGCGAAACCCCTGGCGGACAGAACGCCGAAGATGGCGCAATCGCCAGCCCCTGCAGCTGTGCGGTACGCACCAGCGTGGCGTCGGTCCACGGCGCTGGTACCCGGCACCAGGCATGCAGGCCTTCCGCGCGCTGCAGCAGCGATGGCGCCAGCAGGTAGCGCGCCATGCGCATGCGCTCGCGTGCCTCGGTGCGCACCTGGGCCAGCAGTGACTGCGCCGAACCATCCAGCAGCAGCTGGCTGGCCAACGCCGAGACCAGCGGATGGCCCATCAGCCGCGTCGCCCGCAATGCAGCCGTCATCGCCTCAGCGTGCGCAGCGCTTGGGCACTGCACGAACGCAGTGCGCAGGCCGGGGCTGATCACCTTCGACAGCGTCGCCACGTAGAACACATGACGCGGTGCCAGTGCCGCCAGCGGTGTCGGTGCATCCTCGGCGAGGTGCCAGTAAGGATCGTCTTCGATCGCCAGCAGGCCTTCGCGCTCCAGCACGCGTGCCAGCGCTTCGCGCCGCTGCAGCGGCAGGGTCAGCGCGGTCGGGTTCTGGCAGGTGGGGTTGAGATAGACCAACCGCGCGCCGCTTTCGCGTGCCAGCCGGGCCAGCGCATCGGGGCACATGCCGTGTTCGTCGCTGTCCACCGGCAGCAGCCGCCGGCCCAGTGCAGCGGCGGCCTGCAGCAGGCCCGGATAGACGAGCGCATCGCAGAGGACCGCATCATCGTCGCGGCCCTGGCTGACCAGGATCGCGGCCAGCGCCACCTGGGCGCCTTCGGTCAGCAGCAGGCAGGCGTCGTCCACCTTTCCCAGCATCGGTTGCAGCCAGCGCGCCGCTGCGTGGCGGTCGGTCGGGTTGCCGCCGCCCAGGTGATAGGTCATCAGGTTGGGTGCGTTGCTGCGTGCAAGCACGGCGGCGGCACCGCGGCGCAGGGTCTCGGCCAGCGCATCGGCGTCGGGCACCGGCGGCACGTTCATGCTCAGGTCCACCACCTGGTCGAAGCCGGCCTTGGGCGGTGCGATGAAACTGCCTTGTGGCCCGCGTGCTTCGATCAGGCCGCGCTTGCGTGCTTCATCGAAGGCGCGGGTGACCGTGGTCAGGTCGATGCCGAGCTGCTGCGCCAACGCGCGCTGCGAGGGCAGGCGCTGTCCGGGTGCGAGGCCGCCACGGCGCACCGTGCGTTCCAGCGAATTGACGATGCGCAGGTAGATCGGCCCGTTGTGCGCGAGCACGTCCTGCACCCATTCGCGCGCTGCGACATCCGGTCGCGGCATGTACGGAGCATGTCGGGGCGTATCGTTGCTTCCAACGGCGGGAGCCTGTCCATAACCATCGGTCGGTTCGGACAGGTGACCGCCGTTGTTGTTTGCGGCGGCCGCACCGGCCAGCGTCAGTGATGTCATTGCGCGTCCTCAGCGCTTGGCCTGCCAGGGGCAGTAGCAGCCCACGGCAAGCAGTCCCTTTGGGCGCACGGTCTCGCCGCGCACCAGTCTGTCCAGCAGCGGTTCGACAAAGCTGTTGGCCGAGTTGCAGACCATGCCGATGCTGTACGGCCCGGCATAGGCGAGGTGGCCCTGGCGATCCCAGATGGCTACGGCGGGGCTGGCCGGGATGTGTTCGATGCCATCAATGGTCGGCAGGTTGATCACCTTGTTGCGCAGCGGCTCGGGCAGCTCGCCCTGGGTACCGGGGCGGCGGATCGCATAGAAGTCGATGCCGGCGCGGCGGTACATGCTGATCAGGTAGCTCAGGTGCGCACCGGTCTCGCGGTTGCACACGCTGCAGGCCGGGTCCCAGAAATGCACCACGCGGATGCGGCCGGTATCACCGGCCAGATCGGCCGGCAGGCGCAGCTGCGAATCGTCGAAGACGATGGCCTGTTCGGTGAAGGTGGACTGCGCGCTGTAGCCGAAGTACTGCCACAGCGCAGCCGCGACGCCAGCCATGAACAGGCAGGCGAGGGCGATCATCGTCGGCAGCAGCCAGCGGCGACGCGGCGCGGCTGCGCCCATCAGGACGCGTCCCCGCCGAACTTGTGCACGTACTGCTTGCGCATCTCGCGGCAGGAATCGGCCTGCGCGCGGCGCTGGATCTCGCTACGCGAGGGATCCTCGCTGCGCTGCACGCACTGTTCGATGGCGTGGCGCTCGGCGGCCTGCACGTCCACGGTCTGCGGCTGCAGGCAGACCCAGGCCAGCGCGGCCAGCATCAGCACCACAAAGCCACCGCACCCGGCCATCACCAGGTGGAACTTCAGTTTCTCGGCGCGCATCGATGCACGTCCCTTCATCCATACATTGCATACAAAATATCATCTTGTATGGATGAAGCGCCATGCACCCGGTTCAGACGATGGCGTTGTGCCGGGCTTCGGGGGCTTCAGACAGAATCTCGTTCAGCTTGGCCAGCGCCCCGGCCAGCGCGCCCTGGTCGACCGCGCCGCCCAGCGACAGGCGGATCGCGTTGCCCGGCGGCGGCTCTTCCACGCTGAAGGCATCCGAGTTGGCGATGCCCAGGCCCTGTTCCTGTGCGGCCTGGATCAACCGGTACTGGTCCAGCCGTGGCGGCAGCGGCAGCCACACATGCAGGCCGGCCGGATGCGCCTGGGCGCGGGACGGCAGGTACTGCGCGGCAATCGCTTGGCGCTCGCGCAGTTCCTGCTGGAAGCGCTGCACCATGTCCTGGGCCTGGCCGCTGCGGATCCACTGCGACGCCACCGCCACCATCGACTGGGTCGGCATCAGCGCGATCGCACGCAGCGCATCCAGCACCGGTTCCATCGGCTCGCCGGCCGGCACCACCAGGTAGGCGGTGCGCAGGCCCGGGGCCAGGCACTTGGACAGGGTGGAGATGTAATACACCGGGCAGCCGGCGTCGCGGTGGGCGGCCAGCGGCGGCGCGGCGTCACCGGCCAGCAACCAGTAGGGATCGTCTTCGATCACGGTCAGATCGTGGCGCTCCGCCACCGCCAGCAGGGCCTGCCGGCGCTGCGCCGACATCGTTGCCGTGGTCGGGTTCTGGATGGTCGGCACCAGGTACAGCAGGCGCGGGCGGCGTAGCTGGCAGGCCTCCTCCAGCGCGTCCGGCAGCATGCCCTCGGCGTCCATCGCCACCGGCACCACGCCCCGCTGCAGCACGCGCGCGGCGGCCAGCAGGCCCGGGTACGTCAGCTGCTCAGCGGCGATCAGCTCGCCCGGCTGGGTGCGGGCCAGGATCAGCGCGCACAGCGCGGTCTGCGCGCCCGGGCAAATCACCACCTGGTCGGCACCGACCGTGCCCAGCATTGGCGCCAGCCACTGCACCGCAGCGGCGCGGTCCTCACGGGTGCCGGCGCTGACGTGATAGCTCATCAGTTCGCCCTGGCCCAGCTGCTGGCCCACGTGCTGGAAGCCGGCCTCCATGCCCTGTGCGAACGGCGCGCTGCCCAGCAGCGGCGGGATGTTCATGCTCAGGTCCACCGAGGTGCTGCGGTTGCCGGCCGACAGCGCGATGAAGGTGCCGCCGGCGCCCTGCGCGTCGAGCAGGCCGGCCTGGCGCAGCTCGGCGAAGGCGCGGGTGACCGTGGTCAGGTCCACGCCCACCTGCTGGGCCAGGTCGCGCTGTGGCGGCAGCCGGTCGCCCGGGCGCAGCACGCCGTCATCCACCGCCTCGCGCACCTGCTGGGCAATCTGCAGGTACAGCGGGCCGGCGCCCTCGCGGAAGGGGCGAACCCAGGTGCGATTGGGGTGTTTCAGGCGGCGGCCGGCGGCAGGTGGCGTCATCGGTCAGTTTTTTCCATACGTACAGATGCACAAGTCCATACAATGCTGTATCTTGTATGGGCTTGATTGGAGTGGTTCGCCTGCTTGTAGGCGACCTCGTACCCACAGTGTAGCCGCTCCACGCCCGGGCGCTGCGCGCAGGCGAGCCGGTCAAGCGCGCTTCTTCAACAGGGTTGACCTCCAATGAATATCTGCTGGAACCGCATCCGCCTGGCGCTGGTCGCCCTGGCCTGCGTCGGCCTGTCGGGCTGTGACTGGGTGCTGCTGGATTCGAAGGGCATGGTCGGGCTCGCCCAGCGCGACCTGATCCTGATCTGCATCGGCCTGATGCTGATCGTGGTGATACCGGCCATCGTGCTGACCTTCGTATTCGCGTGGCGCTTCCGCGCCGGCAACACCAAAGCGAAATACACGCCGGACTGGTCGCACTCCACCAAGGTGGAAATCGTGGTCTGGGGCGTGCCGCTGATCATCATCGCGGTGCTGGCGGTGATCGTGTGGAAGTCGACCCACGAGCTGGACCCGTACAAGCCGCTGGACGTGGCCGGTGAGCCGCTGCACGTGGACGTGATCGCCACCGACTGGAAATGGGTGTTCGTGTACCCGGACCTGGGCATCGCCACCGTCAACCAGCTCAACTTCCCGGCCAACCGCCCGCTGGCGTTCAACATCACCTCCAACTCGACGATGAATACCTTCTTCATCCCGCAGCTGGGTGGGCAGATCTACGCGATGGCCGGCATGCGCACGCAGCTGCACCTGATCGCCAACGAGCCCGGCCAGTTCCGTGGCATGTCCGGCAACTACAGCGGGCATGGCTTCTCGAACATGAAGTTCATCGCCACCGCCAGCAGCAACGAAGACTTCGAGCGCTGGTTGGCCGAAGTGCGCAGCGCGCCGGACGCGCTCAGCTTCACGCAGTTCAAGGCGCTGGCCGCGCCGTCGAAGAACGCACCGGTGCAGCACTTCTCCAGTGTTGAACCGCTGCTGTTCAAGAAGGTCATCGACCAGTTCATCGGCGTTGGTGAGAACACCGCTGCTACCCCGGCGGGCGCTGCCGGCGGTGCCCAGGTTTCCCAGGAGTAACGAACATGTTGGGTAAATTGACGTGGGAGGCCGTGCCACTGCACGAGCCGATCGTCGTGGTCACATTGGCGGCCATGGTGCTGGGTGGCCTTGCGCTGCTCGGCGCGGTGACGTACTTCAAGCTTTGGGGTCCGCTCTGGCGTGACTGGTTCACCACCGTGGACCACAAGAAGATCGGCATCATGTACGTGGTGGTGGCGCTGGTCATGCTGGTGCGTGGCTTTGCCGATGCGCTGATGATGCGCGCGCAGCTGGCGGCGGCCGGGCCGGGCAGTGACGGCTTCCTGCCACCGGAGCACTACGATCAGATCTTCACCGCGCACGGCGTGATCATGATCTTCTTCGTGGCCACCCCGTTCGTGGTCGGCCTGATGAACATCATCGTGCCGCTGCAGATCGGTGCGCGCGACATGGCGTTCCCGTTCCTCAACGCCTTCAGCTTCTGGATCTTCGTGGTCGGCGCAGCGTTGATGATGATCTCGCTGGGCGTTGGCGAATTCGCCATGACCGGTTGGGTCGCCTATCCGCCGCTGTCGGGCATCGAGTTCAGTCCAGGGGTCGGTGTCGACTACTACATCTGGGCGTTGCAGGCTTCGGGCATCGGCACATTGCTGACCGGCGTCAACCTGTTCATCACCATCCTGCGCATGCGTGCGCCGGGCATGACCCTGATGAAGATGCCGGTGTTCACCTGGACCGTGCTGGTCACCAGCGTGATCATCATCGCCGCCTTCCCGATCCTGACCGTGGCGCTGGGTGCGCTCACCCTGGACCGCTACCTGGACTTCAACTTCTACACCAACACATTGGGTGGCAACCCGATGATGTACGTGAACCTGGTGTGGGCCTGGGGCCATCCGGAGGTGTACATCCTGGTGCTGCCGGCGTTCGGCATCTTCTCCGAAGTGACCGCCACCTTCGCGCGCAAGAAGCTGTTCGGCTACAAGTCGATGGTCGGTGCCACGCTGGCGATCGGCATCCTGTCGTTCATCGTCTGGCTGCACCACTTCTTCACCATGGGCTCCGGTGCCAGCGTCAATGCCTTCTTCGGCATCATGACGATGATCATCGCCATCCCCACCGGCGTGAAGATCTTCACCTGGCTGTTCACCATGTACGGCGGCCGCGTCGAGTTCAGCGTGCCGATGCTGTGGACCATCGCCTTCCTGGTCACCTTCACCATCGGTGGCATGACCGGCGTGCTGCTGGCCATTCCGGGCGCGGACTTCCTGCTGCACAACAGCCTGTTCCTGGTCGCGCACTTCCACAACACCATCATCGGCGGCGCGCTGTTCGGCTACCTGGCCGGCTTCGCCTACTGGTTCCCGAAGGTGTTCGGCTTCACCCTCAACGAGCGCTTGGGCAAGTGGTCGTTCGCCTGCTGGGTGATCGGCTTCTACCTGGCCTTCATGCCGCTGTACATGCTGGGTTTCATGGGCATGACCCGCCGCATGAACCAGTACGACAACCCGGCGTGGACGCCGTATCTGATCGCCGCCTTCATCGGCGCGCTGTTCGTGTTCGCGGGCATCATCCTGATGCTGGTGCAGATCTACGTGAGCGTGCGCGACCGCAAGCGCAACCTGGACCTGACCGGCGACCCGTGGAACGCACGCACGCTGGAATGGGCCACGCCGTCGCCGCCGCCGTTCTACAACTTCGCCGTGGTGCCCAAGGCCGATGAGCTGGACGCCTTCCACGAAGCGAAGAAGCGCGGCCTGCCACCGCCGCCGAAGAAGTACGCACCGATCCACATGCCGAAGAACACCGGCGTGCCGCTGATCCTCAACATCTGGATCCTGGTGCTGTGCTTCGCCCTGGTCTGGCACATCTGGTGGATGGCCGCGGCCAGCTTCATCGCGATGATCGTCACCCTGATCGTGCGGTCCTACGACGAGGACGTGGACTACTACGTCAGTTCCGAAGAGGTGGCGCGCACCGAAGCGGCCAACCTTGCCAAGCTGAAGGAGGTACGCGCATGAACCTGTTGACCCGCCCCGAACTGGCCAGCGACACGCAGGCGCGCGAGGACCACCACGAGCACGACCAAGGCCACGAACAGGGCGGCATGAAGGTGTTCGGCATGTGGGTCTACCTCATGTCCGACCTGGTGCTGTTCGGTTCGCTGTTCGCCTCGTACGCGGTGCTCAGCACCGCCTACGCAGGCGGCCCCACCGGCAAGGACTTGTTCTCGCTGCCGTTCGTGATGGCCGAGACCTTCCTGCTGCTGGTCTCCAGCATCACCTACGGCCAGGCCGTACTGGCGATGCATCGCCACGACACCTCGGCGGTGCTGCGCTGGCTGGGCGTGACCTTCGTGCTCGGTGCCTCGTTCATCGGCATGGAGATCTACGAGTTCTCGCACCTGATCCACGAAGGCGCAGGCCCCAGCACCAGTGCCTACCTGTCGGCGTTCTTCGCGCTGGTCGCCACCCACGGCCTGCACGTGGCCAGCGGCCTGATCTGGATGGCGGTGGTCATGCACCAGGTCTACCGCCGTGGCCTGACTCCGACCAACATCACCCGTGTGTCGTGCCTGAGCCTGTTCTGGCACTTCCTGGACCTGGTATGGATCTGCGTCTTCACCTTCGTCTATCTGATCGGAGCCTTCTGACATGGCCCACGTCGAAACTTCGCGCGCCGGCAATGCGCACGGCTCCACCAAGTCCTACCTGATCGGCTTCGTGCTGTGCGCGCTGCTGACCGTGGTGCCGTTCGCACTGGTGATGAACCCGGTGCTGTCGCGGCCGCTCACGCTGTTCCTGCTGGTCGGCTTCGCGGTGGCGCAGATCCTGGTGCAGCTGGTCTATTTCCTGCACATGGACCGCAAGTCCGAAGGTGGCTGGAACCTGGCCAGCTTCGTGTTCACCCTGGTGATCCTGTTCATCATCGTCGCGTTGTCGGTGTGGATCATCTGGAGCATGCACTACCACATGATGATCAACTGAGCCTGCGAACCGTGAAAGGCATCGCGTTCCCCCAACGTGGCCTGCGGCTGGCCGCAGGCCTGCTGCTCGGCCTGCTGGCCGGCTGCAGTGCGCAGTCGCGCATGGACTTCTACTCCAAGGACATCGCCTGCGAAGAGCTCGGCCAGCAGTGGTCGATGCCCGACAGCCACGGCACCGTGCGCGGCCCGAAGGACCTGCAGGGGCAGGTGACCTATCTGTTCTTCGGTTTCACCAGTTGCCCGGACGTGTGCCCGACCACCATGGTCGAGCTGAGCCAGGTCAAGCACCTGATGGGCAAGGATGCCGACCAGCTGCAGGTGGTGTTCGTCAGCGTTGACCCGGCCCGCGACACCCCGGAGGTTGCGCGGACCTACGTGGAAGCGTTCGACCCCAAGGCAATCGCACTGGTCGGCAACGAAGCGCAGCTGGCGGCGATGGCCAGCGACTTCAAGGCGTTCTACGATAAGGAACCCGGTCAAGTACCGGATACCTACACGATGAGCCACATTGCCGGTGGCTACGTGTTCGACCGCCAAGGGCGACTGCGCCTGTTCGCGCCCTATGGCATGCCGGTGGACAAGCTGTTTTCCGACGTGCAGCGCCTGCTGCTGGAGCCCGCTCATCCCGCCGCCGGCAACGACGCACTGGCCAGCTGCAGCCGCAAGCACAGCGACACACTCGCCGCCCGCTGACGCCACCTCTACCGCGGTGGGTGCCGACCGTTGGTCGGCACGCCCCCCCCACACCAATCCCCCGGCCGGCCAGGAGAGCCAGCCGGCCGGGGGCACCACTCAACGCCTTACTTGGTCTCTTCCCACTGCACCACGTCCGGCTCGGTGGCGCGGATACCGGCGATGGACAGCAGCCTGGTGGTCGCATCCAGTGCCGCGTTCACCGACGGATACTCCACGATGGCCTGGCCCGAAGCCTTCGACACCTTCACCACGGTGCCACCGGTGGCCGTAGCCGCGCGCTGGGCCGATGCCGCATCGGTGAAGAACACCTTGACCCGCGAGGTCGCCACCACCGGCGCTCCGTCGCGGGAGACCGCCGCCGCGAACTTGCCGGCACCGGCATCAGCAGGCGCGGCCGCTGCGCCATCCAGCGAACGCTTGGTACGCGAACTGGTGGTCGCCGCCGCCGGCGGGGTGATCGTGAACTGACCGCCGCTGGCCTGCTTCACGGTGGTCGAGGGAGACAGCTGGAAGCGCGTGCCGCCCACATCGAACGAGCGGCCGGTAGCGGACGCCTTCAGTTCCTGCGCATCCACGGTCGACAGGGTCCTGGCTGGAGGGGTCTGCCCCGAGCTCTGTGCCCAGGCAGGGGAGGTCATCGCCGCGAAGGCGAGCGTGCTCAACAGAATGGTGGTCTTCATCATCAGTGCCCCAGAACGCGGATCTTGAAGAATTCGAGGTTGCCGCGCGAAGCTGCGGTCGCGGCCTGCCCCATGTCGGTCACTTCCAGCGTCCAGGTGCCGCTGGCATTCTCATCCAGGAAGGCATTGCTGGACAGCAGGTCCCAGCTGGTGAAGTTGCTCTGCGCGCCACCCGTGCCCGAACCGATCGCGGTGAACGCCGGCTGCACCACGCTGCGGGTACCGCTGGGCGACACCAGCACGAACTGCAGCTGGCGCGTGTTGCGGTGGTTGACCCGGAAGCCCAGCTGCACGCTTTCGATGTTGCGCGCGCCGTTGGCCAACTGGAAGGTCAGGCGTGCGGCGGCAGCCGAGGTGTTGCCGATGGCCACGGTACGCGTGGTGTTGCGCCAGCCGCTGTCGACCAGCGCACCGAGCGACTGGAAGTTCTCGGCCACCTGCACCGCGCGTGCAGCGTTGACCACGCCGAAGCCATACCAGTTGCTGTAGGCACGTCCGGCAGCATTCACCGTCCAGCCCGGCACCAGCGTGCGCCCGTCGGCCAGCGTCACCGCCGGCTGGTTCGGGTGGTTGCGGGTGGCGGTGGTGGCCAGGATGTACTTTACATCGCGATAGGACAGGTTCGGATTGGCTTCCAGCACCAGTGCCGCCACGCCCGAGACCATCGGCGCTGACGCCGAGGTGCCGTTCATCTTGGCGGTGTAGTTGCAGGTGCTGTCGATGGCCGACAGGTTGCTGTCCAGCGTGTTCTGGCGGTTGGTGTTCTTGTTGCTGCCCTGCGCGCACCCGGTCACGTCGGTAGTGACGATGGCCGGGTCGTAGGCCCGCGCCACCAGGCCCGGGGCGTACTGCGCCTGCAGGCCGTACTCGCCGCCAAAGGCCGACACCCACAGCGCCGAGCCGGTGGAGGAATACGACGAGCGCACGCCATCGGCGCGCACCGCGCCTACGGTGATCACGTTGAACAGGTTGTTGCGCGGATCGCGTCCAGCCGGCACGCAGCCGGTGTTGCGGTTCTTGGTGTCGGTGGTGCAGACATCCTGGGTCTGGCTGATCGAGGCATTGTTGAAGTTGTTGCCGGCCGACTTCACGTAGATGCCGCCGCGGCCACCACGCGTGCCCGACAGCGCCTGCTCGTACGAACGAATCGTGTTTTCGCTGTACGCCAGCGGCAGGTTCGGATTGCCCGGGCCGGCGCCCCAGCTGTTGTTGAACACCTGCACGTCGGCCGACTCCGCGCCGTCCCACCAGGCGTACTCGATGTTGCTCTGCTGGTTGCCCAGGGCTGAGCGCGAAATCGGGTTGAAGCCCTTCAGCGTTGCCGCCGGGGCCACACCGCGCACGCCCAGGTTGTTGGCGCCCACCGCACCGGCGATGCCACCGACCATGGTGCCGTGGTTGTCGACATCCGGGTTGGTCGGGGTGGGGTTGTTCGAGCCATTGGTGAAGTTCTTGCCGGCTACCGCGGCCACGTTGGCCGCCAGGTCCGGGTGGGCGATCTGCAGGCCATCATCGACGATGGCGATGGTGACGCCCTGGCCACGGATGCCATTGCGGAACAGGCCATCCACGTTCAGGTCGTTGCCGGCCACCGGCAGTGTGTCGGCCGGGACCGTCTGACCGGTGTTGAGCAGGTGCCACTGGATACCCGCCAGCGGATCAGCCTGTTGGGCCTGGGCGGTGGCGGCCAGGCTGCCCAGCACCAGGGCAGTGGCGAGGGCCAGGCGCGCAGAGCGCGGTGGCGCGGAGCGTTGCGTGTGTCGCTTCATACACGAATCCTTCTGTTGTGAATCGGCATGGCAGGACGGCGGGGCGGAACTGCCCCATCGCAACGAGCCAAACGCGACACAACGGAGAACCCCCTACCTCTTCACACAAGCAATGTGCAGATGTGCCGATTGCGTCACAAACGCTTAGTACGTCAGGTTATGACAGGGCATTCGAATGCCTTCACGCCATCTTCGCGCGTCTGCTTCGAGGGCCGGAAACGTGGTAATCACATGCAGATGAAGACACGCATGAAGAATGGACGCCAGCGTGCACGTGCGCGCGCAGACCAGACCCCGCTCTCGGTTGCCGCCATCCGCAAGGTGGTGCTGTCCGTGCATACGCGCAGCCACGACTATGGCGACGATGCCGATATCGCCGAGTTGCTGCCCGAGCTGGCCGCATTCGGCATCACCACGGTGAAACCGCTGCGGCTGTTGATGAAGAGGCACCGACGCGCGCTGCTGCAGGAGGAACGGATCGTCATGCGCCGCGCAGAGACGCTGCATCTGCGCACCGAGTGGCGGCTCGGTGGCATAGACGTGCATGCCAACACCAGCCGCTACGCCATCGGCGGCCTGGTCCGCACCAGCATGGAACACGAATTCGGCTTCGAGACGATGCTGCCTTTCCACGAGGTGCGCGAGGACGAACCCGCGTAGCGCGGTGCCCTCCCGGCGGATGTGGCAGCCCCGCCGGGGCATCATCGCGCGCCCTCACAACGCGCTGTGCTACTACAGTCCGTGTACCCTTCCGCACGGAGCACGATGATGGTCAATCCGCTCGCCCAGGCACATCGCGGGCTCGGCACCACGCTGTTCAGCCTGTTGAACCCGATACCCTTCGGCTTCTTCGTCGGTGCACTGATCTTCGACGCGATCTACCTCAACAGCGCCGAGGTGATGTGGGGAAAGGCCGCCGCCTGGCTGATCACCTTCGGCCTGCTGATCGCCATCCTTCCGCGCCTGATCAACCTGTTCGCGGTCTGGCGCCGCAACGGCACGGCCACCCGTATCGACCGCATCGACTTCTTCCTCAACCTGATCGCGGTGGTGCTGGCCATCTGGAACGCCTTCGTGCACAGCCGCGATGCGTATGCCGTTGCAGTGCCGGGCACGATCCTGTCGGCGCTGACCGTGGCCCTGATCGCGCTGGGCCTGATCCTGCTGTCACTGCAGCCGCCGGTGCTGCAGGGAGGTCGTCATGGCTAAGCACATCCTGCCCACCGTCGCCGCCTTGGCATTGGCCGCCGCCCTGTCGGCCTGCGCCGGCAAGGCCGAGTACCATCCGGCCGACCAGTCGGGCCCGCAGCCGCCGCTGCCCAAGCCGGCCAACTTCCTGATGCCGCCGATGCAGGTGCCCAAGGGCGTTGGCTGGGCTGATGGACAGACCCCCACGGTGGCCGAGGGCCTGAAGATCGAGCGCATCGCCGCCAACCTGCAGCATCCGCGGCGGCTGCTGACCCTGCCCAACGGCGATGTACTGGTGGTGGAAGGCAACGGCCCCGGCGAAGAACCGGTCACCACGCCCAAGCAGTGGATCGCCGGCAAGGTGAAGGCGCGCTCGGGCAAGGCCGGCAAGGGCGGCAACCGGGTCACCCTGCTGCGCCGCACGCCGGGGACGAACACCTGGACCCAGCATGTCTACATCGAAGGCCTGCATTCGCCGTTCGGCATCCAGCTGATCGGCGACACGCTGTACGTGGCCAACACCGGCAACATCATGCAGTACCACTACGTGCCTGGTGAAACCCGCATGTCCGACAAGGGCCGCGAGTTCACCGACCTGCCCAGCACCATCAACCACCACTGGACCAAGGAACTGCTGGCCAGCCGCGATGGCCGCAAGCTGTACGTGGGCGTGGGCTCCAACAGCAACATCACCGAAAATGGTCTTGCCGTCGAATACCGCCGCGCGGTGGTGCTGGAAGTGGACGTGGCCACCCGTGGCAGCCGCATCTTTGCGTCGGGCATCCGCAACCCGACCGGGCTGGACTGGGAGCCGAGCACTGGCCAGCTGTGGGCAGTGGCCAACGAGCGCGACGAGATCGGTGCCGACCTGGTGCCTGATTACCTCACCTCGGTGAAGGAGGATGGCTTCTACGGGTGGCCCTACAGCTACTACGGCCAGCACGTGGACGAGCGCGTGCAGCCGCAGCGGCCGGACCTGGTATCCAAAGCGATCGTGCCGGATTACGCCATCGGCTCGCACGTGGCGCCGCTGGGCCTGCTGTTCTACACCGGCCAGGCGCTGCCGCCGCAATACCACGGCGGTGCCTTCATCGGCGAACACGGCAGCTGGGACCGCTCGCCGCTGAGTGGTTACGAAGTGGTCTACGTACCGTTCAAGGACGGCAAGCCGACCGGGCGGCCGCAGACCGTGGTCAGCGGCTTCGCCTCGAAGGACGAGAAGACGCTGATGGGTGCGCCGGTGGGCATGGCCATGGATGCCGAAGGCGCGCTGCTGGTCGCCGACGACGTGGGCGACGTGGTGTGGCGGGTGTCGGCACGATGAAGGCCGCTGGCCGGCACCGGATGACCGGATGCTGGTCATTTCGTTACGATGCTCCCCGTCGATAGGGAGCATCGTATGAAGTTGAATCATGAAACGTCCAACGTGGCCGCGTTCAGCAGGAACCTGGAACGCGAGCTGGAGAACCTGGGGCATAGTGCCTATATCGCGCCAACCGACCATCAGGATGTTCGGCTGGGTGCGGACGTGCTTGCCTCAGATGGCCGGAACTTCTCGCTGATAGAGTTCAAGGATGAGAAGCGTGATGCAGCCAGTGAAGCAAGAAAGCCGCGCAGGAAGACGCTGTGCCGTCGCCTGGATGGGTGGTCTGACATCCATGCAAGCTGCCATCTGATCGGCTGGCGATCGCGCCAGGGGTCCAGTATCGAGTTTCCCGTGAGGAGCTACGGAACCTATGTCTGTACTCCCGCGATCATCCAACTTCCTCAGGCTGATATCACCTTCAGCAGCACCGTCTCCATCCAGTGCGAGACGGTCCAGGAGTTTGCACAGGCGATGGTGTCGCAGAAGGTCGGAGTCGACTTTCAGGATTTCAGGGACTACGTGCGATGGCTGCTGTCACTGGACGATGACACCGACGATAAAGGCGAAAATGACGATGCCAACGACGTCGAACTGCTGATGTGTTGTGTCGTAGACGGTAAGCTGTACACCAAGGAGTTCGCAAACCTCGCCGAACTCAAGCTCTGGATCGACAACGCGCCCGGCCCCAGCCCGCGTAGAACCTTTGTGATGTGACGTGACGTGCGTCCGCGTCCACCGTGGCGCGGCCTTGCCCGTATGCCCAACCCCGCAGCCGAGTATCAGATTGAGTTGCCACGCACCCCGTTGAACACGGACTCGGCAGCAAACCCGACGCCGCCCAGCAGTACGCCGAAATACACCACCGTGGCCACCACGAAGCCATAACCGGCCGCCACCGCAGCGCCATCGCGCTGGATGAAGCCTATGGCGAAGGACATCAGCGCCAGTGCGGGCAGCGTGTTGCTGAAGGGAATCGGCCCGGCCGGCGCCATCAGCAGCAGGGTGGCCACGACCAGCGCCAGGTTGTTCAGGCGCATCATCCTCTTCGAGCGCACCATCACCGCCAGCCGCATCGGCCGCGACAGCCGCTCCATGCGGTGCACCCATTTCAGCGCACGGCCCAGGTTGGCCTTCAGCTTGTCGGTGGCGATCTCGCGGCGCGCCAGCTTCTGCGGCACCCATAGCGGGCGGTTGCGCACCCGGCTCAGGCCGATCAGCAGGATCGAGGCGCCGAACACGGTGCTCAGCCCGGGAATCGATACGGGAATGATGAAGATGGCCGACAGCAGGATCACGATCAGCAGCAGGCCTTCATCGCCCAGCGCGCTGAGCAGGGTGGCGACGCTGACCTGTTCGCCGGGCAGCTCGTCGATCATCTGCTCGATCTGCTGGGCCAGGGGCGCGCTGTCGTTGGTTTCGGGGGCACGGTAGGTCATGCGTCGCAAGGTTCTCCAGGGAAGGGCGGTCAGCGGGCCGTCCTGCGGTGGGGGACGCACAGGCTCCCGCAGTATCCCGGCCAACGTGGGCAAAGAGGTGAACCGGGCATGAGGGGGTAAACTGGCGTGCCCCGCACGAGTTGAACGCAATGGACATGGGCCGCAGGCAATCGACCATCGAACTGGTCGCCATCGACATGGATGGCACCCTGCTGGACCCGTCGCACCAGCTCACCCCACGCGCCAGGAAGGCCATCGCGCAGGCGCGGTCGCTGGGCGTGCACATCGTGCTGACCAGTGGCCGCCCGGTTCCGGGCCTGGCGCCGTACCTGCACGAGCTCGGCATCACCGGCAACGACGACTACTGCATCGCCTGCAATGGCGGGCTGGTGCAGCGCGTCGGCACGCGCGAAACCGTGGTCGAGTATCCGCTCAGCTTCGACGATTTCCTGTTCTGCGAGCAGGTAGCCCGCGAAGTGGGCGTGCACTTCCAGGCGCTGGACAGCCAGCGCATGTACACGCCCAACCAGGACATCAGCTACTACACCGTGGCCGACTCGCATCTTTCGCGGATGCCGCTGTCCTATCGCCGCGTGGAAGACATGGACCCGTCGATGTCCTTCATCAAGCTGATGATGATCGACGAGCCCGAGGTACTGGATGCCGCCATCGCGCGCCTGCCCAGCGAACTGACCGAGCGCTTCGCGGTATTGAAGAGCGCGCCGTACTTCCTGGAAGTGTTCGACCACCGCGCAGGCAAGGGCCCGAGCCTGCAGAAGCTGGCCGAGCACCTGAGCATCGACCGCGCCAACGTGATGGCCATCGGCGACCAGGAAAACGATCTGACCATGCTGCAGTACGCCGGTACCAGCGTGGCGATGGGCAATGCCATTGATGCGGTGAAGGCGGTGGCGCGGTTTGAGACCAGCAGCAATGCTGATGACGGCGTGGCGCGCGCCATTGAGACCTACGTATTGCGTTGAGGCGCCAAGCGGCGCTCAGCGCCTCAGGCCCAGCACGCAGTGCGGAGCATCGCGCTGGCTGCGGACGATGATCTCCTGCGCTCCTACGGTGAGCGAATGGTGCTGCTCGTGGTTCCGCGCGATCAATGGCGCACCATGGCTGGGTGGATAGATGAATGGCTGCAGGGTGTAACGCTTAGCCAACCGCTCCAGTGGGAAGCATGGCGTATCCACGAACGTGACGAACAGAAGGCGGATTTCATCGTCCTCGCCGCGTATAACGCGATACTCCACGTTATCGATGGCAAAGCCATCGGCGGTCAGCATCGGCTGTGACCGGTAGATGCGCGGTCCTGCATCCTTCTCAAATGAAAACGGCGCGATGATGCCCAGCTCATGCAACTGGGCCGGGCTGATCGGCGACGACGTGGTGATGAGCGCGTCGATCAGGGCATCCAGACGCTTTGGGGAACGCACTTCAACTCTGTCGTGCGATAGCGCAGTTTCCATGCACGAAAGCAACATCATGCCAACGGTGGCTATTGCTTTCCAGGTGGTCCAGCGGATCATCAAGGCTCCTGCCAATCTGGAATCGGGTATCTGAAGATACCGGACAGGACGATACCTGCGTATAGCCGCGCTGTACCACCGTGCAATAGCGAATGCGGCAGTGCGATGCAAGAATTCCGCACGTCGAAATCACCCCATCGAATTCTGAGGCAGAGGATCGTCTTCCTCTGCCACTGACCGGCACGCACCGCGCCGTCACGCCTTCAACGCAACCGCATCGCCAGCCAGGGCGCCGACACCGGTGCTGCAACGCGCTGGGCGTGCGCCTGCGCCGCTCTCTCCCTGCACACGGATTTACTGCCATGAACACCCCACCCACGACGCGCCTCGCCCTGGCCATCATCGCGGCCATCACCGCACCTGCGTACGCCGCAGAAACGCACGATGCCGCGCACGACTCGCCCACCACGCTCAACGCCCTGCAGGTGATCGCCACGCCGCGCGGTGCGGCCGTGGCACCGACCCAGGTGGTCGGCCCCAACCGCTACATCATCAAGGCCGAAGACCTCGACGCGATAGTCACCGGCAACAACGGCCTGGCCATGCTGAAGCAGGTGCCGGGCGCGAGCTATACCGCCACCGACGGGCTGGGCCTGGATATCTCGGCCACCAGCCTGTTCGTGCGCGGCTTCCGCATGAACGAAATGGGCATCACCTTCGAAGGCGTGCCGCTGAACGACAACGGCTTCCTCTCACTCACCGGCACCAGCGTGGTGAACGTGGGCGTGCCCGATGGCATCGGCGCGATCACGGTCAGCCCCGGTGGCGCACCGGTCAGCGTGTTCTCCAGCAGCGTCAACGGCGGCAGCCTGGAATACCGCCTGCGCGAGCTGCAGGACACGCCCAGCCTGCGCGTGAAGCAGGGCGTGGGCAGCAACAGCACGCTGGTCACCACTGTATCCGGGCAGAGCGGCCAGCTCGGCGAGCATGGCCCGAAAGTGCTGGTCGACCTGCAGCGTGTGTCCGCCGACAAGTACCAGGGCGAGGGCACGCAGAACTTCCTGCGCGGCGACCTGAAGCTCCAGCAGGACGTCGCCTGGGGCGATTTCACCGTGTTCCTGTCAGACAGCAAGGCCAAGGTCTGGGGCTACAACAACATCTCCTTCGACATGATCCGCAAGCTGGGCTGGAAGGCCGACATCTTCTACCCGGACTACGCTTGGGCGTATTACGTGGCCTCGCCGGAGAACGCGGGCAATTCCTGCGGCGCCTACACCTGCGGTGAGCTGTCCGAACTGATTCCGTACGACACCGGCCAGATCACCCGTGACCGGGTGTCTTCGATCAACCATCGTTTCCAGATCAGTCCGGCGCTGAGCGGCAACGTGCAGTTGTACAACGCCAACAGCCACACCCAGGCCACGCTGACCGACCCGACCGTACCGTCGCCCAACGGCGCGCCGTTCTCCGAACAGGTGCAGACGCCGCGCCTCAACCGGCTGGGCGGCATGCTCAACCTGCAGTTCGAGGCGGGCGCGCACACCTTCACCGCCGGCTTCTGGCAGGAGAAGAGCAAGGCCGCAGCCAAGACCGAGTGGTACCAGCAGCCGCTGCTGGGCGAGGGCCCGCCGCTGAAGGCCACCGGTCCGTTCGATGTGTATGGCCCCGCGTTCAAGACCGACAACGCATCGAGCTGGGTGACCCGCTCGCGCCAGTTCTACCTGCAGGACGACATCGTGCTGAACGACACGCTGAAGCTGGGTGTCGGCTTCAAGGCCGTGGACTTCCGCACCAGCGGTGGCGGCCTCGGCGATGCCGAGGACCGGCCGGTGAACCGCACGCTGCGCGCGAAGAGCAACTTCCTGCCGCATGTCTCGCTGTTCTGGAGCCCGACTGAATCCACCGATGCCTTCATCGACCTGGCCAACACCATGAACGGCTACCGCGTGGCCCAGCGCGGCAACATCGGCTACACCGCCTCGGCGTGGACCATCACCGACCAGGAAGAGTTCGACCGCGTGGCGGGCACCCTGCGCCCGGAAAAGAACTGGAACCTCACCGTGGGCGCATCGCATCGCTTCGACCGGCTGACGATCACCGGCGACGTGTTCTACAACGACATCCGCAATCGCCTGCTGTCGGCGGCCATCGGCACTCAGTTTGCGCAGATCAACACCGTGCGGCTGATGCCGAAGATGCACGTGATCGGCGCCGACCTTGGCATCACCGCCGACCTGAGCGAACACCTGCAGTTCTACCAGGGCGTGGCCGTGGCCCGTTCGTACTACGACAGCGATTTCGTGGTGGGCGAGACGGTCTACCCGATCAAGGGCAACGCCCAGCCGGGCTACCCGCAGATCTCGCTGGTCAGCGACCTGTCCGCGCACTTTGGTGACTGGCGCTTTGGTGCCACCAGGACCTCGTACCTGCGCCAGCCCTTCACCTACGAGAACGACATCCGCGTGCCGACCTTCTGGCAGGTCAACACCTATGCCGCCTACCGCTTCGGTGCGGACAGCGCCGTGCCCGGCCTGGAGCTGCGGCTGGACGTGAGCAACCTGTTCAACCGCCACAACATCGGCACCGCCACCATCGCCGGCTCGTCGTTCTCGGGGGATTACCAGACCCTGCAGCGCAGCGCGCTACGGCAGCTGATGTTCAGTACCTCGATGACGTTCTGAGGCAACGAAGGCCGGGGTCAGAGCCCTTTGCTGCGCAAAGGGATCCGACCCCGCAGCCATCCCGTGATCGGGGTCAGATCCCTTTGCGCAGCAAAGGGCTCTGACCCCAGACCCAGCTTTGCGCGGCCGGCAGCGATTTTCCGGCAACGACGCAAGGTTCCCACAATGTTGCTGGGTCATCCTGTTGGCATGGCACAGCACAACCCGCGAACCCTGCTGTTCGGCATCCGGGGCCCAGGACGGCCCCGGCAGGCGCTGTCCGCGGCGCCTGTGATCGACCTGCAGACCGAGTACCAGTTCTGGCACGTCTACGAGCGCGTGGTCCGTCCGTTGCCCGGTGGGGGGCTGCGGCTGGCCTGGCTGGTGTGCCAGAAGGTGTACCGGGACCGGTGGCAGCACCCGGAGGACAGCGACGAGGCGGCGTTGTCGCGGGTGCTGTTTGGCGGGAACATGACGGCTGACCGGGCGTCGGAGCTGGCGGAGCTCCATGCGCTGGTCAGCCGTCGGGTGGCGCTGCTGGCGAAGCGGGGGCGGGTGGATTCCGCGGCGTGATGGCGGGGGCGGCATTAGCGCCGCCAGGCGGCCATGACCCGCTCCTGGTAGAGTCGACTGTTAGTCGACTGCTCTTCGCGTCGGCCCACCAGGAGACCGCGCTTCGCGCGCGAGTCGACTAACAGTCGACTCTACCAACGACCACTCGGGACGGTGCTTCTAGGGCTTTCCCCGGTCCAACTGCCGGTAACCAATAGCCTCAGCCAGATGCGCTGTCTGGATCACTTCGCAACCCGCCAGATCAGCAATCGTGCGCGCCACCCGCAGAATCCGGCGCATCGCACGTGCCGAAAGCTGCAGACGCTCGATGGCCTGCTCCAACAGATCCTGATCGGCCTCGCTCAGCTTCGTGCACGCCCGCAGCGCCGCTGGCGGCAGATGCGCATTGAGCGCGCCACGCGCCTGCTGCCGGGCGTGGGCGGCTTCCACCCGTGCGCGTACCGCAGCACTGGGCTCACCCAGCGGCGTGCTCTCCCGCAGCTCCACCGCGTCCATCCGCGTCACGCCGATATGCAGATCGATGCGGTCCAGCAACGGACCGGACACCCGTGCGCGATAGCGGTTGATCCGTTCATCGCTGCACAGGCAGCGGTTGCTGCGATCACCGGCCCAGCCGCACGGGCAGGGATTCATCGCGGCCACCAGTTGGAACCGCGCGGGGTACTGCACGCTGCGTGCCGCGCGGGCGATGCGGATGTGGCCGGACTCCAGTGGCTCGCGCAGGGTTTCCAGTGCGCTGCGGTTCCACTCTGGAAGCTCGTCAAGGAAGAGGACTCCATGGTGGGCCAGTGATATCTCACCGGGGCAGGGCGGGTTGCCCCCACCTACCAGCGCCGCCGCACTGGCACTGTGATGCGGTGCCCGAAAGGGCCGCTGCCGCCATCGTCTTGGGTCCAGCCCTTCGCCACTCACCGATGCAATCGCGGCCAGCTGCAGCGCCTCAGTCTCTTCGGTATCCGGCAACAAGCTGGGTAGGCGCGAGGCCAGCAGCGTCTTGCCGCAGCCAGGACTGCCGATCAACAACAGATGGTGCCCACCGGCGGCAGCCACTTCCAACGCGCGCCGGGCGTGCGCCTGCCCGCGCACGTCGGCCAGATCGGGTAGTGGCAACGGTGTCGTGTCCACGCGTTCCACGGGCGGCAACAGGCGCGGATTGCCCAACCCGGCGCAGCACTCCAGCAGCGTACGCGCTACACGCACATCGGCGTGCTCGGCCAAAGCTGCCTCTGCGGCATTCCCTGGCGGTACCACCAGGATGCGACCGGCTTCAGCGGCGGCAATCGCGGCCGGCAGTGCACCGGCCACCGGCCGCAGCTCGCCGGTCAGCCCCAGCTCGCCCAGAAACTCGTATTGAAGCAGCGACTGTGGATCGACCTGGCCGCTGGCCGCAAGAATGCCCAAGGCAATCGCCAGGTCGTAGCGCCCGCCTTCCTTTGGCAGGTCGGCGGGCGCCAGATTCAGGGTGATGCGCCGCTGTGGAAAGTCGAAGCGAGCGCAGAGCAGGGCGGCCCGCACACGCTCGCGGGATTCGCGCACGCTGGTTTCGGCCAGGCCAACGATCTGGGTGACAGGAAGGCCGCCAGAGAGATGCACTTCTACCCGCACCAGCGGGGCATCGACCCCGGCGCGGGCACGGCTGTGGACCAGCGCCAGGCTCATGTGTGGATTCCTGCGGATGGATGTTCGATGGTGCGGCAGGCATTCGGCACGGCGCCATCGGGCATTGCGGGTGAAACGGCTAAGGGGATTCCGGTCAAGGGCGATCCCTTTCCCTGAACAGATGTCGCTGCGCATCAGGAGTCGCCTCGCTGAAGCAACCCGATCGCGCCTCGATCCCCGATGGATGCACTCAACCGGCGGTTGCATAATCAGCGTACGAGGCGGTTCTTGCTTCGGCCTGCGTCTGAGTAGAGAGGATGGAATGAAGATTGTTGCAGCACAGATGCGATCAGCCCCTGGCGACATCGATGGCAATATCGAACGGCACGTGCACTTCATTGAACGGGCCGTCTCGTGTGGCGGTGCGGCGGTCTTCTTTCCGGAGATGTCGCTGACCGGCTATGAGCCACGGTTGGCCGAACAGCTGGCAATGATCCCAGATGACGCGCATCTGGAGGTATTCCAGTCTCTGAGCGATCAGCACCAGATTCTGGTCGCAGTCGGCGGGCCGTATCGCGGCAAGGATGGGCCGGAGATCGGCATGTTCGTCTTCCGCAGCGGTCAGGCACCGGCTGTCTACACCAAGCAGATGCTGCATGCCGACGAACTGCCTTATTTCAAGGCAGGAACCACGTCCCTGTCAGTAACCCTTGGAGAGGAAATTCTTGTCCCCGCCATCTGCTTCGAGTCGCTACAGATGGAAAGTGCATTGCGGGCCAAGGACGCGGGAGCGACGGTCTACGTTGCCAGCGTTGCAAAGAACATGATCGGTATGGAGCGGGCTCACCGCCACTACGCAACAGTCGCGCGGGAGCTTGGGATGAACGTGTTGGTATGCAACGGCGTGGGCCATGCCGATGGATTCGAGATGACGGGAGGGTCCGCCGCCTGGGACAACAGGGGGGCGCTGAAGTGCCGCGCCGGAACTGGAGACGAGGCATTGGTGGTGTATGACCTCGCAGATCAGAGCGGTAGTGCCGTGACACTCCCAGCAATGGGCACGCTCGGGAGTGCGGGCTAACCTCCGGAAGGCTTGAGATGTTCGGAGGGAGCATTCGCCTGATTCCGTCCAGGCAGGAACCCTGGCGTTCTCATGAAGAACCCAAGCGTCACGTTGCCATCAACCCAACCGCGGCCCCTGCCGGCTCTCTTCCTGCTGCCGTTCCTGCGCTTGTGCCAGCTGCTGCGACTGCTCCCGATCCTGAGCGCCGAGGCTCCGGTTGGCCGCTGCATACTGCTGCTCCGGTGCGACCGCCAGGGCGTCCTGTGTTGGCATCTGCACCCGGTTGGCGGCGGGGTCCGATGACGCGCCCGGTCCTGAGCGCGTCACGAACAGCGTGGCGCCCGCAGCACGGGTTTCGGTGGCTTCACTCAGTGCCATGTCTACCTGGTCGCCGGGCTTGAACCCGGCTTCTGCTGCAAGCCGGTAGGCGCTGGCCAGCAGGCGGTCGCTGCTCTGGTCCCACGGCTTGTTGTTCTTCTCATCCAGCATGGCTACCGACGAGCGCAGCTGTTCCAGCAGCCCGCTGCCATCTGGGCGAAGGGCCGTGCCGTGGTGCCGGTCTACGTCAGCGTCGTGCTGCGTGGCAGGCCTGGAGGTGTGTGGCGGCGATGCACTCGGTGCGGGCTCAGGTGAAGTTGGCGCGCGCGGCAGGGCATCCGCGGACTGCTGCTCCGCAGTCGAGCGCTGCACGTGTGCCTGGGCAATCTCCTGTGGCGTGGTGACGCAGACGATCTGCATGCGCTCGTCATCTTTCCCGGCCAGTGTGGCCAGCGAGCCATCCTTTTGCACCTGCAGCATGAACGTACCGAAGTCGGGCACGGCGCGTGCGTGATCCTGGGCAACGGCGGCTACGGCGTCATCAATCTCTTCAGCATTGCGCACAATGCCGGCACTACGGTAGGCGTCCACCACCTGGCTGCGCAGGCCGTATTCGGTTGGCGTGGGGTTGGCCCGGGCGATGTCGGCCATGGACGTCAGCTCCTGTACGCCGGCCTGCTGGCTCTGGCGCGTACGATTGAGCTCCTCGACGATGCTGCCCTCGGCCGGGTTGGTGCCGTACAGCCAATCCGGCGTTTGCCACTGCCCTTTGGCATCCTGCGTGTACTTCTCGCCGTTGGAAGCGCGCAGGGGCTGCGTCTGGGTCAGCGCGTTGGTGATCACCTCCGGTACCGGCTCAATGGTGGCGAACTCGTGCCAGTTGTACTGGTTGAACGCCACCTGGTAACGGGCGGCAAGCGCCTCCGGCGTGTTCAAGGCGTTCTGGGCAATGATGCGCTGCGATTCCCGTTCCAGTTGGCCCGACTTTTCCGGGCTGACAGGCACGCTGTAGTCAAAAGGGACGCGTCCATCAATCATCGCGTGGATGGAGAGGTTCCATTCGCCGTTGTGCGGATTGCGCACGTAGTGGCGGTTGGTTTCAAACGGCTCGCGCGGCGGCGCGCTCTCGCCGCCTGCATCAAGCTTGAAGGGGTTCTGCGGCCTGGGCAGGTTGGCCATGCCCAGTGAATACGAGTCGTTGGCGGCCTTGTAGTTCAGCTCGTCCGCCAGCCGGCCACCGGCGACCATGGTGGTCTCGCGGTAGCTTCCGTCGGGCTGCGGCGTGCGCACGCTGCGGCTCCAGGTGCCCTTGGCATCTTCCGGATCGCGGCTCCATTCGTTGCCGCTGCGGTCCACCTGGGTGTAAACCGCTTTCTTGTCCTGGTACTGCGCCCAGTACTCACCGCCGAAGCCACCGGCCACGCCGCCCAGCAGCCCGGTAGCCAGCGCACCTGGCCCGGTCCACGATCCGGTGAACAATCCGTACCCCGCGCCCAACAGGAAGCCGCCACCGAAGCCGCCTGCAGTGCGCCCCACGAAGTGGGTGGCCGCAGATTTTGCGCCGGCGTTGTTGCCCGCGCTGTGCAACTCGGCCACGCGGTGGCCGGTGATGGCGAAGTCCACGGCCAGTGCGGCAACACCCGCGGCCCCGAGTACGCGCGCGCCGGTAATCTGTCCGCGCGCGGCGGCAGCTTCGGCGGCACCTTCCGCAGCGCCAGCGCGCCCAGCAGAGCCTGCCAGTTCCGGAGCCGTGGTTGCCGGGCCAGGGCGCATGATGGTCAGTGGCATCTCCGGGTTGAACGCCGTACGCACGCGGGCCGCGGTGTGCTCGCTCAGCGGCAGGCGGCCGCCCTGGTTGGCCTCCTGGATTGCGGTGCCCAACGATGCGCGGCCCCCCCAGCGCTCGCTCAGGGTGGAGTTGCCGGATTGGTCGATGGCATCCAGCGCCGCCGTCACGTTGGCTTCGGAGTGGGTGACGCCGCGCCAGCGCAACTCGGTCGGGTTGAGGGTCTTCAGTTCCGCAATCTGCGCGGCGTGGGTGCGCTGGTAGCCGTCCAGATCGGCGAAGAAGGTGCGGATCCTGGCGTTGGCTTCGGCCGGGGTCATGTTCTCCGGCGTGTTGGTGACCAGGTCGCCGTTGAGGATGCCGGCGCGAAGCGTGAACTCCAGGTTCTGGATGCGGGCAGCCATACGCTCGGCGGCGGCAGCGCGCACATCCGGCGCAGAATCCTTCGCCAGCAGCGCTCGGCCGTCGTAGGTTTCTGCGAGGTCGTCGAGAACGAACTTCAGTTGATCCGAGTACGCACTCAACGGGCCGCCCGAGTGCGGCGATATACCCAACCGGGTTGCCAGCGCGGGGTTTGCGGGCAGGTTGAGGATGTTGTCGGAACCGTGGAGCGTGAAATGACCACTCCTGGCAAGCGACTTCAGCAGCTGGCTTTGTTCGAACGCATTCTGTTCGATCAGATGGTGTCCCTGGAAAACCGGTGTGTCGGCCATGCGCACCACCTCATTCAAGAATCCGTTTGAAGGCGCTCGTCCTAGAGATCGGCTACATCGCGCAGCCGTACGCCGGAGAAGTTGGCGGCATTCAATGCATCAAACATCGCGCGGTCGCAGATGGGCGGTGCGCCCATGCGATCCTGGCGGAAGATATGGGCATCGCCCACAACGTCCTGTTTGAACACCAGGCTGGCGCCGCCGACGAGGCTGTAAAGCTTCTCGTCCTCGCCGGTCTGATAATTGTGGTCGAGCTTGATTCTCACGCGGGACGAGGCTTCATCCAGAGCGTCGAGCCTGCGCAGCACATTGCCCAGGTAGTACTGAGGCCCGGGGCTGCCGTCGGCAAGGCTGAAGTCGCAGGCCACAAAGGCAAACGCCTGGGGGTCCATCTGCTCAAACAGCTGCTTCAACGGTTCCGACACAATCCAGATGCCAGCGAGCTCTTCCAGATCGCGTGGCATTGCGCCCTTCTCGGGCACATGAACCAGGTGGGGGCGCTCCGGATACTGGCCTGGCGTTCCATCAGGACGCGAGATGACATTCATCCCCGGATCGATCAGCTTGTCTTCGTTGGCGATCTCTATACCGGGTACCCCGCCGTTGCTCAGCAAGCCTGCGTCGATCAGGAAGAATTCGCCCTTGTGAGATGCGGCTTCGGCTGAAACTTCAGTGGCGGTCGATTCGGTCACGGGGGCTTCCATCATGGATGCGGGGGCAGAACGGGAAAAACCGTTGAGCCGATGCTAGCGGGGCTTCTGCGCAGCCACAAGTTGCGCCGAAACGGTGCCGAGGGCACGTGGTTCACGCGGCTCTTTTGGAATTTCGGAGCAATGCCGAGGATGATGCTGCCATTCCTTTCACTGCCTGCAATGGTCTGCTGGATAGGCGGAATGACGAGGGAGATTCCAGCCGAGGGTGGCCTGGGTCCCTGAACACGCAGCGCTGGTCATCAGGCACCGACCTGTCAAGGCGCCCAAGCCGTGCCTCAACCCACGAAGGCCCCGCACTTTCCACCAGCAACCGCCCCTGGCTCTGGTGCAGATCCAGCCAACGCTCGAAGCTGGTGCGCAGACGCTCGATGTCTGGCGCCCGCCAGCGTGCATCGGCGGGCATGCGGATCAGCACGCGCGAGGGCGCGTTCTCCACGTCCATCACCAGCACGCCCTTGCACCGGATCTCGAAGGACGTCGCCCCGGCATGGCGCGCGTGCAGTTCAAAGCCCTCGTGGGCCTTCGCGGTCACGAAGCCAAGTGCATCACTGTGCAGCAGGCGGTAATCGGCCGGCCGCAGCTTCTGGTAGGCCCACACCTGATCGCCCGCAGGCTCGGGCCACCCCATCCACACCGCCGCCATGATCGAGGCGCACACCGCCGCAGCGGCAAGGCTGTGGTTCTTCATTTGTCACCCCAGACACAGGCAGAAACGTACGCGCCACAAGCGCTCAGTCCTTGGGCCGTACCCGTTCGTGGATGAACGCAGTAAGCGCCAGATCGGCCATCACCAGCCCCTCCATCACCCGGTCGCCCACGTACTGCTCAGGCTCACCGTTCTGGCGCGTGCGTTCGGCCGCCAGCAGGATCTCCTGCACGATGCGCTGGCCAGTGAGTGCGCAGTCGGCGTCGGACAACGCCATCTGCCGGCTGCGCAGGTGATGCCGCTCGGGCCAGGGCTGGCCGTCGGCCGCAGCACCCGCGCCGATGGCGTGCAGGATGGCGATGAGGCTGTTGGGATCCAGGGCCGGGGCGGCCGAGGGCGCTTCCTGGATCGGGCGCGGGGGAGGGGAGTGCGGCGTGGTCATGGCGGGCTCCGTGCAAGCAGGCAGAAGCCGCCACCGATAAAGGTGGCGGGCAGAGCGTGGCTCGAAAACCGGTTGCTAGACAAAGCCGGCGGGCACGAGGCCCCCACGCCCCGCCCGCCATAGCCGGCAGACGGATTGCCAGCCGGCACCACGTGCGGTGGTGCCGGCTGGCAAGCGCAAACTTACGTCTAGCAATCCGGGTTTTCGAGTCCCGACCACCGATGCACGGTGGCGCAGTAACGATTACCTGCTGTTGTTCGGAATGCCAACGGGTAGGGGTCAATGCCGCCAAAACCCGAGACGCTTTTGGCATTGTCGCATAGCGTGGAAAGGGGCGAGAGCCTTGGTGTGCTAGGCGCAGCGGCACTTCTGGAACGGAGTCGTCAGAACCTTCCGTCAGAGATGTACGGCGCGGCAAATGCGACAGCATTGGTCTGACGGTCGCTGATGGATGCCGCGTAATTCGCCTCCATGCATGAGTGACTTTCTGCCTATTGACCCCGTGGGGCGTCACGCAGAATCTGACTACCGTTGTAGTCACCAGGAACTGTCCTGCCCGCAGCAGGAAGGTTCTGCGGCGTTTGAACGGACTCCACCCACCGGCGCAGGCCGCTACAAGGATCACTGGACGTGTTACGCCGCAATCGACTTCTTCTGTCTGCGGGTCTGCTCCCGCTTCCGTGGTTCCTGTTCTGGACCAGCGTCGCTGCCCTGTTCGCGCCGGGTTACAACCCGCTTGCCCAGCACGCCAGCGAGCTGCTGCAGGCGCCAATGCTTGCAAGCATTTGCGCCAGGATCGCCGCCATCGGCTCTGGCGTAGGCTTCGTGGCGTTTGCCATCGGGACATGGCGGGAGTCCGGTCGCCGAATTGCAGTAGGTGCAATCTGCTGGTTGGTCTTTGGCATTTCCATGCTGACCAACGGGCTCTGGCCCATGGGCCATCCGATGCACGGCTTCTACACCATCGGTATCGCCAACATCATTGCACCGGCGATGTCGCACATCGAATTGAGCGCGTGGTCGGCCAACCGAAGGGCGTACGCCGTGACCGCTATGGTGAGCATCGCGGGCATCGTCTATCTCTGGTTGAACGTGTTGGGAGCGGATCCGGAGGGCTTCAGGGGGCTGACCCAGCGGCTGTTCTCGTCGATCAACTCGCTGTGGCCGTTCCTGGTTGCGCTGTACCTGATGCGCAGGGATTCAAGCGCGCTGAAGGCGGAGCCTGTGCATTGATGGCGGCGCGCGACAGGAACATAGAGGGCCGAACAAGGGCTTCTCGATTCTCCGGCCCCAGCTCAAGGTGATCTTCTCGGGATTCATGCCAGGGTGCTCACTGTTCAAGCCGTGGGTGCTCTTCAACCATCTGTTCCTTGATGCTGGCACCACGGGTGGTAAGAGGGGAAAGGTCGTGCGCGCCTTCTGCTATAAGTAGGGACCGCGCCCAGAGGGCCTTTTGGAAGATTGTGGGCTCATGGAGTTGTACTGGCGCTTGTTCACCAGTTGCACATCGCAGCAGGCGGCTCTCAAGGTCGCGGCGCGGATGTTTGAGCAAGCAGGTCTTGAAGTCAGCAATCTCCACGCCGAGCCATATCACAAGGGCGGCTTCATGGTGAGTGCCTGCTCCCGTCATGCTGCGCAATCGTGGCCTGAGTTTGTGGTTCTTGCCCTGGCTTCGGCACAGTGCACCGGCCGCGGATGGCTCCTGAGTGGTTCAATTGCGGAAGAGCTGGATGCTTGGTCCAATCATTCCTTGGTTTCCGGTGTTTCGTCTATCCATATCCAGGCGGAAAGGCGGGAATGACGAATCGCTGAAGTAGATGCCTAGTTCCGGCTTGGAGCTGCTCCAGAGACCAAAGCCGCTAGCCGGTAATCGCCTTGCAGTAGCGTGTCACGAAGAATGAACTCGTAGGATTCCAGGTGGTTGCCATGCGTAGTGGGATGAGTCTCTGCGTACTCTCCACGTGGAAGCAGCAGCATGAAGACGAGGACTTTTTGGACATGTTCAAGTAGGGGCCGGCTCGAACATTCTCTCAGGGCCAAACCGCTTCGTGGCTGGGCGTGGTTGAGATATTGCGAGTGTCCGCATCTGGCCACAGGGCGTCATGCGAAACATAAAGGACATTGGCTCGGTCAATGAGCCCACCGCCGGGTCCGGGTACGCGCTGGCTTGTCAGCTGCGCATGGTCGGTCTAGGATCGAACTGCATTAAGGTGAAAGGCCGCCATGCGCTGTTTTGCGGATAAGCTGTATAGCCGGACCCTGGGGTCGTCTATTAGATAATTAGCCGAGAGGAGCAATTGATGGAGCTTGATGGGCTGACAACCCCGGGGCAAATAGACGCGAAAGTTCGAGACTTTTGCAAGTCAATCAGCAAGGGGGCGCCCATATTCGTTGATGTTATCCCCGAGCTTTGGTGT
This sequence comes from Stenotrophomonas sp. YJH_SMC_6, assembly GCF_059371335.1. Classification (NCBI taxonomy): domain Bacteria; kingdom Pseudomonadati; phylum Pseudomonadota; class Gammaproteobacteria; order Lysobacterales; family Lysobacteraceae; genus Stenotrophomonas; species Stenotrophomonas sp. YJH_SMC_6. The sequence goes on along the minus strand of NZ_JCAFUM010000004.1, from coordinate 298,617 downwards.
CGACAGTCATGTTGCGAGATGAATGTCGATAAGCTGATAGAAGGGCGTGGTGGCGAAAAGGTGCTTGGGTACAAGATCTGGTACCTGCCCAAGTCTTACATTGAGGCTGAGCGCCACGTAGTTCACAAGCTGGGCGATGTTTTTCGTGACCCTACTTTTAATGCGGATGGTGAAGATAGGATTCTTTTTGTCGCTGACGATGATCAGAGGGGCGGCTATATGGGGCGCCCAATGAAGATTCGGCGTGGTTTCACCAATCAAGCCAGAAGATTCGTTGAGGTTTCCAATGCCCATGAGTCGAGTTCTCGCATCCAGCAGTTGGATAATGATCAGTCTTGGAAAAGGATGATTACCTATGCGGATTGGTTGAATGGCAAGCGGCAAGCGAACATGTGGATTGAGCAAATCGGCTAACAATTCATCCAGGCCGACGCCGCTTCGCGGCGCGGCTTAACTAAAATTCTAGAAGGCTATGGCCAATCTTCCAGCGACCATTGAAACATCTGTTGTAGAGTCAATGAAAAGTCCGTCTTTAATTGACCTCACCCTGGAGGTTGGGGAGGTCGCTATCGACTCCCTTCTCGATGATGGGCTTGCCAAAGACATCCCTTTCTTTGGCTTAATAATGAAGGCTAATGATGCGGTTACATCAATCAGTGCCAGGATATTTGCTGCAAAGATATACAAATTTCTTAAGGTTATTGGACAGACATCAAAAGAGGAGCGGGAACGCGTCATTGACGATATATCCCGAAAAAAGGGCGGTACCGAGGCGGCGGGAACAGCTATCCTCGACCTGATTGATAGACTTGATTCAGAGAAAAAGCCAGAATTCGTTGGCAAACTATTCAATGCATGTGCTAGAAGGGATATTGCCGTCGATGAGTACCTTCGTCTCGCAGATATCATATCGAAAGTATATTTGAAAGACATTGAGCTGCTCTCAGATCCGCACCCGGGCGGACTCGCTACATCCCAGCAGAAGAATATATTCATGGCCAACGGTTTGATGATCATGGGGATAAAGAATCCGTCGCGCGGCAGTGAGTCAGGTGCAAATATGTTGAAAATTGCGTCGGACATATACGAGAAGCCGTTTGATTTGACCTATAAGCTCACGCGATCGGCGGCGCAAATATCTCTGCACTGCTTTGGGCTGGATCGCTTTTCTGATCGCGGCATTGAAGGTTTCGTTAGCTAGTCGTCGAATAATTCATTCAGGGTCGATGGCGGGTAACTGATCTAACGTCGATGAGACGTGTGGATTGGAAGAGATTCCGAAGGGACAACTGGATTCCCATGTCAGCATTCGATCATTCCCTGGTAACCCTCCGATTCTTCGGAGACGGCCTCCTGCCCGAAGAAGTCAGTGCCTTGCTCGGAGCGACTCCAACCGCATCGCATCACAAGGGCCAGGAACTCAGAGGCAACCAATCAGGCACCGTGCGTATCGCCAGGACCGGGGGCTGGCGACTTGATGCGGAGCGTCGTGAGCCTGAAGATCTGGAAGCGCAGATCTTCGAGATCCTCGATCAACTCACCGGCGATCTCGCCGTATGGCAGGCTCTGGCACGCTTCCGGCCTGATCTGTTCTGTGGCCTTTTCATGGGCAGCAGCAATGATGGTGTCTCGCTTTCGCCTCGCGCGCTGCTCGCCTTGGGTGAGCGCGGCATTGAGCTCGGGCTGGACATCTATGAAGCCGATGAAGAAGTGCGCAACGCCCAGCGCCAGCAGGCCATCAGTTGATGATCTCTCCACTCCCCGAAGCAACGAACGCCTTCAACTGCCGAATAAACTCCGCGTCGTAGAGCTCCCACTCCGTAATCTCCCCAACCACCCGCAACGGCTGCGCACTCCGATACGAACGCGTCGGGTTCCCGGGAAACTTCTTGTTGGTCACGTTCGGGTCGTCTTCAAACGGCCCGGTCGGCTCCACCACATACACGCGCGGCCGCCCTTCACCGCGGGCCATCTCCGCAGCCAGCCCGGCGCCCTTGGCAATGGTGGTGAAGTAGATGTGGTTCATCACCACACTGTCGCGATAGTTGGAGCGGAAGCCTGCGCTCAGCAGCTCGCCCACCGCCAGATCAGCGCGGGTGCCGTGATAGAACGGCCCGGCGACCTGGTCGCAGGTGTCATGCGAAACGGGTGTCCATTCGGTGTCCTGCGCCATCGGCACTGCCCCTGCGTGTCCTGCCGGATCGACAGGCCGGCGAGTCTAGGGCGCCCGGTGGGCCTTGCTGCAAGGCCCCATCCGGGAAATAATCTGTAAACGGGAGGCGCGGTGCGCCTCCTTTTTTCATTCTGCGGCGCCGCGCCCTTCCAGCTCGCGCACGGCAGTTTCCAGCGCATCCAGCTTCTGGCGGGTCTTCAGCAGCACGGCGCGCTGCACTTCGAACTCCTCGCGGGTGACCAGGTCCAGCTTGGCCAGGCCGGCCTGCAGCGCGCTCTTGAAGGTGGCCTGCAGTTCCTCGCGCGACTCGCGCAGGCCCGGCGGCACCAGGTCGCTGAGGCGACGGGCGAGGTCATCGATTTGATTCAGGTCGATCATGGGGTGCTCCGTGGGGGGGGGGCCGTGCATCCGGCGCGGGCAGGCCATTCGGGCACAAGGATACTGCTGGCACCCACTGCCCGGACAGGCCGCAGCGGCTTCGCACGGGCCGCGTTCAGGCGCTATCCTCCACGCCGGAAGACAGGAGATAGACGATGAAGATGGTCATGGCGGTGATCAAGCCGTTCAAGCTCGACGACGTGCGCGAAGCGCTGGCCGAGCGTGGGGTCACTGGGATCACGGTGACGGAAGTGAAGGGCTTTGGTCGCCAGAAGGGCCACACCGAGCTGTACCGTGGCGCGGAGTATGTGGTCGATTTCCTGCCGAAGGTGAAGCTGGAAGTGGCGGTGACCGATGACCAGGTGGAGGCCGTGGTTGAGGCCATCGTGAAGGCCGCCGGCACCGGCAAGATTGGTGACGGCAAGGTGTTCGTGTACGACCTGGGCAGTGTGGTGCGTATTCGTACCGGTGAGTTGGACGCGGACGCGTTGTAAGCGCGCCGCGGGCTGCCGGCACACGACAGGGATGCCGGAATGGGACGAGGTAGAGTCGACTGTTAGTCGACTTGCGCGCGCAGCGCGGGGTTTTTCGGCTTCGGAACGAAGAGCAGTCGACTAACAGTCGACTCTACCTGATAGGGCGCACGCAGCCGCCGAGATGTCGTCCCCATCGGCGCACGCCCCCCCCGAGGCATCGTCCCCGTCGGGGCACGCAGCCCCCCGGCGCTGTCCCATCTCATCTCGCGATCCATCGCCGCCCGAAAGACGCGGCGCTTACCGCCGCTTGGCCCACTTATAGAACCGCTTCCAGCCCTGCCGCACGGCCGCGACCCAGCCCGGGTCGGCCACCAGTGCGGCCTGCGCGGCACTTGGCGCCTGGCCGGTCACGCGCTGGCGGATCTTCAGCAAGTTCTTCATGTCGCTGCGGCTCAGTTGCCGGCTCAGCGGGTTGCGGCGCAGCCAGCGTGGAGCGCGCCAGGCCGAGGTGAAGTCCAGCAGCACCGGTACGCCGCCGCTGACCACCACGTTGGTGCCATGCAGGTCGTTGTGGCTGATGCCGGCGGCGTGCAGGCGGCTGAGCGCGTGCTGCAGCTGCTCGAACACGTCATTGCCCACGGCCTGCGCGGTGCTCAGGGTCTGGCCGGGGATGAATTCCATGCCCAGCGCCAGGCCACCGAGGGTGCCGAGCAGCGCGGGGGCATGCTTCCAGCCGCCCAGGCGCTGCAGCATGCGGGCTTCACGGCGCACCATCAGTCGCGCGATTAGCGAAACGGGCGTGCCGCGGTAGCGGGAATAGTCCTTGATGACTGCCTCGCGCCCGTCCAGGCAGGTGCGATAGACGTCAGGGGCCAGGAAGCGTTCGCCGCGCTTGAGCAGCAGCGGGGTGGCGGCCTCATCGCCGCAGGAGGAGGGGGGCAGAGCAGGAAGATACATGTCGGGGTCTCGGACGACCCGGTGGGTGGCGCAAAGCGTCAAGCGAACCGGTGTTACAGGGAGTTACTAAGTTTTCGTTAATTTTAGTACTCGCCAGTTCGCTATTCCACGATTTGTCGGAGAAATGTCAGGGGCGTGGCTGGAACAGTTCGTCGCGCTCAATCGGACAATTATGTCTCACTTGGTCGACGGTTCTTTCCGAATCAATAGGTTGGGCGTCGCATCGGTTCGTTCATCCGCGGCCCGCTGAACGTCGCGCACGTCCGGCTTGACCCCGACGCACGGCCTGCCGACCATAAGCTGTTAATTCGCGACATCGGCGGCCGCACCCTTCGGCACGTCCCGTTCCCTGCCGCGTTCCTTACCGGTGCTGGCCGCCAGGCCGTGCACCACCCCGATTCCCGTTCCGGCCGCGGCTGGAGGAAAGTGCTTTGATCATCAAAATCGTCATTGCAGCGCTGTTCGTCGCCTGCGTGCTGTACATCCACTTCCGTGGCAAGGTCCGCGCGCGCTGGTCGCGCCAGCTGCTGGACCACTCCAGTTTCATGGCCCCGATCAACGTGGTCATGTACATGTTCTCGAAGGTGCCGACCACGCCGTTCCTGGACCCGGCCAAGGAGTTCCCGCAGCTGGAGCCGCTGCGCCAGAACTGGCAGATGATCCGCGATGAAGCGCTGGCGCTGCGCGATGCGCAGAAGATCGCCGCGTCCAGCACGTTCAATGATGCCGGCTTCAATTCGTTCTTCCGCCGTGGCTGGAAGCGCTTCTACCTGAAGTGGTACGGCCCGTCGCACCCGTCGGCGAAGGCGATGTGCCCCAAGACCACGGCGTTGCTGGAGTCCCTACCGGACGTGCGTGCGGCGATGTTCGCGCAGCTGCCGTCGGGCAGCGAGCTGCGTCCGCACCGCGACCCGTTCGCTGGTTCGCTGCGCCTGCACCTGGGCCTGGCCACGCCGAACAACGACGGCTGCTACATCGAAGTGGACGGCATCAAGAAGAGCTGGCGCGATGGCGAGTGGATGATGTTCGACGAGACCTACATCCACCACGCGCACAACGAGACGCCCGATGACCGCGTGATCCTGTTCTGCGACATCGCCCGCCCGCTGCGCTTCGGCCTGCCGGGGCTGTTCAACCGCGCCGTGGCGGCCACGCTGTTGGCCGGCGGTGCCTCGCCGAACCTGCCGGGTGACCCGACCGGTGGCGTCAACAAGGCGTTCGGCAGCGTCTACAAGGTGCGGTTGAAGGCCAAGGCACTGCGCGAGCGCAGCGTGGTGGCCTACCAGCTGATCAAGTGGGGCCTGGTGGTGGCGGTGATTGCCGGTATCTGGGCGCTCTGATCGTTACATGAGGTTGCCGGCCAGCGGCCGGTACTACCGGAACATGAAAAAAACCCGCGCTGTCGCCAGCGCGGGTTTTTCTTTTGCATGGGTGGGTGCCGACCGTTGGTCGGTACGCCTTACTTCAATGCCGCCTGCACGAACGGCGGGGTCACCAGCACGCCGGTGTGCAGCGCGGCGGTGTAGTACAGGGTGTTGAAGGTCTTGGCGGCCGAGTCGGCCTGGCGGAAATCGAAGCTGCTGTCGCCCTTGCGCGCCATGGTCACGCTCCACCAGCCGGTGGGGTAGCACGGCTGCGGGAACGGCAGGGTCTTGAACGAACCGAAGCCGGCCTTGCCCATCTCGGTGCGCATTTCGTTGATCAGGTCCAACTGCATCAGCGGCGACTCGGACTGCTGCACCAGGATGCCGTCGTCCTTCAGGGCCTTGAAGCAGCTCTCGTAGAAGGCTTTGTTGAACAGGCCTTCGCCCGGGCCGACCGGGTCGGTCGAATCCACGATCACCACGTCCACGCTGCCCGCCGGGCAGTTGGCCATGTAGGCCACGCCGTCGTCGAACAGCAGCTCGGCGCGGGCGTCGTCGTTGGAGTCGCACAGTTCCGGGAAGTGCTTGCGCGCCATCACCGTGACCTGCTCGTCGATATCGCACTGGGTCACGCTCTCCACGCCGGTGTGCTTGAGCACTTCGCGCAGGGTGCCGCAGTCGCCGCCGCCGATGATCACCACGCGCTTGGGCGCGGCGTGGGTGAACAGCACCGGGTGGCTGATCATCTCGTGGTAGAAGAAGTTGTCCTTGCTGGTCAGCATGATGGCCCCGTCGATGGTCATCAGGTTGCCCCAGTCGGTGGTCTGGAAGATCTCGATCTTCTGGAACGGCGACTGCACCTCGTCGAGCTTGCCGGTGATGCGGTAGCCGATGGCCGAGCCGGTGCGCTCGAAGTGTTCGATGTACCAGTTGTTGCTGTCAGTCATTGGAAAACAGTCCTGTTCGGAGGGGTGGAGCCGGGCTGGCGGGCGGGGCCGCGTGGCACAGATGCCACATCCGGACGGATCGGCCCGTTCAGGTTGGAACCTGTCACGGGCGCGGGCGCGCATGATAACGAACCTGTGGGCATATAGGCGTTATCATGCCCCCCCTTTTATTGCCAACAAGGCCGACTGAAATGACCGATTGGTCCCTCGACCAAGCCCGCAAGACCTACTCGATCCCGCATTGGGCGGACGGTTACTTCGACGTGGATCAGGCCGGGCACATGGTGGTGAGACCGACCGGGGCGGACGGCCCGGTGGTGTCGCTGCCCAAGGTGGTCGATGCGGCGCGCGCGGCCGGTGCCAAGCTGCCGCTGCTGGTGCGCTTCCCGGACATCCTCGGCCAGCGCCTGGGCAAGCTGCAGGCGGCCTTCGCCCAGGCCCAGCAGGACTGGGAGTACAGCGGCGGCTACACCGCCGTGTACCCGATCAAGGTCAACCAGACCCGCGGCGTGGCCGGCACCCTGGCCAGCCACCACGGCGAAGGCTTCGGCCTGGAAGCGGGCAGCAAGCCCGAGCTGATGGCCGTGCTGGCGCTGTCGCGCCCGGGTGGCCTGATCGTCTGCAACGGTTACAAGGACCGCGAGTACATCCGCCTGGCCCTGATCGGCCGCAAGCTGGGCCTGCAGACCTTCATCGTCATCGAGAAGCCGTCCGAGCTGAAGCTGGTGCTGGAAGAGTCCAAGGCGCTGGACGTGAAGCCGGGCCTGGGCGTGCGCATGCGCCTGGCCTCGCTGGGCGCCGGCAAGTGGCAGAACAGCGGTGGCGACAAGGCCAAGTTCGGCCTGTCGCCGCGCCAGCTGCTGGACCTGTGGAAGTCGCTGCGTGACACCGAGTACGCCGACTGCCTGAACCTGCTGCACTTCCACATGGGCTCGCAGATCTCCAACGTGCGCGACATCGCCAACGGCATGCGCGAAGCCACCCGCTACTTCGTGGAGCTGTCGCGCCTGGGCGCGAAGATCACCCACGTCGATGTGGGCGGCGGCCTGGGCGTGGACTATGAAGGCACGCGCTCGCGCAGCTTCTGCTCGATCAACTACGGCCTGCATTCCTACGCCAGCAACATCGTGCAGCCGCTGGCCAATGCCTGCGAAGAGTTCGGCCTGACCCCGCCGCGCATCGTCACCGAGTGCGGCCGCGCGATGACCGCGCACCACGCGGTGCTGATCGCCAACGTCTCGGAAGTGGAAGAGGCGCAGGAAGGCCGCGTGCCGGACCAGCACGACGACGAGCCGGCGGCGATCCGCCACCTGCGCGAGATCCACGACGAACTGGACGTGCGTCCGGCGGTGGAACTGTTCCAGGAGGCACAGCACTTCCACGCCGAAGGCCTGGCCAGCTACGCGCTGGGCCAGATCGACCTGCCGCAGCGTGCGCGCATCGACGATCTGTTCTACGCCATCGCCCATGGCGTGCGTGCGCGCCTGAGCTACGACGAGAAGAGCCATCGCCCGGTGCTGGACGAACTGAACGAGCGCCTGGTCGACAAGTACTTCGTCAACTTCAGCGTGTTCGAGTCGATCCCGGACGTGTGGGCGATCGACCAGGTGTTCCCGATCGTGCCGATCGAGCGCCTGGACGAAACCCCCGACCGCCGCGGCATCATCGCCGACATGACCTGCGACTCGGACGGCATGGTGGAAACCTATGTCGAGAACGAGAGCCTGGACAGCTCGCTGCCGCTGCACAAGATGAAGCCGGGCGAGAGCTACCGCATCGGCTTCTTCATGGTCGGCGCCTACCAGGAAATCCTGGGCGACATCCACAACCTGTTCGGTGATACCGACGCGGTGGAAGTGCTGGCCGATGCCGATGGCTATGCCATTACCCAGCAGCGCCGTGGCGACACCACCGACGTGATGCTGGACTACGTGGGTTACCGCCTGGACGAACTGCGCGCGACCTATGCCCAGCGCGTGGCCGAGGCCCAGTTGTCGCCGGAACGCGCGCAGGAGTTGTCGGAGGCGCTGGAAGCCGGCCTGACCGGTTACACCTACCTGTCCGACGAACCGCTGGTCTGATGTAAACGGGAACGCCGGGCGTAGGCCCGGCGCTACCGGCCCCGATGAGCGCGCGCGCGATCTTCCACCTGTTCCTGCATGCCGCCGTGCCAGCCCTGCTGGCATGGCTGTTCTGGCGCAAGCGCTTTGCTTCGGCGTGGCTGCTGATGCTGCTGGGCTGGATCATCGACCTGGACCACCTGCTGGCCGACCCGATCTACGCACCGAACCGCTGCAGCATCGGTTTCCATCCGCTGCACACCGCACCGGCGATTGCCGTGTATGCAGGCCTGTGCGTGCCGAAGAAAACGCGGTTGTTCGGCATCGGTTTGATCATCCACATCGTGCTGGACGCGATTGATTGCTGGTGGATGCATCACCGTTGATGTTTGATGTGTGTCGACCAAGGTCGACACCTACCGGGTGTACGGCGACCGGTCGGATTGGCGCTTGGTAGAGCCGGCCGCTGGCCGGCTTCCGCGGGGCGTTCCCTGATCACGCGGTTGCCGGCCAGCGGCCGGCATTCCCCATCGTTGGGTTGGCCAATGTCGACGCCTACCGGGCGTACGGCGACCGGCCGGATTGGCGCTTGGTAGAGCCGGCCGCTGGCCGGCTTCCGCAGGGCGTTTCCGGTGACCACGTGGTTGCCGGCCAGCGGCCGGCACTACCCACCGTGAGGTTGGCCAATGTGGACACCTACCGGGTGCACGGCGACCGGTAGGATTGGCGCTTGGTAGAGCCGGCCGCTGGCCGGCTTCCCCAAGGCGTTCCCGGCGACCACGTGGTTGCCGGCCAGCGGCCGGCACTACCCACCGTTAGGTTGGCCGCTTCACGCCACCGGCAACCACAACGTTGCGCGCAGGCCGGGCTGCGCATTCTCCAGCGCCAGGCGCCCGCCATAACTGGCGGCGATATCGCCCACGATGGCCAACCCCAATCCACTGCTGCCCTCGCGCTCATCCAGGCGTACACCACGCTGTGTGACCTGGGACAGCGCATCCGCCGCCAGGCCAGGGCCGTCATCACGCACTTCGATGCGTAACTGCCCGTCGTGGGCTTCCGCTTCGACAGTGACCTGCTGTTGCGCCCACCGCCCGGCGTTGTCCAACAGATTACCCAGCATCTCTTCCAGATCCGCACTGGCACCGGCAAACTGCAACGCCGGATCAATGCCTTCCGCTGTGAACGCAACGCCGCGTTCGCCATGCACGCGTGCCATCAGCCGGCACAGCGCCTGTGCGACGGCCGCCACGTCGGTGCGCTGGCGATGGTCGGCAGCCAGTCCTGCAGCCAGGTAACGGTCGACACTGGCCTGCATGCGCGCACTCTGCTCGCGCACGGTGGCACGCCAGTGCGTACCGTCGCCGTCGGCCTCGGTGGCCAACACGCTCAGTGGAGTCTTCAGCGCGTGCGCCAGATCCTGTGCACTGGTACGCGCGCGTGCGACCATGCGTTGCTGGTGCTCCAGCAGCGCGTTGAGTTCTTCGCCCAGTGGCGCGACCTCCGCCCCAAGTCCCTGCGTCTCGATGCGCTGCGCGTCGCCGCGACGAACCCGTTCCAGCTGTGCACCGAGGCGGTGCAGCGGACGCAATCCGAAGTGCACCTGGCTGGCCAGCACCGCCAGCCAGGCCGCGACCAGCACGCCCAGCGCGATGGCGGTGCGCTTGCGGAACGCGGCTACATCCGCATCCAGCGCGCTGCGGTCGGTGGCAACCACGGCCACGAACGGTGCGCTGGCGCGCGGCAGGCGCACCTGTTGCACGCGTGCACGCAGGGACTGCTGGAGTGGCCCAGCCAGATTGCGCGTGGCCGCACCTGTGGCCATGGCCGGCAGGGTTTCATCCCACAACGAGCGTGACTGCAGCAGCACGCGGCCGTCGGCACCGGCGATCTGCCAGTACGCACCGGAGAACACCCGCTGGAAGCGCGCATCGTTCGGTTCCTGGCGCAGCTGCAGCTGGTTGTCGGGGGTGACTTCCATCTGCGCGACCAGGGTCAGCATGTCCTGCTGCAGTTCGTGGTCCAGCCGATCACGCGCGCTGCGCTTGAACAGTTCGCCCAGCAGCGCACTGGCCAGCAACGAGACCAGCAGCAGGCCGACGCCACCGGCCAGCAGCAGGCGCCGCCGCAGCGAGGGCTGCCGCGTCACGGCGCCGCCAGCCGCCAACCCTGGCCGCGCACGGTCTGGATCAGTTCGGTACCGAGCTTGCGGCGCACGCGCCCCAGCAGCACATCCAGCGCGTTGGAGTCGGGATCCAGCCCGCCCTCGAACACCTGTTCGCCGAGTCGATCACGGCCGATCACCTGGCCGCTGTGGTGGATGAAGTAACTGAGCAGGCGGAACTCCTGCGGGCTCAGCGCCAGCGGCTGTCCGTCCAGTTCGAAGCGACCGGCGTTGACGTCCAGCTGCAGCGGGCCGCAGTGCAGGCGCGGGCTGGCGTGGCCGTGGCTGCGGCGGATCAGGGCGCGCAGCCGCAGCACCAGCTCGTCGGCCTGGAACGGTTTGGTCAGGTAGTCGTCGGCACCGGCATCGAAGCCGGCCAGCTTGTCGTGCCAGCGCCCGCGCGCGGTCAGCACCAGCACCGGGAAGCCGCGGCCGTTGCCGCGCCAGCGTTCGATCACGCTCAGTCCGTCCAGGCCGGGCAGGCCAAGGTCAACGATGGCCGCCTGCAGGTCCTCGATCTGGCCGGTTTCCTCGGCCTCGCGCCCGTCGGCAACCTGGTGCACCACGTAACCGGCCTGCTCAAGCAGGGGCACCAGGCGCTGTGCCAGCGCGGCATCGTCTTCGGCCAACAGGATGCGCATCAGTCGTCCAGCTCCGTCTTCAGCAGCTTTCCGCTGCGCGCATCATAGTCCAGCTCGACCACCACGCCATCGCCGCGCAGGATCTCCACTTCGTAGACGCCGTCGTCCAGCTCCACTTCCAGCAGCTGCCCCGGGTAGCGCTTGAGCGCGTCGCGCACCACGCTTTCCAGCGGCACGTAGCGGCCCTGCTGCACAGCGCGACGCGCGACCTGCTGCGCCGGATCCTGCACGGGCGCAGCGGCGGACGGGGCGTTGGCCAGGGCCAGCAGCAGGGGCAGGGTGGCGAGCATCGCGGGCGTGTGAGGGAAGGGGACCAGGCGTGAGTGTGCAGCGGCCGACTAACAGCGGGCTAACAGCGCCGGCTAAGGGGCTGTTAACCACCCCGTGCATCGTGGCGTTGCCGGGATGGTCCGGCCATGAACACGAACAGGAGAATCCCCATGTTGAAGTCGCTTGCCCTCGCCACCGTCGCCGCCCTGGCCATCGTACCGGCCGCTCAGGCCGCACCGCTGGGCATGGCCCAGGTTGAACAGACCCTGCGCAAGGCCGGTTACACCCAGATCCACGAGATCGAGCGTGATGACAGCCTGTGGGAAGCGGACGTGAGCCGCGCCGATGGCCGCTTCAGCGAGGTCTACGTGGACCCGAAGACCGGCGAGATCTTCGACGAGCACAACGGGCGCGCGCTGCTGACCACCGAGCAGGTGCTGGCACGGGCACAGGCACATGGCCTGCGCGAGATCCATTCGCTGGAACGCGATGGTGCCACCTGGTCGCTGGAAGCGCGCAATGCCCGCAACCAGAAGGTGGAAGTGCGCCTGAGCGGTTATGACGGCCGCATCCTGCACAGCGAGCGCGATGGCTGGCTGGATTGATTCCAGATCCGGTAGATGCCGACCTTGGTCGGCATACGGGGAAGAAGCGTGTCGACCAAGGTCGACACCTACCGGGCATAGGCACCGGTGGTGGCCGACCTTGGTCGGCCCAGGCGCGGGTGCCAGCCCTTACCAGCCGAACGGCGGCGGGTAGTCCCAGTAGCCCGGCCCGCGGCCGTAGTAGCCACCATACGGGCCGAAGAAGCCCGGGCCCTTGCCCTCGCTCACGTGGATGTTGACGTTGACCCCGTGGGTCTTGCCCTCATCGGTGGTGTAGTTCTTGCTCAGGTTCAGCGTGGCGGCGTTGTAGTGGCTGTTGCCACCGTTCTTGGAATAGCCGATGCCGGTGGTGAAGCTGCCGGATACCTTGACCTTGTCGTCGGTGACGTCGGCGATCTTCGCGTCGTCGTGTACGCGCGGGCCGCTCTTGTCACCGTAGTACGTGCCCGGCGGATCCTGCTGCAGGGCCGGGTCGTTGAGGTAGCGCATCGGCGCCTGCGGCAGCGTCAGGTCCAGGCCGGCAGCCTGCGGCGCGGTGGCGCCGGCGGCGGACTGGGCCAGCACGGTTCCCGGCAGGGCCAGGCACAGCAGCAGGGTCAGGGGGCGGATCATGACGGCGCTCCAGCGGACAGGTGGCCACGCAACACGCGGCGGTACAGGCCGACGCTAGCAGGGGCTGCTTGAATGATGCCTGTCAGCGCCCGCTCGCGGTAGAGCCAGGCCATGCCTGGCTGCAGGCTACAACCGCCCGAACCCGAACAGCCCCGCCAGCGGATGCGCCCGCCGCTCGATCCCGGCCCGCAGCAGCTGCGCGCCGATCATCGAATAGGTGATGCCGTTGCCGCCGTAGGCCATGGCGAAGTGCACCCGCGGCCCCCACTGATCGTGCGGGCCGAAGAACGGCAGGCCGTCCGCCGTTTCGGCGAAGGTGCCGGCCCAGGAAAACGCCGGCACCGGGTCCAGCCGTGGGAACCAATGCAGCAGCTGCTTCATCAGCTTGTCGGCCTTGCTCTCAACGCGCCGGTCGCGGCGGGCGGGGATGTCGATGGCGTCGTCCAGCCCGCCCACCAGCAGGCGACGGTCGCCGGTGGCGCGCAGGTACAGGTAGGGGCGGGCGCTCTCCCACACCATGGTGGTGCGCAGCCGGCCGAGCACGTCCGCATCGATGGGATCGGTGATGAAGGCGTAGCTGCTGCGGTTGCGTGCAACCCGTTGCTTGAGCCAGCGCTGGTTGGCATAGCCCATGGCCAGCACCACGTGGCGTGTGCGGATGGTGGCACCATCTTCGGTACGGGCGGTCACCCCGCGCGCAGTGGCGTCGAGGCTGTGCAGCACCGTGCGGTCATGCACGTGGCCGCCGCGCCGACGCAGGCGCTGCAGCAGCGCATAGGTCAGCCGATACGGATCGACCCGCGCCGCCTGGCGCGTGAGCAGGGCACCACCGGCGTCCACCTCGAAGCGTTCCTGCAGTGCCTCCGGGCCCAGCCAGCGGGCATCCAGGCCGATGCTGCGCCGCGCCTCACCTTCGGCCATCAAGCGCGGAACGTCGCGATGGCGGCTGGCCAGGTACAGGCTGTCCATGCGCTGGAAATCCACGTCCTTCAACCCGCGTGCCACGTCGCCCAGCGCTGGGATTGCTTCCGCACACGCCCGGTAGGCAAGCGCCGCGGCGTCCTGGCCATAGCGCTGGGCCAGTTCCAGCAGGTGGGTGTCGATCTCGTACTGCAGCAGCGCGGTGCTGGCAGCGGTGCTGCCCCAGCCGATGTCACGCTGCTCGATCACCGCCACGTCGTGGCCATGCCCGGACAACTCGTCGGCAATCAGCGCACCGGTGATGCCGCCGCCGACCACCAGCACGTCGCAGCGCAGATCCCGCTCCAGCGGTGGGAAGGCGTGGATCAGGCCGTTGCGCACCGCCCACCACGGGTAGCCACTCTTCAGGTCCATGGGCGTGCGCGGCTCAGGCTGTCGGGCGACCGGTGTGCGGGGTGTGGATCAGTTCGGACAGATCGAAGCCCTGCAGGCGGGCAGTCGCCAGATAATGGTCCTGCACGGTGGCGTCCAGGCGCGGCTCGCGCGCCAGTAGCCAGAGGTACTTGCGGTCCGGACTGCCGACCAGTGCGACGCTGTAGTCCGGGGCGACCTGGATCACCCAGTAGTCGCCCTTGGCGAACGGCAGCCAGCGCAGGCCCTTGGGCAGGAAGCTGACCTCCAGCCGCGCGCTGTCGTTGTCCACGGCGCAGGCTTCGCCGCTGGCTTCCTCGACCTCGCCGTCCATGCGGCAGCGGTTGGTGACGCCGACGTTGCCGTTGTCGAGCAGGGTGTAGTGCGCCGACACGTCGGTGCAGCCCTCCGGCTCGTGGCGCATCGGCAGGCGTGCGATCTCGTACCAGGTGCCCAGGTAGCGGGGCAGCTTGAGGCCGGCGACGGTCTTCAGCGGCGGGTGGTCGGTCATCGGCAGTCGTGGCAGGGGGGGCCTCCACGATGCCGATGGCCTTGCCATGGGCGGGTGAAGCCGGGGCGATGGCCGTGTCCAGAACGTTCCGTCGCCGCTGCGGCGTGCCCGTTGTCACCGGTGCGGCGGTATGCTGCGGCCAGCGCCGTGTTTTCCTGATCCAACCGAAGTGGAGGTGCCGATGTACCAGGTGATCCTGTTGAAGAGTGAATCCGCGTTCGCACGCGAGCAGTGGCCGCAGGTTGATGACCTGGTCGACTACGAGGGCGTCAGCTACAGCCTGCGTGCCGGCCCGCGCCAGCCACTGCCGACCGACCACGACTGGCACCCGGTGGCGGTGTATGCGCCCGATGAGATCACCGAGGAAGAGTTCCAGGACTGGTACGCGCTGCAGCAGCCGGCCGTCGAAGAGCTGCGCCTGAAGTACTGACTTCGCCGGCGTGGCGCGCGTGCGCGCGGAAACGCAGGCGGGGTGAACCGACGGGGTAGAGTCGACTGTTAGTCGACTGCTCTTCGCTGGACGCTGTGCCAAAGCCCGCGCTGCGCGCGATAGTCGACTAACAGTCGACTCTACCCCGTCGATTCGCCCGGCCACGATCACCCCGCCGCAATCGCCAGGCCGTTATCGCCAGGCCGTTATCGCCCCGTCGTGACCACCCCGCGCCATCACCCCGTCGAAGCTCCCATCGCGGTGGCTGTGGTCCTCTGCCCCACCATCCGGCCTTTACCGCCTGTGCCGTATAGTCGCGCGCAGGCGCGGTGGTCCGCGCGAAACGGTGTGGCTGGCGTGTCTTCTTTCCTGCGATCGATCCGTGCACGGGGGCCTTGGCTGGCCCTGCTGCTGTGCACTGCCTTCCTGCTGTCCGCACCGGTGCTGGCCCAGGATGAGGACCCCACGCCGAAGCAGCAACTGGCGGACATCGATTCCAGGCTGAAGGAGGTCGAGCGCAAGCGGGGCGATGCAGAGGCCATCGAGACACTGGCGATGCTGTCCGAGAATGCCTCGCAGGCCCGGCGCGATGCCGAAGCGCTGGAGAAGGCGTTGCAGCCGCAGCTGGATCGGATAAGCGAACAGCTGGCGCAGCTGGGCACGCCTGCGGAAGGCACCACCGAACCGCCGGAACTGGCCGCGCAACGACGCACCATCACCAAACAGCGCGACGGCCTGGCCGCGTCGGTAGCGCAGGCCAAGGCCAGTGCCGTGCGTGCCCAGCAGCTGGCAGCCGACATCGACCAGCAGCGCACTGCGCAACGCGCCGAAGACATGGGGAAGAAGGTCGCCTCGCCGTTGTCTCCGGCGCTGTGGAGCAAGGTGGCCGAGCGCCTGCCGATCGATATCGCACGCGTTGCGCCGTTGGCCGAGCAGGGGCGCGATACGTTTGTTGCTGGTGTCCGGGCCAATGGCTGGGGCACGCCGTTGCTGGGCCTGCTGGCCGCGCTGGTGATGATGTTCCCGCTGCGGCTGTGGCTGCGCAGGCTGGGGCGGCGCTTTGCGGCGTCCGAGCGTGCGCCGGACGGTCGCCTGCGGCGATCCGGCCTGGCCATGTGGCTGCTGCTGGTCGGTACGCTGCTGCCCGGCTATGCCGTGGTGGTGCTGATGGCAGCGCTCGATGCGATCGATGCGATTGCGCCGCGCCTGCAGGTGGTGGCCGACGGCCTGGAGACGGCCACCTTCCGCGCCGCCTTCATTGCGGCGCTCAGCGCGTGCATGCTGGTACCCAAGCGTCCGTCGTGGCGGTTGCTGAATCTGGATGACACCGCCGCACTCAAGCTGCGCAAGTACGCGTGGGGCGCGGCGGCGCTGGCCTGGCTGAGCACGGTGCTGGTCGCCCTCGATCAGGCCACGCGTACCAGCGACGTCACCACGGTGGCGCTGGACGGCCTGATTGCGCTGACCTACCTCGGCCTGATCATGGCCATGCTGGTGACCCTGGCACGCCTGCATCGCCGGCAGACCGCCGAGGCCGAGGCCAAGCTGGAGGCACAGGCCGATGGCGTGGGCGCGGCCACGCCGGTGCGTCGCAGCAGCTGGCTGGTACTGGCCCGGGTAGCGGGCAACATCGCGGTGGTGGCGGCCATCATCGCCACATTGCTGGGCTACCTGAACTTCGCCAAGTTCGTGAACCAGCAGCTGATCGGCGGCAGCATCGTAGTGCTGGCCGCGACCCTGCTGTTCAAGTTCGTCGATGACCTGAGCACCTGGATGCTCAACGCCGACAGCAAGGTTGGCCAGACCATCCTGCTCAGCACCGGCCTGAGCGTATCGCGGCTGGAGCAGGCCGGTGTGCTGCTGTCGGCGGCGCTGCGTACCGTGGTTGTGTTGATCACGCTGCTTGCCCTGGTGGCGCCGTTCGGCAACATCGGCGCGGTGGTGGAGCGATTCACTTCACTGTTCACGACCGGATTCGATATCGGTGGCACCAAGCTGGCACCGGCGGGGATCGTGTTGGCGGTACTGGCGCTGCTGGCCGGCCTGGCGATCACCCAGCTGGTGCAGCGCTGGTTGACCGACACCTACCTGCCCAAGACCGAACTGGACCTGGGCGCACGCAACTCGGTCAGTACCGTTGCCCGTTACGTGGGCATCATCATCGCGGTGATCTGGGCGCTGTCGGCCATGGGCCTGCAGTTGAGCAAGCTGGCGTTGCTGGTCAGTGCGCTGTCAGTGGGTATCGGTTTCGGCCTGCAGGTGATCACCCAGAACTTCGTCTCCGGCTTGATCCTGCTGGCCGAGCGCCCGGTGAAGATCGGCGACTGGGTGAAGCTGGGCGACCAGGAGGGCGACATCCGCCGCATCAGCCTGCGTTCGACCGAGATCCAGGTGGGCGACAAGTCGACGCTGATCGTGCCCAACTCCGAGCTGGTCACCAAGACCGTGCGCAACATGACGATGGGCAACAACCAGGGCCGCATCCAGATCCAGTTCGCGGTGCCGCCCAGCACCGATGTCGGCAACCTGCGGCAGGCGTTGCTGGATGCGTACACCGCGCATACCAACGTGCTGAAGCAGCCGGCGCCGACGGTCTACATCGACAGCATTGCCGGTGGCCAGATCACCATCAACAGCTTCGCGTACGTGGCCAGCCCGCGGCAGGTCTACGCCACCCGCAGCGATCTGTACTTCAGCCTGCTGCAGATACTGGCGGAGCGGAACATTCCGCTGTCGACCCCGACCGATATCCACATCACCCGCGATCCGCAGGAGTAGGGGGTGTTCTGCAGGGCTGCGCCCTGCACCCGTGGTAGTGCCGGCCGCTGGCCGGCCACCTCAGAAGCAACAGCAACAGCGGGCATTCCGTGGTTTGGCGGGGTGGGTCCGGTTGCGGGGGACGCTGCAAGTACGTCCATGTAAGCTCGGTCGCCGCATCCATGCGGCTCACGCCCCCGCAACCGGACCCACCCCGCCTTCGACAGTTTGCTGCGGTCTGTTGGGCATGCCGATGGGGTCAGATCCGTTTTCCGGAGGAAAACGGATCTGACCCCAGATTGATTTCGATATCTGACAGAAGTGTCGACCAAGGTCGACACGTACTGACAGCCGCAGGAATCTGTCAGAGGTGGGGCGGTGTCGGAGTGCGGGGTGTCAGCCGCATGGATGCGGCTGCCAAGCCTCCAGGGACGGATTTACGGCGTGCCCGCACTCCGACACCGCCCCGCCCAACCACGGAATGCCCGCTGTTGCTGTTGCTTCTGAGGTGGCCGGCCAGCGGCCGGCACTACCACGGGTGCAGGGCGCAGCCCTGCAAAGAACCCTACCCCCGCGGTCGGCCGCGCGAGGGCACCAGTGCGAACGTATCCACTGCCAGCTTCTCGGCATGGTTCAACCACGCGCGGATCTCCAGATCATCCACTTCGTGGTCCAGCCCGAACGACACGTTGATCTTGCCGTTGGCATCGGGCTGCACCCACTGCTGGGCCAGCACCACCTTGCGCTGCGAGGACACCGCCTCGATCCAGAAGCCACGATCCGGCCGCGTGCTCGCCACCAGCTGCAGCATGTACTGGCCGGCGCGGGTGCGGCGACCCTTCTGGGTGATCATGTGCGCCTGGCGCACGCTCGGGCGCGGGCCCTGGAATGCGTCCAGCGGTGCGTCCACGGCAATGCCGCCACGCAGGTCGTTGTCGCGGTACAGCTTGATGCCGTTGTCGCGGTTGACCAGCAGGGCGCACCAGTCGCCATCGGCCGAGCCGTCCTCGAACGCGGTGCAGCGGTCGACATAGGCCAGGGTGTTGTCCGGGTCGGCATCATCAAACTGGCGCGAGGTGTTCTCCAGGTACACCGACTTCAATCCCCAGTCCTTGTCGTATTCCAGCAGCACCGGCGGTTGCACGTGCTGCAGGCCGACCACCACCTGGTCGTCGCCGTCGATCTTCAGTTCGCGGGTCGGCTCACCCAGCCACAGCGAGCGGGCGAAGGCGAGGTACTGCGGGTAATCTCGGCCGCCATCACGCTGGGTGGCCACGCTGGCGCTGGGCGCGCGCTGGGTATCGATCAGTGAACGGCCAAAGCCCATCGTCTTCAGGTTCGGGTCCAGCAGGCTGAGCAGGGTCGCACCCGAATCCAGGGTGGTGCCGGCGTCGGCGCTGAGCTGCTGCGGCGCAATGCCATCGCCGAGGAACAGCAGCAGGTTCTCGCGCTTCTGCCGGGTCAGGATGTGGGTCAGATCGTTGGGCATCGCCAGGTGGTCGGAGGCGATCACGATCAGCGTGTCCTTGCCGTACGGGCTGGCCTGGATGCGTTCGACCAGCTGCGAGATCAACCGGTCACTGCACTTGAGCGCGTTGAGCATGTTGATGTTGCCGTACTGGCTCTGGTAGCGCTCGCCCTTGCACGACACCGGCAGGTGGCCCGCCGGGTGGTGGGTGTCCATGGTCAGCGTGGTGAGCATGAAAGGCGAGCCGGCGCGCGAGAGCTGTTCGAAGCGCTGGTAGGCGGTATCCAGCAGCACGTCGTCGTGCACGCCCCAGGCGGAGTAGTGGATGCGCCCGATCTTTTTCTGCTGCTTGAACCAGGCGAGGTCATGCACTTCGTCAAAGCCGTGGCTGGCGAGGAACTGGCCCTTGCCGGCGAACTGGCCGTTGGCCCCGCCCAGGTAATGGTTGGTATAGCCCTGCTGCTTCAGGTAGTCGCCCAGGCACACCGCCTTGGGCAGGAAGCTGCCCATCCGGTCCATGCTGTTCTCATCGCCCTGCGAAGTGGTCAGCGGCACGCCGCACATCGACGACACCAGGCCGGCGATGGTCCAGCCGCTGCCCTCGGCCGAGGCCAGGTTGCGCACGTCCAGCGACTCGGACGCCAGCCGGTTGAGATTGGGCATCAGGCCTGGGAATACGTTTTCGTCCAGGTACGTGCGCTCCAGGCTCTCGCCGTAGATCCAGACGATGTTGCGCGGGCGCTGCAGCGGCTGCGTCGGCACCTGGTATTCGGGGGCGATGCGGGCGAAGTCGACCGGGCGCAGCTGCTGGTACAGGCGTTGGCCGTCGCGGGCCAGCGGGCTGATCATGATCGTGGCCACCCACACGGCCGCGAAGCCCGCGAACAGCGCGCCACCGTGGCCGGGCCGGCGCCAGCGCTTCACCCGCGTGGCGAACAGCGGCAGCAGCGAGACCAGCGCCAGCACGATGAAGCCGGCGATGTAGCCCTTGAAGTCGGAGACTCCGGCGCCTTCCATGTCGGCGCCGAGGTGGTACAGCGTGGCGGCGTTGAGCCCATCACCGGACAGCTTGTCGATCAGCCACCATGCGCTGAGCGTGAGCAGCAGCAGCGAGAACGCACTGGCCTTCCACCACACCCATTTGCCGGACGCGAGGAACAACCAGCACAGCAGCAACAACGACAGCAGCAGTATCCAGAGCATAGGCAGCTTCGGCAGTGACGGGGTGGTGGTGATGGACGTCGTACCGACGCGTGTCCATCCGACCGGCGCTGCCGCAAGCACATGCATGTGACAGGCCGATGACCCGATAGTGCATGCACGAACCTGACTGAATTGTTTGTTGAAATGACGCGCGCGAAATCGCGCTCAGAAGGTAAAGCGAGCGTGAAAGGCTCCGTTGGATTGCATTAAAAACCGTATGAATACGGGTGTTTTCGCAGATTCGCTAGCGATGCCCGCGCTCTTCGCGTGCCCGCGCGCGACGATCGAACAGCAATGCACTGGTCACGATGCCAAGGCCGAGCACTACGCCGATGAACAACAGAATCAGGGCGATGAGCGGGTAGCCGAACAGATGCCAGCCGGTGTCGATCTTCATCATCATCGCGGCGGCCATGATCAATGCCGCGCTGATGATGCCGGCCGCCACGCGGTTGGCGATCTTCTGCAGGTTCTCCATAAGCCGCGATTCTTCCAGGCCCGTCACCTTCATCTGCAGACGGTTCTCGGCCAGCAGCGCCATGATGTCCGACAGCTTGCGCGGCCCATCGCGCAGCAGCTGCTGCAGCTCCATCGCCTCGCTGGCGATGTTGGCTGCCGACAGTGATTTTTTCAGGCGCGCACGCATCACATGCTGAAGCTGGCGCTCGACGATGCGGCGGGTCTCCAGTTCGGGTGCCAGCAACCGGCATACGGTTTCCAGGTTGAGCAGCGCCTTGCCGAGCAGGCTCAGTTCCGGCGGTGTGCGCAGGCCGCAGGCGGTGGCGATGCGCACCATGTCCAGCACCACGCGGCCTTCGGAGAAACTGCCGCTGGCCGCATAGCGTGCGATCAGCTGGCCGGTCTCGCGCAGGTAGCGCTCTTCGTCGAAGGCCTCCAGCCGCGTGCTGATGCTGATCAGATCGTCGGCTACTTCCTCGCCACGGCCATCGACTGCGGCGAACAGGATCTTCAGCAGCCGCTCGCGCAGGCGCGGTGGCATGTGCGCGACCATGCCCAGGTCGAAGATCGCCAGCCGTCCATCGGGCATCACCCGCAGGTTGCCGGGGTGCGGGTCGGCATGGATCTCGCCGTGCACGAAGATCTGGTCCAGGTAGCCGCGGATCAGCGCCGCCGCCAGCGGGTCCATCGATTGTTCGGTGCGGCGCACATCGGGAATTGCATCCACGCGCACGCCGGTGGCCAGTTCCATGGTCAGCACGCGCTGGCTGCTGTAGTCCCACAGCGGCTGCGGAATCCACAGGCGGCGGAACGGCTTCAGGTGTCGGCCGAAACGGGCCAGGTTCTCGGCCTCGGCGTGGTAGTCCAGCTCCTGCATCAGGGTCTTTGCGAACTCGTTGAGCCAGTCGCGCAGGCGCACGCGGCGGCCCACCTGGGTCAGGTGGTCGGCGGCCAGCGCGAAGCTGCGTAGCGCCTCCAGGTCCGAGCGAAGTTGTGCAGCCACTTCAGGCTTCTGCACCTTCACTGCCACCTGGCGTCCGTCGTGCAGCACCGCGCGATGCACCTGCGCGATCGAGGCACAGCCCAGCGGTTCGGGATCGAATGAGGCGAACAGCTTGTTCACCGGTGCGCCCAGCTCCTGCTCGACGATCGCATGGATGCGCTCGACCGGAATCTCGGCCACCTTTTCCTGCATGCGCTCCAGGGCTGTGGCGAACTCCACCGGCACCATGTCCGGGCGCGTGGACAGCATCTGGCCCAGCTTGACGAAGGTCGGGCCCAGCGCTTCCAGGTCGCTGACGAACTGTTCCGGGTTGCCGTCCGCGGGAACGTCGGCTGGATTGCCTGCGGCATCCAGGTTCATGCCCGAGAACACCCCTGAATGGCGATAGCGCATCAGCAGGCGCAGGATCTGGCTGCGCCGGTTCATGCCTTTGACCAGCGGAGGATTGCCATTGGCGGTGGGCGGATTGCTCAAGCGGAACTCCCATGCGACGAAGACAGGTAGCGCCGGCCACGGGCCGGCGATGTCCGGATTCCGCAGTGTCGCCGGGGGGCGGTGGGCACGCGGTGAATCCGACGTCTTCCGCAGTCCACACCGGATCGGTCAGAATCCGCTCATTCCCTCTCTGGACTTCCCATGGCCGGTGCCAGCCTGTTCGCCCTGCTCGACGATATCGCCACCCTCCTCGACGATGTCTCGGTCCTGACCAAGGTCGCGGCGAAGAAAACCGCCGGCGTGCTGGGCGACGACCTGGCGCTGAACGCGCAGCAGGTCACCGGGGTCAACGCCAACCGCGAACTGCCGGTGGTGTGGGCGGTGGCCAAGGGCTCGCTGGTCAACAAGGTGATCCTGGTGCCTGCAGCATTGGCGATCAGTGCGCTGGAGGCCTGGCTGCACAGCCGCGGCTGGAACGTGCCGCTGATCGTACCGCTGATGATGATCGGCGGCGCGTTCCTGTGCTTTGAGGGCGTTGAGAAGCTGGCGCATCGGTTCCTGCACTCAGCCGAGGACGACGCCGAGCATCAGGCCGAGCGGCGCAAGGCGCTGGCCGACGCGCAGGTGGACATGGTGGCGTGGGAGAAGGACAAGGTGAAAGGCGCGATCCGCACCGACTTCATCCTCTCGGCCGAGATCATCGTACTGACCCTGGGCGTGGTCGCCACCGCATCGTTCACCAACCAGCTGGTCACGCTGGCCGTGGTTGCACTGGCGATGACGGTCTTCGTCTATGGGCTGGTGGCGGGCATCGTGAAGCTGGATGACGTCGGCCTGTACCTGTCGCGCAAGGGTGGGGCCGTGGCCGCCTTCGGTCGCGGCCTGGTGGCCTCGGCGCCGTGGCTGATGAAGTTCCTGTCGGTGGCCGGCACCATTGCCATGTTCCTGGTGGGCGGAGGCATCCTGGTGCACAACGTGCCGGCGCTGCACCACGCAGTACAGGCGATGGGCGGCGAGGGGCAGTGGGGCTGGCTGGTCAGCGCGGTGGGTAACATGGTGGTCGGCATCATCGCCGGTGCCATCGTGCTCGCGGCGGTGACCGGGTTCCAGAAGCTGCGCGGCAAGTAATCACCGGCGGGTCGCACGGTAGAGGCCAACCTTGGTCGGCGCTTTGTTTCCTGCGTGTGCCAACCAAGGTTGGCACCTACCAAAGCGGTTCAGGGTGGTCGGCATCGTCGCCGGCGGGTTCCCAGGTAGAGGCCGACCTTGGTCGGCGCTTCGTTTCCCGCGTGTGCCAACCAAGGTTGGCACCTACCAAAGCGGTTCGCGACGGGCCGGACGGTCAGCCCGCCTGCACGCGGTTCTTGCCCTGTCGCTTGGCCGCATACAACGCGTCATCCGCACGGCGCAGCAAAGCCTCGGTATCGTCGCCCGGCTGCCATTGCGCCAGCCCGGCGCTGAAGTGCACCGGCACGCGCCGGTCCTGCACGGTCAGCGCGCGGTGCGCCAGTGAGCGTTGCAGGCGCTGCACGGTGGCCATGCTGTCGGCACCCTGGGTTTCCGGCAGCACCAGCACGAACTCGTCGCCACCCAGCCGTGCGATGCCGTCAGTGGCGCGCAGCAGCAGCCTGCAAACGGCCACCAGGTGCTGCAGCAACGCATCGCCACCGGCGTGGCCGTGCGCCTCGTTGGTCAGGTGGAAATCATCCAGGTCGATCACCGCCACGCCCAGCGGTGAGTTGTTGCGCGCAGCACGCGCCAGTTCACGCTGCAGCAGTTCGTCCAGGCCGCGGCGGTTCAGCGCCTGGGTCAGCGGATCGATGCGCGCCAGATCACCGGCGGCACGCAGTTCCTGCTCCAGCTCGGCAATGCGCTGTTCGGCGCGTTCCACTTCCTGCCGCGCATTGGCCAGGTGATCGCGGGCCTGCGCGGCCTGTTGCTGCACCTTGCCGGTGTCGCGCATCACGTCCTGCAGCAGCTGGTTGAGGTCGGCGATGCTACGCGCCTCGCGCAGCTGCAGTGCGTAGCTGCCGATGCGGTCGTGGTACTCGCCGGTGCTGGTGGCCATGCCATCCATGCGCTCGATGAACTCGCCCATCAACCCGCGCATGGCTGCCTTTGAATCGTCGATGCCCTGGCGCAGCAGGCCCTGCTTGTAGATCACTTCGCGCAGTTCGGCACGGGTGCGATCGACTGCCTCGGCTTCCAGCGGCCCGTCCAGCAGCTGGCGCACCGCCGCGATCTGGCCCTGCAGCCAACTGCGGTCGTCCAGCAGCTCGCTCACGTTTTCCAACAGCAGCGCGAACAGTTCCAGCAGCAGCGCCTGCTGCTCCTGCCAGCTCTCGGCACGCACGCCGACCTGGTGCCCGAGTTCGCGCACGCCCTGTTCGATCGGCTCCAGTGCGGTACCCGGCTGCCACTGGCGCAGGCGCGTGGCCAGCGCCTGCGCTTGTTCGCGCAGATCCGGGTCGTGCTGCAGCAGGGCCACCACGGCGCCACCCAGCAGCAGCCGCAGCTGCTCGGACAGGCGCAGGCTTTCCGGCTGACCGTCCGGCGAATGCTGTTCGATGGTCCGGATGTACTTGTCGATGAGCTGCCGCATCGCGCGCCCGTAGCGCGGCCAATCGGCACTGGCCTGCGCCGACTGCAGGCGGTCGCCCATGTCACCCAGTTCGCCGGGCAGGGTGGCCATGCCGTTGGCGAAGGCGGCCAGCAGCGGTTCCGGCGCGTCGGCGCCGGCGAACAGTTGCTGCAGTGCCACGCCACCACCGCCCTGCAGTACCACGCGGTCGCCCAGCCCATCGTCCACCACCGCGCGCACGCGTGCCGGCGGCCCAAGGGCGGTACCGGGGGCAGGGCGGTGGTCGGGCTGGTCCGTCATGGAGCGAATCCTGGGGCTGGCAGGGACTGGTTCCAGCATATCGGCGCGGCCGCCGACGGCTTGAACGGCTAGGATGGGCGACAGGATGCCGCAGTGGAGGTGGTGATGCGCGTGATGTTGCTGGGGGCGACCGGCCTGGTCGGCGGGCTGGCCCTGCCCCGCCTGCTGGACGACCCGCGCTGCAGTGGCGTGGTGGCGCCCACCCGCCGCCCGTTGGGCATGACCCACGGGAAGCTGGAGAACCCGGTGCTGGCCTTCGACGCGTTGCCCACTTCGCCAGCATGGGCGCGCGTGGACGCGGTCATCTGCGCGCTCGGCAGCACCATTGCCCAGGCCGGCAGCCGCGAGGCTTTCCACCGCATCGATCATGACTACCCGTTGGCCTTCGCCCGCCTGGCGCAGGCACAGGGTGCACAGACTTATGTGCTGAATTCCGCGGCCGGCGCCAATCCACAGTCGTCGATCTTCTACAGCCGGGTGAAGGGCGAATTGGAACGTGACCTTCGTGCGCTGGGCTTCCATTCGTTGACCCTGGTCCGCCCAGGGCTGATCGGGGGCGAGCGCAACGAGGTGCGTCGTGGCGAGCGCCTGGCGCTGACGGTGCTCGGTGCTTTGGGGCCGATGTTGCCACGGGCGTGGCGGATCAACCCGGCGAGCGAGATCGCCAAGGCACTGGTCGAGGCCGCGCTGGCCCCGCAGCCGGGTGAGCACGTGGTTGCATCGAGCGCACTGGTCGGCTGATGTCGCGTGCGCTGCGCCTGACCCAGTTGCTGCAGCTTCTGCGCCGCCATCGGCGGCCGGTGGGCGGGCAGACGCTGGCCGAAGCGCTGGGCATCAGCCTGCGCACGCTGTACCGCGATATCGAGACCCTGCGTGAGCAGGGCGCTGACCTGCGTGGCGAGGCCGGCGTTGGCTACCAGCTGGCGCCGAGCGACACCCTGCCACCGATGACCCTGCCGCCGGCCGAGATCGATGCGCTGGTGCTCGGCCTGCGCTGGGTCGCCGCGCGCACCGAGCCGGCGCTGGCCGAGGCGGCGCGTGATGCACTGGCGCGCATCGCGCATGTGTTGCCTGCAGCGCGACGCGAGGCCTTGCGTGACAGCGGCCTGCGCGTTGGCCCTTCGCGCGCCGCGGCCAAGGTGCCGGCTGGGCGCTTGCAGGCCGTGCGAGAGGCTGTCGGTTCACAGCAGCGCCTGAAGTTCGGCTACGAGGACGCGCACGGTCAGCGCAGCGAGCGCATCGTCTGGCCGTTCGCGCTGGGCTACTTCGATGAGGTGCCGATGCTGGCGGCGTGGTGCGAGCGCCGCGAGGATTTCCGCCATTTCCGTCTGGACCGCATCCGCCAGGCGCGTGTGCTGGAGGATCACTACCTCGTGCCACGCGCCACCCTGCTGCGACGCTGGCAGAAGGCGCAGGGCATCGCGCCGGACTGGCTGGATCGCTCATAACCACAGCAACAGCCGGGATCCGGGGCGTGTAGAGTCGACTGTTAGTCGACTATCGCGCGCAGCGCGGGGTTTTAAGCAGGCTGAAGGAAAAGAGCAGTCGACCAACAGTCGACTCTACCAACAGTCGACTCTACCAACAGTCGACTCTACCAACAGTCGACTCTACCAACAGTCCCCTCTACTGACAGAATCTGTCAGCACGGCCATACCACCATGAGCGCTCCCAACAACGGAGCTTCCCCATGTTCACGCCCAGCACCCTGCTGCAGTACGTGCGCGACGTCGCCGCCAGCGCCACCTTCTACAGTGGCATTCTCGGCAAACCGCCGGTCGAGCAGTCGCCCGGCTTCGCCCTGTTCCTGCTCGGCGATGGCGCCGCACTCGGCCTGTGGCAACGCGACGACGTGCAGCCTCCGGTGTCCGCGCAAGCAGGCGCCGCCGAACTGGCAATGGTGGTGGCCAACCCCGACGCCGTGCAGCAGATGCACGATGCGTGGCGCGCTCTTGGTGTGGAGATCCTGCAGGCGCCGGTGACGCTGGAGTTCGGCCATACTTTTGTCGGGGCAGATCCTGATGGCCACCGCCTGCGTGTGTACAGCCGCGCCGAGGGCCTGGTCGCGCGCGATTGATCGCCCGCATTGTGTAGATCCACGCCATGCTTAGATGGAGCGCGACGGAGCAGGCACAAAAAAACGCCGGGCAATGCCCGGCGTTTTCTCCAAGTCATGTGCCAACCAACGGTTGGCACCCACCGATCAGGTGGCCGATCAGCTGGCCAGCGCCAGGTCGTCCATCATTGCGCGCAGGAAGCGCGCCGCTTCGCCGCCGGTGGCCGCGCGGTGGTCGAAGGTGACCGACAGCGGGATCACCTTGTGCGCTTCCACGCCGCCCATCACCGGGGTCATCTGGTGGCGGGCACGGCCGGCACCGACGATGGCCACGCACGGCGGCACCACGACCGGGGTCGCGTAGCGGCCGGCGAACATGCCGAAGTTGGACAGCGAGATGGTGTAGCCGCTCAGTTCCGAGGCGGCGATCGAACGCGATTCCACCTGCTCGCGCAGGCGGTTGACGCCTTCGCGGATGCCACGTGCATCCAGCATGTCGGCATTGCGCAGGGCCGGCACGAACAGGCCGTCGTCGGTGTCCACGGCGATGCCGATGTCCACCTGTGCGTGCAGGGTGCGGGTCAGCGCTTCACCGTCGAACCAGGCGTTCATCGCCGGCACCTTCTGCGCGGCGACCACGATCGAACGCACCAAGCGCGCGGTGACGTCGTTGCCCGGCAGCCAGGCGTGGATGTCGGCGTCGTCGTTCAGCGTGGTCGGCACCACCTTGCTGTGCGCATCGGCCATCACGCGGGCCATGTTGCGGCGCACGCCCTTCAGCGGTTCCGGCTGGCCCTTGGCGACCACGCCCGGCGGCTGGGTGCGCATCGGCTTGCCGGCGGCGGACAGCGGGGTGCGGGCTTCGCTCTGCACCGGGGCAGACACCTGCGCCGGGGCCGGCGCGGCATAGGCAGCAGCGGCAACCGGTGCCGGAGCAGCGCCGAGCTTGGCGGTGCCGTTGGCGGCAGCCTGCTTGACGTCGGCCATGGTGACCGCGCCATCGGTGCCGGTAGCGGCCACGCGGCTCAGGTCCACGCCCAGCTTGCGCGCCATCGCACGCACGGCCGGCACGGCCTTGACGCCACCGACGGCCAGCGCCTGTTCGGCATGCACGGCATTGGAGCTCTGCATGGCGCCGACCACGGTACCGGCGTCATCACGCTCGGCAGCGGCGGGCTTGGCTTCTTCTGCGGCCACCGGTGCGGCAGCAGCGGGAAGCGGCGGCGGGGTCGGTGCGGCAGCCGGTGCGGCCGGTGCGGCATGACCATGGCTGTGGCCGGTGTCCTGGCCATCGGCACGCTGCGGCAGGTTCGGGTCCAGTTCGAAGCTGGCCAGCACCGAACCGGTCGGGATGATGTCGCCGGCACCGCCGGACAGCTTCAGCACCTTGCCGGAGAACGGCGAGGGCACTTCCACCACGGCCTTGGCGGTCTCCATCGACACCAGCGGCTCGTCCAGCTTGATCACATCGCCTTCCTTGACGAACCACTCGACGATGGTCGCGTCCGGCAGGCCTTCGCCCAGGTCGGGCAGGTTGAAGTTCTTGGTCTGGCTCATTTGCAGTTCTCTTCCAGCAGTTCCAGTTCGCGGGCCGGCAGCCAACCCGTCGCGCCATTGGCGCGCTCGGACCACCACCACCCGCCGTGTTCGTGATGAAGCTTCACCATCTCGCCGCTTTCCACATCCAGCTCGCGGGCGTCGTAGTCGCACAGCGCTTCGGCGCGACCCTCGTCCAGCAGCTGCAACCAGGCGATGGGCGCCCATCCAGCGCGCCCATCGTTGGTGCGTACCCAGGCAAACGCCGGCCATTCCTCGTCACGGACACCTACTTCGACGATCTGGCCGGTGTGGAACCGGAGCGGGTTGGGATACTGGCTGCGGTAAGCCCCCAGAAGGCGGGCCCGCATGTCAGCCGGCCGCCACCGCGCGCTTGGCCGCAGCCACGATCCGCTCAACGCTCGGCAGGTACTTCATTTCCAGGCGGAACAGCGGAATGTGGGTGTCGTAGCCAGTGACGCGCTCGACCGGGGCCAGCAGGTCGTAGATCGATTCCTCGGCCAGGCGCGCGGCGATCTCGGCGCCGAAGCCCGCGGTCTTCGGGGCCTCCTGCACGATCACGCAGCGGCCGGTCTTGGCCACCGATTCGGCGATGGTGGCGAAGTCCAGCGGACGCAGCGTGGCCACGTCGATGACTTCGGCACTGATGCCTTCGCCGGCCAGCTTGTCGGCCGCTTCCAGCGCTTCCTTCACCTGCGCGCCCCAGGTCACCAGGGTCACGTCGGTGCCGTCGCGCAGCACGAAGCAGACGTCCAGCGGCAAGGCTTCGCCGTCGTTGACGACCACTTCCTTGTACTGGCGGTAGATGCGCTTGGGCTCCATGTAGATCACCGGATCCGGTTCGCGGATCGCGGCCAGCAGCAGGCCGTAGGCGCGCTGCGGCGACGACGGCAGCACCACGCGCAGGCCCGGCACGTTGGTGAAGATCGCCTCGTTGGCTTCGCTGTGGTGTTCCGGCGCGCGGATGCCACCGCCCCACGGCACGCGCAGCACCATCGGGCAGTGCAGGCGGCCACGCGTGCGGTAACGCAGGCGTGCGGCGTGGCAGACGATATGGTCGACCATCGGGTACATGAAGCCATCGAACTGGGCTTCGGCCACCGGCTTCATGCCCTGCGCGGCAAGACCAATCGTCAGGCCGGCGATGGTGGTTTCATCCAGCGGGGTGTCGAGGATGCGGTCCGAGCCGAAGCGCTGCTGCAGACCGGCAGTGGCGCGGAACACGCCGCCGTTGACGCCCACGTCTTCGCCCAGAACCAGCACCGACGGGTCGTGTTCCAGCTCCCAGGCCAGCGCCTGGGTGATGGCTTCGATGAGGGTGATCGGGGTGGTGGTCATGCTCTCTTCTCCGCGCGCGACCGCAGCGCTGTCGGCGGCGTTGGTGTGCGCGCCGGGCGCGCCGTTCTTGATCTCATCCATGGCGCTTCTCCAGGGCGATCGCCTGGGCACGCTGGGCCAGCAGGTCCGGCGGCGGATCGGCATACAGGAAGTCGAACATCGCCTCGACCGGCTGCACCGGCGTGTTGAGGTACAGGTTCACTTCCTCGTCCACGCGCGTGCCGCACTCGGCGACCCAGGCGGTTTCCTCTTCTTCGCTCCACACACCGGCGTTGATCAGGTACTTGCGCAGGCGCAGCATCGGCTCGCGCTGCCAGGCATCCTTCACTTCGGCGTCGTCGCGGTAGCGGCGCGCGTCATCGGCGGTGGTGTGGTCGGACAGGCGGTAGGTCATCAGTTCCAGCACGGTGCCGCCGTCGCCGGCCAGCGCACGTTCGCGCGCCTGCTCCATGGCCGCCAGCACCGCGATCAGGTCGTTGCCATCCA
The DNA here is from genome assembly GCF_059371335.1 of Stenotrophomonas sp. YJH_SMC_6. Classification (NCBI taxonomy): domain Bacteria; kingdom Pseudomonadati; phylum Pseudomonadota; class Gammaproteobacteria; order Lysobacterales; family Lysobacteraceae; genus Stenotrophomonas; species Stenotrophomonas sp. YJH_SMC_6. The sequence continues at coordinate 268,054 of NZ_JCAFUM010000004.1, read as the reverse complement.
CCTGCAGGCAGTGCAGGCCGCCCGCCAGGCCCTTCTGCGCCAGCGTTTCGGCACCGGTCTGGGCCGAACGCGGAACCGAGATGGCCCAACCGTTGTTGACGATGCACAGGATCAGCGGGAGCTTGTAGGCGCCGGCCGAATTCAGTGCTGCGTAGAAGTCGGTCTTGGAGCTGCCGCCGTCGCCGCACACGGCCACCGCGATCTGCGGTTCCTTGTTGAGCTTGAACTTCAGCGCCGCGCCTGCGGCATGCAGGCACTGGGTGGAAATCGGCACGCAGAACGGGAAGTCCTTGGCCGCGTTGCCGCCGTAATCGTTGCCGCGTTCGTCGCCGCCCCAGTACATCAGCACGTCGTGCGGGCGCACGCCACGCATGAACATCGCGCCATACTCGCGGTACGAAGGCGCGAACACGTCGTCCTTCTGCATCGCCGCGCCGATACCCACGTGCGCGGCTTCGTGGCCCAGGCAGGCGGCATAGGTGCCGAGCTTGCCGGTGCGCTGCAGTGCGATGGATTTGCTGTCGAACGTACGTACGAACAGCATCTGCTTGAACAGCGGTACCAGGACCTTGGGGTCGCGCAGCGACGCAGGCAGGTCATCGCGGACGAGCGTGCCGTCCGTATCCAGGTACTGCAGGTATTCGATCTTGAATTCAGCGGCAACCGTCATTGCGTACTGCACCTTCGACAGAGAAGTTACAAATGATATGAATCGCCATGTTAAGGAACGCGTACGGAATAGCCTTCCTGCGCCGCAACACGGCGATTCCCCGTTTTACCCCTGCCGGCGGGTGGGGGGCCAATAACAACAACGTATTCAGTCGTTGCTGCAAAGCATCAGAATACGCCTCTGGCTGACCGCCAGTACAACGGCCTGGACGGTTCCACGCGCAGGCCTGGGATCGGCCGATGCTCCACGGCCAACCGCACGCTCCGGTATGGACCCGGCGGCTGCCAGCGCGGCGGCAACGCGCTACCCTTGCCGCCCCCGATCTGGTCCCGCCCATGTCCGTCGACAACAACCAACGCGATCTCGAAGCCGGCATCCACACCGACCTGCAGGGACGCCTCACCTACGGCGGCTACCTGCGGCTGGACCAGTTGCTCAGCGCGCAGCAGCCGCTGTCCAGCCCGCCGCACCATGACGAGATGCTCTTCATCATCCAGCACCAGACCTCGGAGCTGTGGCTGAAGCTGCTGGGCCATGAGCTGCGTGCCGCAATCGGCTTCCTGCAGCGCGATGAAGTCTGGCAGTGCCGCAAGGTGCTGGCGCGCAGCAAGCAGGTGCTGCGCCAGCTGACCGAGCAGTGGTCGGTGCTGGAAACCCTGACCCCGTCCGAATACATGGGCTTCCGCGACGTGCTGGGCCCGTCGTCGGGCTTCCAGTCGCTGCAGTACCGCTACATCGAGTTCCTGCTGGGCAACAAGAACGCGCAGATGCTGCAGGTGTTCGAGCACGACCCGGCCGGGCAGGCGCAGCTGCGCACCGTGCTGGAGGCGCCCAGCCTGTACGAGGAATTCCTGAAGTACCTGGCCCGCTTCGGCCATGCGGTGCCGGCGGTGTACGAGGCCCATGACTGGACCCAGCCGCACGTGGCCGACGACGCACTGCAGCCGGTCTTCGAACGCATCTACCAGGACACCGACCGCTACTGGCGCGAGTACGCGCTGTGCGAGGACCTGGTGGACCTGGAGACCGCCTTCCAGCTGTGGCGCTTCCGCCACATGCGCACGGTGATGCGGGTGATCGGCTTCAAGCGCGGCACCGGTGGCTCGTCCGGCGTGGGCTTCCTGGCCAAGGCACTGGAGCTGACCTTCTTCCCCGAGCTGTTCCAGGTGCGCACCAGCCTGCAGGCCGCGCCCCCGGCAGCACAGGCCTGATCCGTATTCAGCTTGGATCCCGGCCGGCGGCTGGATCGTTTCAGATGCAAGTTCAGCGAGCAGGCTGGCACCTGCCTCAAACGGCGTGTATTTGACGTGAACGCCAGAAGTCGGTGATCCTCGCGCGTTTCTCCAACTGCACAGCGGACGTGCTCGTCATCCACCGAACCAGGAAATCCGCATGAGCGTAAACGCCACTGCGAACACCCCAGAGCCGGCGCTGCCGGACTTCAAGACCACGCTGGGCCATCCGCGCCCGCTGTGGATGCTGTTCATGACCGAGTTCTGGGAACGCTTTGCGTTCTACGGCATCCGCTGGGCCTTGGTGCTGTACATCGTCGCCCAGTTCTACAACGGCAGCGCCGCCGGTGAAGGCGACGCCAGCCGCATCTACGGCGCCTACCTGGCCCTGGTGTACGCCGCGGCGATCTTCGGCGGCTACGTGGCCGACCGGGTACTGGGCTACCAGCGCTCGATCCTGACCGGCGCGATCATCATGGCCGCCGGCCTGTTCATGATCTCGCTGCCGCAGGAGCACATCTTCAAGCTCGGCCTGGCCACGATCATCGTCGGCAACGGCCTGTTCAAGCCCAACATCTCGACCATGGTCGGCAAGCTGTACGGGCTGAAGGACGAGCGCCGCGATTCGGGCTTCACCATCTTCTACATGGGCATCAACATCGGCGCGATGATCGCCCCGGTGCTGACCGAGTACCTGGCCCGCAAGGTGTTCGGTACCGACGCGATGCCGTCCTACAAGGTCGTGTTCATCGCCTCGGGCGTGGGCATGCTGATCTCGCTGGTGTGGTTCTACATCGGTCGTGCCGGCCTGAAGGGCATCGGTGCACCGCCGGCCGGCGCTGAAGGTTTCGGCCGCATCATCATGGTGCTGGCCGGTGCCGTGGTCGCCATCCCGGTCGCGTACTTCCTGCTGGCCACCGGCGCCACCGCGCTGGCCTGGATCCTGGGTGCGATGTTCACCGCGCTGGCCGTCCTGCTGCTGGTCGAGGGCATCCGCGAAGGCAAGGTGCAGCGCGACCGCGTGATCGCCATGCTGATCATCTTCGCCTTCAACGTGATGTTCTGGATGTTCTTCGAACAGGCCGGCAGCTCGTTCACCTTCCTGGCCGAGAACATCGTCAACCGCCAGTTCGGTGACTGGACCTTCCCGACCGCGTGGTTCCAGTCGGTCAACTCGGTGGCGATCATCACCCTGGCCCCGGTGATCGCCTGGATCTGGGTGGCCATGGGCCGCGCCAATCCGTCCATCCCGCGCAAGTTCGGCCTGGGCCTGCTGTTCAACGGCGCCGCCTTCGCGCTGCTGATGTTCGCCCTGTCGCAGATGGTCGTGGACGGCAAGATCCCGTTCTGGACCCTGTTCATGGTCTACGTCATCCAGTCGGTGGGTGAGCTGTGCCTGTCGCCGATCGGCCTGTCGATGGTGACCAAGCTGGCCCCGGTGCGCCTGGTCGGCTTCGGCATGGGCGGCTGGTTCCTGTCCACCGGCATCGGCAACAACCTGTCGGGCATCTTCGCTGGCGTGGTCAGTGGTGAAGGCGGCATGACGGTCGAGTCGGCCCTGAAGGGGTATACCTTCGGGTTCTGGGCCCTGATCGGCTCCGGCGTGGTGCTGTTCCTGATCGCCCCGCTGATCAACAAGCTGATGCACGGCGTCAAGTAATGATGGGAGGGTAGAAGGCATGGGTAGCAAGCTCGGTACTGCGGTAGTGGTGGTCTGTGCGGCGTTGATCGGCGCCTGTTCCCAACCGCAACCGCCTGCCACCGCCGAGCCCACGCAGCCCCTGGATACCCGACCCACCGAGCCACCGGTCGCTGACCCCAGCGAACCGGTGGCCTCGGGCAACACCCCGGTGGCGGCAGACATCGCCGCCATCGCCGGGCTCGGTGCGCAGTTCGACCCGGCCCGCAACCCCGCCGATGATCTGGCCACCGCCAAGGTGGAAGCCCAGCGGGGCAAGAAGCGCATCCTGCTGGAGGTCGGCAACGCCGCCTGCGAGCGCTGCCGGGCGCTGGACGACGTCGTGGAAGGCAACGGCGACCTGCGTCGCTTCCGCGATGCCCACTACGTGTGGGTGAAGGTCAACGCCAGCGACGAGCAGCCCAACACCGCCTTCTTCGCCCAGTTCCCGGTGATGGAGCGCGACTACCCATACCTGCTGGTACTCGATGCCGATGGAAGCCTGCTGGTCTCGCAGGCCACCGGCGAACTGCGCAGGGGCGAAGCCTTCCAGCCGGCACGGGTGAGCGCGTTCCTGAAACAATGGGCACCTGACAAACCGGAATAGGGGTAGTGCCGGCCGCTGGCCGGCAGGGGTGGTGGTGGGTGGGTGCCGACCGCTGACCGCCACCCCCGGTGGATGCCGACCGCTGACCGCCATCCCCGGTGGGTGCCGACCGTTGGTCGGCACAGAAGTGCATCCATGCATGGCGTGGATCTACTGTGGTTGCGGTCACATTCCCGGAATCGGCATCTCAATATCGCAACGCGCTCGCCGTTACCGGCAAGGACCTCAGTCGACATCCCGTCGATGCAACCTTCCGGAACGCCCATGCACAGCGACCACGCCGAACGACTGCCCGAACCCGCCAGTGAGTTGGCCGAGGGTGGAGCAGGCGAGGGCGTAACCTTGCCGCCGCAGGAGGCGCTGCTGGATGACACCGGAACCGGCGAGGCCACCGTCGACCTGGCACCGCCGCGCCATCGCCTGCCGCAGATCGCGCTGCCCGACAACGTGGTGCTGAAGGGGGCGGTGCAGAAGCTGGTCGAGCAGAAGTCCCGGCTTGATGCGCTGGCCGCCGACGGCCAGCTGGCCGGGCTGCTGCCACCAGAGTGGCAGGGGCACGGCGTGCGTGCGATCGAGCTGTCCACCTTCATCCAGGGCGTGCTGCCGTTCCTGCAACCTAGCGAACGTGGCGAAACCGCGCCCGCGCGCCTGCCGGTGCGCCACGTTCTGGGAGACGACAGCCGCTGGGGCCTGGACGATGTCGCCGAACCGAAATCGCTGGCCTGGTACCTGGCCAGCGACGAACGCGCCACCGCTGGCAGCAAGGACGTGGCCGAGGCCTATCTGGTGGGTGCGCTGGGACTGGCGTGGATGCAGGAAGGGCGCAGCCGCCCCGGCTTCCTGCGCGCGATGGGGCAGGACAGCCTGGCCGCGCGGGTGACCATGCTCGGCTACCCGCCGGCCAACGAACTGGCGCTGTACAGCGTCACCGCGCATGGGCAGCAACAGATCTGGTGCGTGCATGGCCGCCGTCGCATGCGCCCGCTGGTGGCGCCTTGGCTGAGCGTGCCGGTGCTGACCGCGTATGGCGTGCCGGCGCCGGTCGCGTGGCCGTCCAGTTTCCCGCCGGTGGAGGCCGTGGCCGAGCTGCTGGCGACCGCACGGCAGGGGCGCGCGCTGCCGGAAGTGGACCTGGCCAAGGCGGTGGCGAAGATCGCCGAGGACGCTGCCTCGGAAGCCTGGCAACCGGTCAGCCTGCTGCAGCTCAATACCTGGTCACCGCGTTGGCATTTCTTCCTGGGTACCTTCGTCGGCCTGCCGTCGCTGCTGCTGGTGGCGGCAGCGCTGGCGCTGCCGGGGGCGGTCGAAGCCGCCACGGTTGCGGCTTCCCTCGGCTTCGCCGGTGGTGCCATCGCGGCGCTCGCAGTGCCGTGGATCCATGCACGGCGCAAGCATCTGAGCTGAAGCATGAACGCCATCCGCGCGTGGCGTAGATCTACGGGAGGCCGGGCGCCGCGGTCTGCAGCTGCTGCCGCGCCCGCTCCATGGCAGTCTGCAATCTTTGCTTGAGGACCTCACGGGAGGGCAGCGAGGTCAGGTACTCCGCAACATGGATGCCTGAGCGGTCCAGCTCCAGCAATTCAATCTGGCCCGCCTTCTTCCCTGTGCAGAGGATGATGCCCAACGGCGTCTGCTCGCCGTCCTCACGTTCGTACCGGTCCAGCCAGCGCAGATAGAGTTCCATCTGTCCCTTGTAGGCCGGCTTGAACTCGCCGATCTTCAACTCGATGGCAATTAGTCTGCGCAGGCGCCGGTTGTAGAACAGCAGGTCCAGGTGGAAGTCATCGCCGTCGATCTGGATGCGCTTCTGGCGGGCGACGAAACTGAAGCCCGTGCCAAGTTCAAGCAGGAAGCCCTGCATCTCGCGAAGGATCGCGGTTTCAAGGTCCTGCTCGTCCCAGCTGTCCTTGAGGCCAAGAAAGTCCAGTACGTAGGGATCACGCAGTACCAGCCCTGGAGACAGCTGCTGGTTGCCGCGCAGTGCCGCCAACTCTTCGGCGATGGTCTGCTCTGGCTGACTGGAGAGTGCCGTGCGCTCATACAGCATCGAATCGACGCGCTGGCGCAGCGTACGTACACTCCAGCCCTCGGTGGCGGCCATCTGTGCATAGAAGTCGCGCTTGAGTGGGTCCGCCAGTGGGATCAGCGCGATGAAATGGGTCCAGCTCAATTGTCGTATCAGCGATACGACAATCTGCTCGTCTGCAAATGCGATGGAGAACTGCACCATCCGGCGCAGGCTCTTCTCACCGAAGGATGTGCCGAACTCGGCAGACAGCGCCTTGGCGATCCGGGTGAAGAGAACCTCGCCGTAACGCGCACGCTGCCCCGCCATCTGGTCAACATGGATGCGACGACCGATTCGCCAGTACAGCAGCGTCAACTCGGCGTTGATGGACCTGTGCATCCTGCTGCGCGCTGCGCAGATCAGCTCTCTGAGATCGGCCAGCAATTCCTGGCCATGCGGCGACGTTGAACGCGAGTCATCCATGAGGGAGCCCGTTCGATGTGGATGGCCGGGCTGTACCCGTTGAACGTGTACCGTCCGGCCGCACACGTGAGCAGTCCAATAGGAGAATTCACTGGATCAGCCCGTTTCGATACACCAGCCTGCCGGAAACGGGCCGTATCGGGCCAATGCGGAAATGCCGCTGGGCGAGGGCGACACTTCAGGGCGGGATCTGCGGAAGGTGAATGCGTCCGATGGCATCGTTTGCGGTCGGTCCGCAGTCCGCCAAAGAGCGGGTCCCGTCAGATCAAAGGGAGTGGACGACAATCGCCCAGCCACTGTTCCGCTACCGGCCGGGGTCGGCACCCGCGACTTGGGGCCCAAAACGACTTAATCCCCTCCGTCCCCTCTCTTTCAGACCCCTTCGCCCATTCGTTCCAGGCCTTCGCCGGCCAGACGCAGGATCAGGTTCTCCAGCACCTGCTCTTCCTCTTCGCTCAGCACCGACATCAGCTTGCGGGTGATTTCGATCACCATCGGCGCGATGGTCTCGTACACCTCGAAGCCAGCTGCCGACAGCGCCAGCACCGAGCGGCGGCGGTCGTCGCCGTGGGTTTCGCGCTTGATGAAGCCGCGCTCCAGCAGGCGGGCCACGGCACGGCTGACCGCCACCTTGTCCATCGCCGTGCGGTCGGAGACCTCGCTGGCCGAGGAGCCCGGGTACAGCGCCAGGATGGTGATCACCCGCCATTCGGGAATCGCCAGACCGTAACGATCGCCGTATAGCTTGGCGATGTTGCCGCTGACCCGGTTGGACAGCACGCTCAGCCGGTACGGCAGGAACTGTTCCAGGTCGAGCAGGACGTGCGAGGAACGCAGGCGGGTCGAAACGGGATCGGCGGGGCTCATGTTGCGGTGCACCTTGCTGGTGGTTTCAAGTGTAACTATAAGGGGTAGGTCCAGACCCTGCATTCTCGCCGGGTCCCTACCTGCCCGCACCTGGTTTGTACCGATGCGGTACCGATTCGGAGCCACGCCATGAATACCGCAGTCCCGACCGCCTCGCATCCCAACCCCGGCATGCAGGTCACCACCTTCGAGAACCCGATGGGCATCGACGGCTTCGAGTTCGTCGAATTTGCCGCCCCGGCCGGCCGTGGCCAGGAGCTGCACGAGTACTTCCGGAAGATGGGCTTCAGCGCCGTGCTCAAGCACAAACAGCGTCCGATTACCGTCTATCGCCAGGGCGACGTCAACTTCCTGGTCAACGAGGACCCCGATTCGTTCGCCGCCGACTTCGCCGAGAAGCACGGTCCGTGCGCCTGCGGCTTCGCCATCCGCTTCAAGAAGCCGGGCCAGGAGGTCTACCAGACCGCGCTGGGCAACGGCGCCGAAGCCATCGCCTTCAAGCCGGACAGCAAGGCGGTCAGCGCGCCGGTCATCAAGGGCATCGGCGACTGCATGCTGTACCTGGTCGATCGCTACGGCAGCGCCGGCAGCATCTATGACGGCGACTACGAGCCGATCGCCGGTGCCGACCTGCACCCGGTGGGTTTCGGCCTGACCTTCATCGACCACCTGACCCACAACCTGTACTTCGGCAACATGCAGCAGTGGTCGGACTACTACGAGCGCCTATTCAACTTCCGCGAGATCCGCTACTTCGACATCAAGGGCCTGAAGACCGGCCTGGTGTCCAAGGCGATGACCGCGCCGGATGGCATCGTGCGCATCCCGCTGAACGAATCGTCCGATCCGAAGAGCCAGATCAACGAGTACCTGGACGCGTACAAGGGCGAGGGCATCCAGCACATCGCCTGCTTCACCGAGAACATCTACGAGACCGTCGAAGCGATGCGCGCGCAGGGCGTGGACTTCCTCGATACGCCGGAGACCTACTTCGACGTGATCGACCAGCGCGTGCCGAACCACGGTGAAGACGTGCCGCGCCTGGCGAAGAACAAGATCCTGATCGATGCCGATCCGGAAACCCACCAGCGCAAGCTGCTGCAGATCTTCACCCAGAACTGCATCGGCCCGATCTTCTTCGAGATCATCCAGCGCAAGGGCAACGAAGGCTTCGGCGAAGGCAACTTCACCGCACTGTTCGAGAGCATCGAGCGCGACCAGATCCGCCGCGGCGTGCTGTAAGGTCTGCAGGCAATGCCGGCGTCCCGCCGGCATTGCCTGTCCGAATGGTCGTGCCGGCCGCTGGCCGGCAATCTCTGGAGTTCCCATGTCCCCCGCCATCACCGCCCGTGGCTACCAGTCCGGCTTCGGCAACGAATTCGCCACCGAGGCCGTTGCCGGCGCGCTGCCGGTCGGGCAGAACTCACCGCAGAAGGTCGCCCACGGTCTGTACGCCGAACAGTTGACCGGCACCGCCTTCACCGCGCCGCGTGGCAGCAACCGCCGCAGCTGGCTGTACCGGATCCGCCCGGCGGTGACCCATGGCGAGTTCACCCCGTTCGCGCAGTCGCAGCTGCAGTGTGATTTCGGCGCACAGCCGGCTTCACCGAACCAGCTGCGCTGGAGCCCGCTGCCGCTGCCGGAGCTGCCGACCGATTTTGTCGAAGGCCTGTACACGATGGGTGGCAACGGCTCGCCCGATGCGCATGCCGGCGTGGGCATCCACCTATACGCTGCCAACCGCGACATGGTCGGCCGCTACTTCTACGACGCCGACGGCGAGCTGCTGATCGTGCCGCAGCTGGGCGCGCTGCGCCTGCTGACCGAGCTGGGCGTGATCGAGATCGAGCCGCAGCAGATCGCGGTGATCCCGCGCGGCGTGCGCTTCCGCGTTGAACTGCCCGATGGCCCGAGCCGTGGCTACATCTGCGAGAACTACGGTGCGCTGCTGAAGCTGCCCGACCTCGGCCCGATCGGTTCCAACGGCCTGGCCAATCCGCGCGACTTCGAGACCCCGCATGCGGCGTTCGAGGATGTGGATGGCGATTTCGAACTGATCGCCAAGTTCGAGGGCCGCCTGTGGCGTGCGCCGATCGACCATTCGCCGCTGGACGTGGTGGCCTGGCACGGCAACTACGCGCCGTACCGTTACGACCTGCGTCGCTTCAACACCATCGGTTCGATCAGCTACGACCACCCGGATCCGTCGATCTTCCTGGTGCTGCATTCGCCCAGCGACACCCCGGGCACCAGCAACATGGACTTTGCGATCTTCCCGCCGCGCTGGCTGGTGGCGCAGAACACGTTCCGTCCGCCGTGGTTCCACCGCAACATCGCCAGCGAGTTCATGGGCCTGGTGCATGGCGCCTACGATGCCAAGGCCGAAGGCTTCGTCCCGGGTGGCGCCTCGCTGCACAACTGCATGAGTGGTCACGGCCCGGACGCGCCGACCTTCGACAAGGCGTCCAATGCCGATCTGTCCAAGGCCGATGTGATCAAGGACACGATGGCCTTCATGTTCGAGACCCGCGCAGTGATCCGCCCGACCGCACAGGCGCTGGCCGCCGGCCACCGCCAGGGCGATTATCAGCAGTGCTGGAACGGCCTGCGCAATAACTTCCGCTGACCCTAAAAAGGGGACGGAGGGGATTAAGCCGCAATCAGCACACGTGTGCCTGAAACGACTTAATCCCCTCCGTCCCCTTTTTCTTCAGGCGACCTCGGCGAACGCGTCGCAATGCTCCAATGGCAACGCCTCCAGCAGGCGCTGCCGTACGCGCTGGCAATAGCCATCCGAAGTGAGCGTGGGCAGCAGCTGCATTGCCGACTGCAGTCGCTGCAGCACCTCGTCCTCCGCACGCGCTTGCTGCAGGTCGCGGAACAGCGCCGCCGCCTGTGGATGCCGCTGCATTTCCAGGATGCCCAGCACGTAGATGCGCGCTGCCACCAGCGAGCGTCGGCGTTCGACCGCGGGTGCAGCAGGTGTGGCTGCCGGCGGCGTGGGCACCGGCGCCACCGCGGCTGCGGTCGACGGTGCTGGGGTCGTGGCGCCTGTGCCGGTGCTCAGGTACCCCGCCTGTACGAGCTGGATGACCATCGCCGGTGCTTCCTGGCCGAGCAGACCGGTCAGGTCGGCGACGGTACGCTGGCCGTCGCACAGGATCAGCAGCCGGCGCTGGCGCATGTCCAGCGGCGCGCGGTGGGCCTGCAGCGCGGTTCGGGCGAGATCGGTCTTGCGCGGTTGCATGGAAGGGACGGCCAGGTCGGTGCTCGCCGAGCCTGAACGAAGGCGATGAAACCGCGATGACAATGCAGCGCCTGCACACCGGATGGGCTAGCGTGCAGCCATCCTTGTGCCAGGGAACCGCACCGATGAAGCACCTTCCGCTTGCTGGTCTGTTGCTCCTTTCGCTCACCGCCTGCAGTGCTGGCCCCGACAAGCAGGGGGCGGCCGGCAGCGGCAGCGACACCCCGGCGGAAACCGCCTCGGCGACCGGACCCGCGCAGTCGACGGATCCCGATCTGGCCGCCCGTCCAGCCAATGACCGTCGCGAGGACAGTCCCGCGCGCCTGGATGGCTTCGCTGGGGCGAAGCTGGGTGCCGGCATCGCCGAGGTCCGTGCCGGCTTCGGCACGCCGCTGCAGGGTCTGGGCACCGATGCGGCCGGCAAGCCGCTACCGGCTGACGACAGCAACGACGGCTGCTACTTCCTGCGCCCGCAGGATGCCGAAGATCCGCGCCTGATGATCGAGGGCCGCAAGCTGGTGCGCTACGACGTGCGCAGCGCCGCCATCACCGCACCGGGCGGCGGCAAGGTCGGCATGACCCTGGGTGAGCTGCAGGTGCTGTATCCCGAGCGCGCTGACGTCGGCCCCGACAAGTACGACGACAAGGCCCAGCACCTGCGCGTGCGTCCGGCGCAGGAGGGCGGGACAGTGATCGACTTCGCGCTCGGTGCCGATGGCCGGGTGGGTGCCTGGCGGGTCGGGCAGACTCCGCAGGTCGACTATGCGGAAGGCTGTGGCTGATCCTTGATCCACCGCCCAGCCATGCGCTCGGGCCACGCGTAGAATCGCGCCACCACTGCTGGGGAGTGCTCGATGATCGCCATTGCCATTGCCTGGTTCCTGCTCGGCCTGCTGCTGCTGGCACTGGGCGGGGACTCCATCGTCAAGGCCGTGTCCGGCCTGGCCCAGCGTTTCGGCGCCAGCCCGTTCACTGCCGGGCTGTTGCTGCTCGGGGTGACCACCTCGTTGCCGGAACTGGCAGTCAACGCGCGCGCGCTGGCGGTGGGCCAACCGGAGCTGGCACTGGGCAACGCGGTGGGCAGCAGCATCGCCAACCTGGGCCTGACCCTCGCCGTGGCGGCCATGGCTGCGCCCCTGCTGCTGCGCGCGCGCCTGCAGACGGTGCTGTGGTGGTCGCTGCTGGCGGCGGGTGTGCTGCTGATCCTGTTCGGGCTTGATGGCGGCCTCGCACGTTGGGAGGGCGGCATACTGCTGGCCGGCTTCATCGTGGTGCAGGTGCTGCTGCTGCGCCGTGGTCGCAGCGAGAGCGCGGAGGTGCAGGTGGCCATCGCCGAGTCCGCACTGAGCCGCACCAGCCTGCCGTTGAACGTGCTGCGCGTGCTGATTGCCGCGTTGACGCTGTACTGGGGCGCGCGCCTGGTCGTGGGCGCCGCTGCTGACTTCGGCGTAGCCCTGGGCTGGACGCCCCTGCTGGTCGGCCTGCTGCCGGTGGCGATCGGCACCGCACTGCCGGAGGTGGCCACCGCCATCGCCGCCGCGCGTCGCGGGCATGGCGACATGGTGCTGGGCCACGTGCTGGGTTCCAGCGTGGTGAATCTGCTGCTGGTGATTGGTGCGATGGCAGTGCTGCAGCCGCTGGCGTTGCCGGCCTCGTTCGTGCGCCTGGAGCTGCCTGCGCTGCTGGCGTTCGCGCTGGTGCTGTACCCGATGCTGCGTGGCGACCTGAAGGTCAGCCGCGGTGAAGGCGCGATCCTGCTGGTCGCGTTCGTCGGCTGGTTCGTGCTGGAAATGCTGCTGGTGGGCGCGGCATGAGGTAGTGCCGGCCGCTGGCCGGCAACCTCATTGCCTCTGACGGAACCCTTGCGACTGCCGGCCAGCGGCCGGCACTACCGGTTCTGCGTGGCTTCTTCTTCCCGCACCGGTTCTGGCGGCGGCAGCTGTTCTTCAGCGGCCGGCTCGTTGCCCGGCAGGCTGGGGCGGGTTTCCATCAGCAGTGACAGCGCGGCCTTGGCCATCATGTGTGCGCTGATCGGTGCGGTGATGAACAGGAATACGGTGATCAGCAGCTCGCGCGGCTGCGGGTCCTGGCCGAGGAAGATGTGGTAGCAGACCGAGCACACCAGCACGCAGCCCACGCCCAGCGTGCTCGCCTTGGTCGGCGCGTGCAGGCGCTTGAAGAAGGTGGACAGCTTCACCAGGCCCAGTGCGCCGACCAGGATGAAGAAGCAGCCGAACAGCAGCAGGACCGACAGGCCGATCTGGATAGCGGTGATCATTCGACGATGTCCCGGCGCAGCACGAACTTGCTCAGCACCACGGTGCTGCCGAAGCCGAGCATGGCGATGATCAGCGCCGCCTCGAAGTAGATCGGCGAATTGAGGTACATGCCGAACAGCATCAGCTCGGCGATCGCGGTCACCGACAGGGTGTCCAGCGCAAGGATGCGGTCGGGCACGGTCGGCCCGCGCAGCAGGCGCCAGGTGGCCAGCAGCATGGCCAGGCCGACCACGTGCATGCACACCACCAGGGTGGTCTGGATGACTTCAAAACCGGTCATGGGAAGATCTCCATCAACGGCGCCTCGTAACGGCGCTTGATCGTATCGATCAGGTCCTGTGGGTCCTCCAGGTGCAGCACATGCACCAGCAGGAACTTGCGGTCGTCGCTGAGCGCGGCCGAGACCGTGCCCGGGGTCAGGGTGATCATGCTGGTCAGCGCGGCGATGCCGTGGATGTTGGCGATGTCCAGCGGCAGCCAGATGAAACCCGGGTGGATGTTCTTTTCCGGGCCCAGCACCTGCAGGGCGACGCGGATGTTGGACATCAGGATGTCCCACAGGGTCACGCACACCAGCCTGGGCAGTGGCCGCAGGGTGCCGATGCGGGCGAACTCGCGGTCCAGGCGCGCGGCGAACAGCGGCACCACCACGCCCAGCAGCAGCCCCAGCACGATCTGGCCGAGGGTGAAGCTGTCGGACATCAGCAGCCAGAACGCCACCACCATGATGCTGAGCATCGGCGAGGGAATCAGGCGACGGAACAGGGAGCGCTGGGCGGTCATGGCTGGCGGATCTCCGGCGTGGTCGCACGCAGTTGCTGCACGTACTCGCTGGGTTGCAGCAGCTGTGCGGCGGTGGCGTCGGTGTAGCGCATCAACGGTGCCGCGGCCACGGTCATGCCGATGCCGTAGGCCAGCAGCAGGCAGGCGGCGTAGAGTTCTACCCGGCGCAGGGGAGCCTTGCGCGGCTTCGGTGCATCGGGATCGACCGGCGGCACGCGCCAGAACAGGCGGATGCCGCCGCGGGTCAGGCCCATGATCACCAGCAGGCTGCTGACCAGCACGGCGGTCCAGACCGGGCCGGTGTACTGCGCCGGCATGCCGGCCAGCAGCGCGGCCTTGGCCAGGAAGCCGGACAGAGGCGGCAGGCCGGCCACCGACACTGCCCCGATCAGGAACAGCACCGCCGGCGTTTCCTTGCCTGGCATCGGCGCCACCACCTCCTTGCGGTCGCTGGCGCCACCACGGCGGCGGCGGATCAGGTCGGCAACCAGGAACAGCGCAGCGGCCACGAAGCTGCTGTGCGGCAGGTAGTACAGGCCGGCCGACAGCACCTGCGGCGTGCCCACCGAGAAGGCGATGAACAGCGTGGCTGCCGACACGATGACCAGGTAGGAAATCAGTACGCGCAGGCGGGTCGCGGCCAGGGCGCCGAGCCCGCCCAGCACCAGCGTCGCCACGCCGGCCCACAGCAGCCAGTCGCGGCCATAGCCGGCCATCGCGCCGGCATCGTCGCCGAACCACAGCATCTGGATGCGCAGCACCGAATACAGGCCGACCTTGGTCATGATCGCGAACAGCGCCGCCACTGCGGCCGGCGCGCGCGAATAGGCTTCCGGCAGCCACAGGTACAGCGGCATCAGCGCGGCCTTGGCGCAGAACACCAGCAGCAACAGGCCCATCGTGGCCTTCACCAGGGTCAGCTGCGTCGGCGGCACAGCGGCAATGCGCTGCGACAGCTCGGCCATGTTCAGCGAACCCAACGTGGCGTACAGCAGGCCCAGCGCGATCAGAAACAGGGTCGAGGCGGTGACGTTGAACACCACGTAGTGCAGGCCGATGCGCATGCGCAGGCCGCGGCCACCGCTGAGCAACAGGCCGTAGGAGGCGATCAGCATCACCTCGAAGAACACGAACAGGTTGAAGATGTCGCCGGTCAGGAACGCGCCGTTGAGGCCGACCAGCTGGAACTGGAACAGTGCATGGAAGTGCGGTGCGCGGCGGTCCCAACCCGAGCAGGCGTGCAGCAGGCAGGGAATGGCCAGCAGCAGGGTGGTCAGCAGCATCCATGCCGACAGCCGGTCGGCCACCAGCGCGATGCCCAGCCGCGACGGCCAGTCGCCCAGCAGGTAGACGTTGATATCACCGCCCGCGGTCGACGCGAACAGCAGGCCCACCGCCAGCGCCAGCGCCGACAGTGCGGTCCAGGCCACCGCGCGCTGCACCCTGGGGCCGTAGCGGCGGTGTTCGACGAACAGCGACAGCGCGGCGCCGAGCAGCGGAATCAGGATCGGCAGGATCACCAGATGGTTCATGCGCGGTCCTCGCCCTGGCGCGGCGAGGCGCTCTCATCCTGCAGGTCGTCGTCGGGCTCGTGGGCGTCCACATGGTCGCTGTGGTTGTCGCTGCGGCTGCGCATGGCCAGCACGATGCTCACTGCGGTCATCGCGAAGGCGATCACGATCGCGGTCAGCACCAGTGCCTGCGGCAGCGGGTCGGTGTAGTTGCCCAGGTGGCTGTCCACGCCCTCCTGCAGCACCGGCGCCTTGCCCAGCACCACGCGGCCACCGGCGAAGATCAGCAGGTTGGTGGCGTAGGACAGGAAGGTCATGCCGAGGATCACGTCGAAGCTGCGCGCACGCAGCAGCAGGTAGATGCCGATGGCGGTCAGCACGCCGATCGCGGTAGCCAGGGCCAGTTCCATCAGTGCATCTCCCCGGTGCGGGCCGAACGGCGTTGCAGGTCGATCTCACCCTTGCGGGCAGCGCGGGTACGCGACGGCTTGATCGTGCCCATCATCGACAGCATCAGCATGGCGCCGCCGAACACCACCAGATAGACGCCGATGTCAAAACCGATCGCGCTGGCCAGCGGCACGTCGCCGATCAATGGCAGGTGCAGGTCGAGGTGGCCACTGGTCAGGAACGGTACGCCGAACAGCATCGAGGCGCTGCCGCTGAGCAGGGCGATCAGCAGGCCCATGCCGATGCAGCGGATGTAGTCGAAGCCGAAGCGCGATTCCACCGACGCGGTGCCCTGGATCACGTACTGGATCAGCAGCGGCACCGCCAGCACCAGGCCGGCGATGAAGCCACCACCGGGCGCGTTGTGGCCGCGCAGGAACAGGAAGATCGACACGGTCAGCGTCAGCGGGAACATGATCTGCGCCAGGTCGGCCGGTACCGGCAGCTTGATCGGCGGGCCGGGCATGATCTGTTCCGGTGCCATCCGCGTGCGCCGCAGCAGTGCGTGCACCACCAGCGCGGCGATGCCGAACACGGTGATCTCGCCGAAGGTATCGAAGCCGCGGAAGTCGACCAGGATCACGTTGACCACGTTCTGGCCGTAGGCCTCGGGCAACGCACGGGCGAGCAGTTCGCCGGCCATGGTGTTCGGCGGCAGGGTCATCGCCGAATAGGCCAGCGCACCCAGCCCGGCGCCGGCGATGATCGCGATCACCGCATCGCGGCGCTTGCGCCAGCGCGGACGTTCCGGCCCGGACTGCGCGGGCAGGTAGTTCATGCCCAGCAGCATCAGCACCAGGGTCACCATCTCCACGAGCAGCTGGGTCAGGGCCAGGTCGGGTGCGGACAGGAACACGAAGGTCAGCGCCACCATCAGGCCGACGCCGCCGACCAGCAGCACCGCCAGCAGGCGCTGCTTGTAGATGCGCAGGGTGGCCACCGCGCAGGCCATCATCACCAGCCACAACGCCCAGCCCAGCAGCGGCATCGGCTGCGGCGCGGTCCAGTTTGGCGACGCCGGATCTGCCACGAATGGCGCAGCGGCAACTGCGATCGCCACCAGCACCAAGCCCAGCAGCATGCGCTGCAGGCTGCCGTTGGCGATGCCGTTGGTCAGGCGCATGGCCAGTGCGGACACGGCATCCAGCTGTGCATGGAACACATTGCGGCCAGTGCTGACGTTGGTCACGGCATGCAGGTTGATCAGCTTGCGCAGGCCGAAGTACAGCGCCACGCCGCCGATCACGCCGATCGCGCTCATTGCCAGCGGCAGGTTGAAGCCGTGCCATACCGCCAGGCTGTACTCGGGCATGGCGCTGCCGAGGATCGACGCCGCAGCGGCATGCAGCACCGGTGCCACGGTCAGTGCCGGGGCGATGCCAACTGCCACGCAGATCACCACCAGCAGTTCCACCGGTACCTTCATCCAGCGCGGCGGCTCATGCGGCACGCGATCCAGGTCGTGCGGGCCGGGGCCAAAGAAGGTGTCGTGCACGAAGCGCAGGCTGTAGGCCACCCCGAATACGCCAGCCAGCAATGCGGCGATCGACACCGCCGTGCGCATGATTCCCGGGCCTCCGGCCGTGATCGCCTCGGCAAACAGCATTTCCTTGGACAGGAAGCCGTTGAGCAGCGGGATGCCGGCCATCGCCAGCGAGGCGATGATCGCCAGCGCGCTGGTGAACGGCATCAGCCTGCGCAGGCCGCCCAGCTTGCGCATGTCGCGGGTGCCGGTCTCATGGTCGATGATGCCGGCGGCCATGAACAGCGAGGCCTTGAAGGTGGCGTGGTTGAGGATGTGGAACACACCGGCCACCACCGCCATCGGCGTGGACAGGCCGAACAGCAGGGTGATCAGGCCCAGATGGGAAATGGTCGAATAAGCCAGCAGGCCTTTCAGATCGTGCTGGAAGATCGCGTTCCAGGCGCCGATCAACAGCGTGATCGCACCGATGCCGCTGACCGTGTAGAAGAACAGGTCGCTGCCGGCCAGCGCTGGATGCAGGCGCGCCAGCAGGAACACACCGGCCTTCACCATGGTGGCCGAGTGCAGGTAGGCAGAGACCGGAGTGGGCGCGGCCATCGCGTGCGGCAGCCAGAAATGGAACGGGAACTGCGCGCTCTTGGTGAAGATGCCCGCCAGCACCAGGAACAGCGCGTACGGGTACAGCGCGCTGGCGCGGATCTGCTCGCCGGCGGCCAGCACCACGTCCAGGTCGAAGCTGCCGACGATGCGCCCGATCAGCAGTACGCCACCGAGCAGCGCAAGGCCGCCGCCGCCGGTGATCACCAGCGCCATCCGCGCGCCCTCGCGCGCGTCCTGGCGATGTGACCAGAAACCGATCAGCAGGAACGAGCTGATGCTGGTCATTTCCCAGAAGATCATCAGCAACAGCAGGTTGCCCGACAGCACCATGCCCAGCATGGCGCCCATGAACAACAGCAGGTAGCAGTAGAAGCGGTGCGCGTTGTCCTGCTGGCTCAGGTAGTAGCGCGCATACAGCACCACCAGCGCGCCGATGCCCAGCACCAGCCCGGCGAACATCCAGGCCAGCCCGTCCAGGCGCAGGGTGAAGTCCAGCCCGATCTGCGGCAGCCAGGTCACCAGGGTGCGGACCACCTGGCCATCAAATACAGTGGGCGTCAGCCAGCCGAGGATGGCCAATCCGCCCAACGGCGCCAGCGCCGCCAGCCAGGCAGCAGTCGAGCGCGAACTACGGGGGAAGGCCGCAACGGCCGCTGCCATCAGGAACGGCAGGGCCAGCAGCAGGGGCAGGCTGGGGAGCATGCAGGGAATCCATGATTCACGAGCAGGTCAGGGAGGATAACAGGCTGCGAAATGTCGCCGAAACCCATCGAACAGCGATCAATTGCATGTAACGTTCGCTGATTCATTTTTTCTGCGGCGCAACATCGCGTTCCTGCATCGCCTCGCCGGCTGCCCTCGGGAGACACCCTACGCCCACGCAGGGAGACCGCAGGCCCTGTCGCACAGGGGCTGCCGTCGACGGGCGGGCGGTGGGGAGCGGGTCACCGGGGCAGGCTGGCAGGGCCGCCGTGGAGTGCGGGTGACGGGATCTGCCCGTTCAGGAAACGACGGCCGCTGCCGGCCGCCGGCACGTCAGTAGCGCCAGTCGAGCTTGCGGTAGAGCTTGGCCATCACCCACGCCGGGCCGATCAGCAGGTAGGTCAGGTCGGTCAGGAAGCTGGGCTTGCGGCCCTCGAACTTGTGGCCGATGAACTGCGCCACCCAGGCCACCACGAACACACCTACCGCCAGCCAGCGCAGGGCCTGCAGGCCGATTTCTGCTTCCAGCAGGCGGCACAGGCAGCCGAACACGAAGAACTGGATGAGCATGCCGATGCCCAGCGGGCGCGACAGCTTGTTGTAGAAGCACCAGGCGCTGAACATCGCGAACGCCGACCAGATGCCGTACTGGAACCAGGTGATCAGCGGCGGCAGGCACCAGAGCAGGGCCACCACCGACCACAGGATCGCCGGTACCGCCACCACGTGGATGCGCTGGTTGATCACATTGCGGTGGTCGTCGGAGTAGCTGGCGAAATAGCGGTCGATCGGCCGCGCAAGCTCGGTGGATGTCTGCATGCTGCGTTGCTTCCTCGGACAACGGTAGTGCCGGCCGCTGGCCGGCACTCCAGAGCATAGCCGAGTTCATGAGGTTGCCGGCCAGCGGCCGGCACTACCAGAGCCAGGCCATGCCTGGCTGCAGGTGTTCGCGAGGTTGCCGGCCAGCGGCCGGCACTACCGAACGCGCCCCCCGCCTTTCCGGCCGGGGGCGCAGGCGCATCAGTCGACGCTGATCCCGGCCAGGCGCTGCAGTGCCTCGGCATACTTGGCGCGGGTGCGCTCGATGATCTCGGCCGGGATGGTCGGGCCCGGGGCGGTCTTGCCCCAGTCCAGCGTCTCCAGGTAATCGCGCACGAACTGCTTGTCGTAGCTCGGCGGGCTGGTGCCCACTTCGTACTCGTCGGCCGGCCAGTAGCGCGAGGAATCCGGCGTCAGCATCTCGTCCATGATGTACAGGCGGCCATCGGCGTCGGTACCGAACTCGAACTTGGTATCGGCCAGGATGATGCCGCGCTCGCGGGCGTAATCGGCCGCGAACTTGTAGATGCGCAGGGTGGCGTCGCGCACGCGCTCGGCCAGTTCCGCACCGACCTGCTTCACCATCGCATCGAAATCGATGTTCTCGTCATGGTCGCCGACAGCGGCCTTGGTCGAGGGGGTGAAGATCGGCTCGGGCAGCTGCTCGGCCTGGCGCAGGCCGTCGGGCAGGTCGATGCCGCTGACCTTGCCGGTGCGCTGGTAATCCTTCCAGCCGCTGCCGATCAGGTAGCCGCGGGCGATCGCTTCCACCGGCACCGGCTTCAGCTTGCGGGTGACCACCGCGCGCTTGGCATACAGGGCCGGGTCCACGCCTTCGGGCAGCACGCTGGCCACGTCGATGCCGGTCAGGTGGTTGGGCATCAGGTGCGCGGTCTTGGCGAACCAGAAATTGGAGACCTGGCAGAGCATCTCGCCCTTGCCCGGGATCGGGTCGGGCAGGACCACGTCGAACGCCGACAGGCGATCGGTGGCCACCATCAGCAGGTACTCGCCCGGCGGGGTTCCGGCTGGCAGCCGCTCGCGCGGGATATCGAACACATCACGCACCTTGCCGCGATGGCGCAAGGGCAGGCCGGGGAGATCGGATTGCAACAGCGTGGTTGGCACGGGCACTCCTGGGGCGTTGTCGATACGGCTGCTGCCCAACGGACCCGGCGGGCCCGCTGACCAGCGGGCGGCCTAGTGTAAAGCCGTCCGGGCCCGCTGTGACGTAAAATGAGCGTCCATTTCGTCGGTCGACCCCGGAGCGCCATGCGCTGGTACGGAAAACTGCTCGGATTCATCGCCGGCGCCCTGCTGTTCCGGCCCAATCCGCTGTTCGGGGCGGTGGTCGGCCTGCTGATCGGCCATGCCTTCGATTCGGACTGGTTCCGCCTGAACAAGGAGAACCCGTACCGGGAGCTGGGGCTGACCTCCGAGGCCACCGATGCCGAGGTCGAGCGCGCCTACCGCAAGCTGATCTCGCAGTACCACCCCGACAAGCTCGGCGGCGCCGCCCCCGAGCTGCAGCAGCAGGCCGAGCAGAAGTCGCGGCGCATCAACGCCGCCTACGACCGCATCAAGACCCTGCGCAAGCGCTGACCCCTTTCCCCTCGTTGCAAGGCCCGGCCATGTCCCACTGCCTCATCGCCCCCTCCATCCTGTCCGCCAACTTCGCCCGCCTCGGCGAGGAAGTCGACAACGTCCTCGCCGCTGGCGCGGACTGGGTCCACTTCGACGTGATGGACAACCACTACGTGCCGAACCTGACCATCGGCCCGATGGTCTGCCAGGCGCTGCGCAAGCACGGCGTGACCGCGCCGATCGACGTGCACCTGATGGTCGAGCCGGTGGACCGCATCATCCCGGACTTCGCCGAGGCCGGTGCCACCTACATCAGCTTCCACCCGGAGGCGAGCCGCCACGTGCACCGCACCATCCAGCTGATCCGCTCGCTGGGCTGCAAGCCGGGCATCGTGCTCAATCCGGCCACGCCGGTGGACATCCTCGACTGGGTGCTGGAGGACCTGGACCTGGTGCTGCTGATGTCGGTCAACCCGGGCTTTGGTGGTCAGGCCTTCATCCCCTCGGCGCTGGACAAGCTGAAGGTGGTGCGCAAGATGATCGATGCCAGCGGCAAGGACATCCGCCTGGAGATCGACGGCGGCGTGAAGGCCGACAACATCGGCGAGATCGCGGCTGCCGGTGCCGACACCTTTGTCGCCGGCTCGGCCATCTTCAACGCCAAGACCAGCTACCAGGACGTGATCGCGCAGATGCGTGCGAACGTCGCCGCCGCCCGCTGACAAAAAGGGGACGGAGGGGATTAATCTCGTTTAATTCCCTCCGTCCCCGTTATCTGCGCATGGCACTGTTGAACATCCGTCCGGCCACCGTGGCCGATGCTGGCCTGATCCTGCATTTCATCCGCGAACTGGCCATCTACGAGAAGGCCGAGCATTCGGTACAGACCGATGAGATCGGCATCGCCGAGAGCCTGTTCGGTGTCGATGCCACGGCGCGCGCGTTGATCTGCGAAGCCGACGGCCAGGCCATCGGCTATGCGGTGTACTTCTACAACTACTCCACCTGGCTGGGCCGCAAGGGCATCTACCTGGAAGACCTCTACGTCAGCCAGGAAAAGCGCGGCGTGGGCGCCGGCAAGGCACTGCTGAAGTACATCGCACGCCAGGCCGTAGCCGAGGGCTGCGGTCGCTTCGAATGGTCGGTGCTGGACTGGAACACCCCGGCCATCGAGTTCTACACCGCTGCCGGTGCGAAGCCGCAGGACGAGTGGACCGTGTACCGGCTGCAGGGCCAGGCGCTGCACGATTTCGCCAACGGTTGAAGCGAAGTGCATCCACGCATGGCGTGGATCTACCAACCGGGTGGGTGCAAACCGCAACCCGGGGGGGGGGGCGAACCGCAACCTGGGGGGAGCGAACCTTGGTTCGCACTCCCTGCACACCCAAAAAAAAGCCACGCCAATCACTGGCGTGGCCTCGCTGCATGCGTGGGAGGCTGATCCTGCCTCCATCCGTCGTCCCTGCTATGGACTCCCATTCTCCGGTAGCTGAATGACATCTGCGTGACATTCACCGCAGGCAAACAGCGCATTGCTAGCCTGTGCCACCGCATCCCTGGAAGCTCTGCATGACCACCCCGCGCTGGCGCCTGATCCTCAACGGCAAATCCGCCGGCAATGATGAGTTGCGCGACGCCGTCGGCCATTGGCGCGGACAGGGCGTGCAGCTGGACGTACGGGTGACCTGGGAGGACGGTGACGCCGAGCGCTATGTCGCCGAGGCGATCGATCATGGCGTGGATGTGATCGTGGCCGCCGGTGGCGATGGCACGCTCAGTGCGGTGGCCGAGACACTGGCGCATCGTGAGGAGCTGGCAGATGCGCTGCCCTCGCTGGCGCTGATCCCGATGGGGACCGCCAACGATTTCGCGACTGCGGCTGGCATACCGACCGAACCGAAGGAGGCCTTCGCCTTGATCGGGCAGGCGACGCCGCACGCCATTGACCTGTTGCGCGTGAACGCCGATGGCACCCAATGGTGGTGCGCCAATCTCGCCAGCGGTGGCTTCGGCACGCAGGTGACGGTGGAGACTGATGCGGGCTTGAAGAAGATGCTGGGCGGGCTGGCCTATGTGATCACCGGCATCGCCAAGCTGGGCCGCATCGAGCCGATCACCGCGCGCCTGTCCGGCCCGGATTTCGCGTGGGAAGGCGACTTCATCGCGCTCGGCATCGGCAATGGCCGCCAGGCCGGCGGTGGCCAGCAGCTGTGCCCGCAGGCCCTGATCGACGACGGGCTGCTGGATGTCACCGTGCTGCCAGAGCTGGAAGGGGAGGTCACCGCCACCCTCGGCCAGATGCTGAAGTCCGGCACCCAGGCGGCGCTCGAACAGCTGGCCACGCGCGCGCGGCTGCCGTGGCTGGAGGTCGCATCCGAGCGCCCGTTGACCCTCAACCTGGACGGCGAACCAGTCCAGGCCCGCCAGTTCCGCATCGCGTGCGTGCCGGGCAGGGTGCGGATGCACCTGCCGACCGGATGCCCGTTGCTGGCTGGGTAGGGGGTAGAGTCGACTGTTGGTCGACTGCTTTTCGTTCCGACGGCGTAAAACCCCGCGCTACGCGCGCAAGTCGACTTACAGTCGACTCTACCGGTCCGCGCCACCGGTCCCCGCGGCCGGCTCGGCCGTCCGGTGGTTCAGTTTCCCAGGGTTCCCCTCCCGCCCCGGCTGCGATACAGTCAGGGGGTGTCCAGCCTGACGACCCCGCATACCCTTTCTTCCGCACGCCGTTGGTGGCGATGGTGGCCCGTTGCCGTCGTCCGCCCCCATAACGCTGTGTCCCGGAAGGAAAGTCGTCTTGAACTCGCACGCTCAGTTTCAGCAGCAGGCCGCTGAAGGCCACACCCATATTCCCGTCGTCCGTGAAGTGCTGTCCGACCTGGACACGCCGCTTTCGGTCTATCTGAAGCTCGCCGACGGCCCCAATACCTACCTGTTTGAATCCGTCGAAGGCGGCGAGCGCTTTGGTCGTTACTCGATCATCGGCCTGCCGGCGCGTCGCGTGTACGCCTTCCATGGCCACACGCTGACCGTGCGCGAAGACGGCCAGGTGGTGGACACCCGCGAAGTGGCCGACCCGTTCGCCGAGGTCGAGGCGCTGCGCAGCGCCCACTCGGTGCCGAAGCTGGAAGGCCTGCCGGGCTTCACCGGTGGCCTGGTCGGCTGGTTCGGTTTCGAGTGCATCGGCTACATCGAGCCGCGCCTGGCCCCGCCGGCCGGCCGCGATGAGCTGGGCACGCCGGACATCCTGCTGCTGGACTCCAACGAGCTGGCGGTGTTCGACAATCTCAAGGGCCGGCTGTACCTGATCGTGCACGCCGACCCGCGCGTCGACGGTGCCTTCGAACAGGCGCAGGCGCGCCTGGATGCACTGACTGCCAAGCTGCGTGCACCGGGTGCCGGCTATCCGGCGCCGCTCAACAGCGACGTGCTGGACGAGTCCGACTTCGTCTCCGGTTTCACCCGCGAAGGGTTCGTCGATGCGGTCCAGCGCAGCAAGGAATACATCCGCGCCGGCGACATCTTCCAGGTGGTGCTCAGCCAGCGCCTGAGCGTGCCGTTCAAGGCGCGCCCGGTGGATGTGTACCGCGCGCTGCGTGCACTGAACCCGTCGCCGTACATGTACTTCCTGGATGTCGGCGACCTGCAGGTGGTCGGTTCATCGCCGGAAATCCTGGTACGCCTTCAGGATGGCGAAGTCACCGTGCGCCCGATCGCCGGCACCCGCCCGCGTGGCGCCACGCCCGAGCTGGACCTGGCGCTGGAAGCCGAGCTGCTGGCAGATCCGAAGGAACGCGCCGAGCACCTGATGCTGATCGACCTCGGCCGCAACGATGCTGGCCGCGTCTCGAAGGCA
The DNA here is from genome assembly GCF_059371335.1 of Stenotrophomonas sp. YJH_SMC_6. Taxonomy (NCBI): domain Bacteria; kingdom Pseudomonadati; phylum Pseudomonadota; class Gammaproteobacteria; order Lysobacterales; family Lysobacteraceae; genus Stenotrophomonas; species Stenotrophomonas sp. YJH_SMC_6. The sequence continues at coordinate 243,192 of NZ_JCAFUM010000004.1, read as the reverse complement.
GGTACCGTGGAGGTGGGCGAGCAGTTCGTGATCGAACGCTACAGCCACGTGATGCACATCGTCAGCGAAGTGACCGGGCAGCTGCAGCCGGGCCTGAGCTATGCCGACGTGCTGCGTGCCACCTTCCCGGCCGGAACGGTCAGCGGCGCGCCGAAGATCCGCGCGCTGGAAGTGATCCGCGAGCTGGAACCGATCAAGCGCAATGTCTACGCCGGCAGCATCGGCTACATCGGCTGGCATGGCGATGCCGATACCGCGATCGCGATCCGCACCGCGGTGATCAAGGATGGCCGCCTGTACGTGCAGGCCGGTGCCGGCATCGTCTACGACTCGGACCCGGACAAGGAATGGGACGAGACGATGAACAAGGGCCGCGCGCTGTTCCGCGCCGTCGCCCAGGCCGCCAAGGGCCTGTGATCCTCCCCGTGCCGTGGCCTGCGCCGCGGCACCTTCCGCTGTTCCCATTCAAGACAAGGAGTACCGCATGAAGCTGCTGAGCGCATTGCTGTGGTCGTCACTGCTGGCCACGATGGCCCCGTCTGCGTGGGCGCAGGCCAACACGATTCCCTCGCAGCCGCACCTGCTGGTGAAGGGGCAGGGCAGCCGCACGGTGATGCCGGACCGGTTCGGCCTGCAGTTGAACATTGAAGAGACCGACATGGACGCCGACGCCGCGCGCCGCCGCGTGCAGGACAACGTTGCCCGCGTGCTGGCACTGTTCAAGCAGCACAAGGCGGTGGAAGGCAGCGTGCGCGCGGACAACCTGCGGATCGGTCCTGCGACGCGCTATGAGCAGAATCGGCAGGTTTTCATTGGCACCCGCGTGTCACGCCAACTGCGCGCCAGCTTCGCCAGCGTCCAGCAGATGCAGGACGTGCTGGGGGCGCTGAAGGCCAACGAGAACCTGCAGGTCAGCAGCGTGGCGCCGATGTACTCGGGCGAAGTGGCGCTGCGCCGCGAACTCAAGGGCGAGGCGGCGGCCCAGACCCGCGAGTCTGCGCAGGGCTTGGCCAAGGCCTATGGAACGAAGGTGCGTGGCCTGTACAGCATCTCCGATGTGGCGCCGAACTTTGCCTATGGCGTGCAGGCGGGCAATTGGCCCAGAAGCGACGACATGGTGACACCGCCATCGCCGCCGTCACCTGCGGCGCAGATGGACATGATCGAGACCACCGGCTCACGTCTACGCGAATCCATCGAAGCCGGCCCCATCACCTACACCGAAAACGTGTACGCCATTTTCCTGATAAGCGACGGAACCTGACCATGTTGTGGATGATCGACAACTACGACAGCTTCACCTACAACCTCGTGCAGTACCTGCAGACGCTGGGCGCCGAGGTGAAGGTGGTGCGCAACGATGCGATGAGCGTGGACGAGATCGCCGCGCAGAAGCCCGAGCGCATCGTCATCTCGCCCGGCCCGTGCACGCCCAACGAAGCGGGCGTGTCGCTGGAACTGATCGAGCGCCTGGGCCCGACCACGCCGATCCTCGGCGTGTGCCTGGGTCACCAGGGCATCGGCCAGGTCTACGGCGGCACGGTCATCCGTGCCGGCAACATCATGCACGGCAAGACCTCGCCGATCCGCCATGAAGGCAAGGGCGTGTTCGCCGGCCTGCCGGACCGCTACCAGGCCACCCGCTACCACTCGCTGGTGGTGGACAAGAACAGTCTGCCGGACTGCCTGGAAGTGACTGCCTGGACCGAGAACGACGACGGCTCGATCGAAGAGATCATGGGCCTGCGCCACCGCCAGTTCCCGGTGGAAGGCGTGCAGTTCCACCCCGAGTCCATCCTCACCGAACACGGCCACGCCCTGCTGCGTAATTTCCTGCAGCGCCCGGCGGCCTGATCCAAGGAGCATTCCCATGAGCTTCTCCCCCCAGGAAGCCCTGCATCGCACCATCGAACACCGCGAAATCTTCTTCGACGAAATGGTCGACCTGATGCGGCAGATCATGCGCGGCGATGTCTCGCCGATGATGACCGCCGCCATCCTCACCGGGCTGCGCGTGAAGAAGGAGACCGTGGACGAAATCGCCGCGGCGGCCACCGTGATGCGTGAATTCGCCCGGCCAGTGCCGGTGGCCGATACCTCCAACCTGGTTGACATCGTTGGCACCGGTGGCGATGGCTCGCACACCTTCAACATCTCCACCTGCGCGATGTTCGTCGCTGCTGCTGCAGGTGCGCGCGTGGCCAAGCATGGCAACCGCAGCGTGTCGTCCAAGTCCGGCAGTGCCGATGCGCTGGAAGCGCTGGGCGCGGTGATCGAGCTGCAGCCTGACCAGGTGGCCGCGGCCATCGACCGGACCGGCATCGGCTTCATGTTCGCGCCGATCCATCACCCGTCGATGAAGGTCGTTGCGCCGGTACGCCGCGAGATGGGCGTGCGCACCATCTTCAACATCCTCGGCCCGCTGACCAACCCGGCCAGTGCACCGTCGGTACTGATGGGCGTGTTCCATCCCGATCTGGTCGGCATCCAGGCGCGCGTGCTGCGCGAACTGGGTACCGAGCGCGCGATGGTGGTCTGGGGCCGTGACAACATGGACGAGATCTCGCTGGGCGCCGGCACCCTGGTCGGCGAACTGCGCGACGGCAAGGTGCGTGAGTACGAGATCCACCCGGAAGACTTCGGCATCGCCATGTCGGCCAGCCGCAACCTGCGCGTGGACGGACCGGAGCAGTCCATCCAGATGCTGCGTGCCGTGCTGGACAACGAGCCCGGCCCGGCGCTGGACATCGTGGCGCTGAATGCCGGCGCCGCGCTGTACGTGGCCGGGGTGGCCAGCGACATCGGCGACGGCCTGGCCCGTGCCCGTGCCGCCATCGCCAACGGCAGTGCCCGCCAGCGCCTGCAGCAGTATGTGGAGACCACCCGCGCGCTGGTTGCCTGAGCGCGCGGTTCAGCCTGACCCTCTCGATGGCCGATAATGGCCGTCCTCACCGCCCCCCCGCACCGACCCGAAGACGATGAGCGACATCCTGCAGACGATCCTGGCCCGCAAGGCCGAAGAAGTGGCCCAGCGCCGCGTCCAGCGCCCGCTCGAGGAGCTGCAGGCCGCCGTGGCCAGCGCCCCGCCGGTACGTGGCTTCGTGCGCGCGCTGCAGGCGGCGGTGGCCAATGGCGACCCGGCGGTGATTGCCGAGGTGAAGAAGGCCAGCCCCTCCAAGGGCGTGATCCGCCCGGATTTCCGCCCGGCCGACATCGCCGTCAGCTACGAGTTCGGTGGCGCCAGCTGCCTGTCGGTGCTGACCGACGTGGACTTCTTCCAGGGCGCCGACGCCTATCTGCAGCAGGCCCGCGAAGCCTGCACGCTGCCGGTGCTGCGCAAGGATTTCGTCATCGACGCTTACCAGGTGTACGAGGCGCGCGTGCTGGGCGCCGACTGCATCCTGCTGATCGTCGCCGCGCTGGACGATACCCAGCTGGCCACGTTGTCCGAGCTGGCGCTGTCGCTGGGCATGGACGTGCTGGTGGAAGTGCATGACATCGACGAACTGGAGCGCGCGCTGCAGGTGCCGGTGCCGATGATCGGCATCAACAACCGCAACCTGCGCACCTTCGAGGTGTCGCTGCAGACCACGCTGGACATGCAGCAGGCGGTGCCGCGTGACCGCCTGCTGGTCACCGAGAGTGGCATCCTCGGCCCGCAGGACGTCGCGCTGATGCGCGATGCCGGCATCCATGCATTCCTGGTCGGCGAGGCCTTCATGCGCGTGGAAGAGCCGGGCGAGGGCCTGCGTCAGCTATTCTTCGCGGCATGACAACGCACTATCCGACGCCGCGCGACGATGCGCCGCTGGTGGTCTTCGATTTCGACCACACCCTCTACGACGGCGATTCGGGCACCCATCTGTTCGCCTCGCTGATCAAGCGCAACCCGCTGCGCATGCTGGCCGCGCTGCTGGTCACGCCGATCGCCGGGCCGTTGGTGGCGATGCTGCCGACCCGCCGAACGGGTATTTCGGTCTACGTGTGGATCGGCAGCTTCGGCCTGCACCGTGCGCGCGATTTCAACAAGGTGATCGATGCCTACGTGCTGCGCAACGAGGCGCAGATGCGCGCCAAGCTGCTGCCGCAGGCGCTGGAAGTGTTCGCCGCGCACCGTGCCAAGGGCGACCGTGTAGTGGTCGCCACCGGCGCGCCGCCGGAACTGGCCCGCGCCATCCTGGCGTTCGTTGCCCACCAGGACGTGCCGGTGATCGGCACCGAGGTCGGCCCGCGACTGGGCGGCGTCGGCCCGACCCGCCACTGCCACAACGAAGAAAAGATGCGCATGCTGCGCGAGCGCGGCTACGGCAATATCGACATCGCCTACTCCGACAGCACCGCCGACCTGCCGTTGCTGCTGGCCGCCAAGGCGCCGGTGGTGGTGAACCCGAAGCGATCCAGGGTGGACTTCTTCCGCCGCGTGCTGCCGGCCGGCACCCGCATCCTCAACTGGGGCTGCGTGGACCGCGGCGGCGACAAGGCGTAGCCCGGGGCCGGATCCCGTCCGGGGCCTGACCCCATCGCACGATGACGGATCTGCCGGCCAGCGGCCGGCACTACCCTCCTCCGTCCCGGTAGTGCCGGCCGCTGGCCGGCAAACGCTCAATGCCCCAGGTACCCGTACACCGCATGGCCGATCTGGAACAGGCTGATCCCCAGCACCAGCACGCCAACGGCCACCAGCACCCAGCGCTCCTTCACCCGCTTGACCAGGATCGCCGCCACCGGCGCGGCCATCATGCCGCCGATCAGCAGGCCGGCGACGATCTGCAAGTGCTGCACGCCCATCGACAACAGGAAGGTCGCTGACACGGTCAACGTGACCACGAACTCCGCCGCGTTGACCGTACCGATGGTGGTGCGCGCCTGGCCGCCACGGGCGAGCAGGGTGGACGTGGCGATCGGTCCCCAGCCGCCACCGCCGCTGGCGTCGAGCAGGCCCGCGAAGAAGCCCAGTACCGGTACCCGGCGGATCTCGCCCTTGGGCATCCAGCGCCCCGCGGCGCGCGCCAGGATGATGATCGCCAGCACCAGCAGGTACAGATAGATGAGGGGGCGGATGATGTCGCCGGGGATCTGGGTGAGCACGTACGCGCCCAGGGCGCCGCCCACCGCACCGGGCAGGGCCAGCCGCAGGAACAGGCGTTTATCGACATTCCCGGCGGCGAGGTGCGACACGCCCGAGGCGCCGGTGGTGAACACTTCAGCGGTGTGGATGCTGGCGCTGACCTGCGCCGGTGGCAGGCCCATGCTCAGCATCACCGACGAGGACACCAGGCCGAAGGCCATGCCCAGTGCGCCGTCAACCAGCTGCGCGCCAAGGCCGATGAGGATGAACCACCAGAATTCGCTGCTCAGTTCCATGCACCGAGCCTAGCGCGCGAAGGAGTGCGGACCAAGGTCCGCACCCACCGGGTGCTCAACCGTCAACGGGTGCCGTACAGCACCACGGTCTTGCCGCGGGCATGCAGCAGGCCGTCGGTCTGCAGCTTCTTCAGCACGCGGCCGGCCATTTCGCGCGAGCAGCCGACCAGGCGCGCCAGTTCCTGGCGTGACACGCGCAGCTGGCTGCCCTGCGGATGGCTCATCGCTTCTGGTTCCTGCGCCAGATCGTGCAGTGTGCGCACGATCCGATCGGTAACATCCAGGAATGCCAGGCGACTGGCCTTGCGGCTGGTATCGAGCAGGCGCTTGGAAATCTGCTGGCCCAGCGCATACAGCAGGCGCGGGGCGTCGGCCGACAGCGGGCCGAGGAACAGCTGGTGCAGGCGCTCGTAGCTGATTTCGGCCAGTTCGCAGGCGGTACGGGTCCGCAGGATCACCTCGCGGCGGTCCGATTCGACGAACAGGCCCATTTCGCCAACGAACTCGCCGGCACCGAAGTAGCCCAGCACAAGCTCTCGATCGTCATCTTCCTCGGCCATGATTGAAACCGAGCCGCTGACAACGTAATACAGGGTTCCCGCCGGGTCACCGGGTCGGAAGACGTCGGTACGGGTGGGATATCGCCGCCGGTGGCTGTGCGCCAGGAAACGATCGATGGTGGCGATATCCAAGGCCAGTGGACTGCTAGCTAGGCGCACGGTTGACACGATAGGGGCGCTCCCTCTGCGCATGAACGGATTCACGGGGTCGATAGCGGAGCTTAACCAGCGCAATTGTTAAGGGCAAACAGTGTGCCAGAACTCTTGCGTCTTCACGTTCCCCCCGGGGGCAGTTTGCCCCATAATTCCCCCTTTCCCTTCTTACACAGGAATCGACCGCCGTGGTCAAGCCGTTGCCTCGCCTGAGGCTGCAGGGTTTCAACAACCTCACCAAGGCGCTGAGCTTCAACATCTATGACGTGTGTTACGCGCGCACCGAAGAGGAGCGTCAGCGTTACATTGAATACATCGATGAAGAGTACAACGCCGACAGGCTGACTCAAATCTTGACCGATGTCGCCGAGATCATCGGCGCCAACATCCTGAACGTGGCCCGCCAGGACTACGACCCGCAGGGTGCCTCGGTGACCATCCTGATCTCCGAAGAGCCGGTGATCGACAAGAAGCTGGCCGGCAAGGAGCTGATCTCCGACGCCGTGGTCGCGCACATGGACAAGAGCCACATCACTGTCCACACCTACCCGGAAACCCATCCGCAGGAAGGTATCGCGACGTTCCGCGCGGACATCGACGTGGCCACCTGTGGCGTCATTTCCCCGCTGAAGGCCCTGAACTACCTGATCGAGAGCCTTGAGTCGGACATCGTGATCATGGACTACCGCGTCCGTGGCTTCACCCGCGATGTGAAGGGCAAGAAGCACTTCATCGACCACAAGATCAACTCGATCCAGAACTTCCTGGCCAAGAACATCAAGTCGCGTTACGAGATGTTCGACGTCAACGTCTACCAGGAAAACATCTTCCACACGAAGATGCACCTGAAGGACTTCGACCTGGACCAGTACCTGTTCGAGGAAAAGGCCAAGAACCTGTCGTTCAAGGAACGCATGAAGATCGAAGCGCTGCTCAAGCGCGAGATCGAAGAGCTGTTCCACGGCCGCAACCTGTCCGAGTAAGCACCATGTGCGATGCCCGCAGGCATCGCCACCCAGGCGGGACGACCCGCCCCGTGGAACCAGTGCCCCCGCACGCGTTACAGTTCCACGGTGATGTACCGACCCACGGCCCGGTGTGAAAACACCGGGCCGTTTCGTTTTTTTTTCAAAAAAGGTAAGGAGCCCCCACCCATGCCCTGGATCTACCTGCTGCTGGCCGGCCTGTTCGAGATCGGTTTCGCCCTCGGAATGAAGTACTCCGAAGGCTTCAGCAAACCCCTGCCCACCGCTGCCACGGTGGTATCCGCGCTGATCAGCCTGTACCTGATGAGCCAGGCGATGAAGAGCATCCCGGTCGGCACGGCCTACGCGATCTGGACCGGTATCGGTGCCATGGGCGTGGCGGTGCTGGGCATCTACCTGTTCAACGACAGCGCATCGCCGGCCCGCCTGGCCTGCGTGGGCCTGATCGTGGCTGGTGTGATCGGCCTGAAGCTGGTCTCGCCGAACTGATTGATGGCCCGACCAACGGTCGGGCCCCACCGTCGCCCCCCCCCGCATCTCCTGGTAGGCCCGCACCGTTGGTGCGGGCGACCCTTCAAATGCGGTAGGCGATGGTCTTCATCACCCTGGAGGCCAGTGCCATCACGCCCGGGATCGGGAACGGCAGGCGGCGAGCGCCGGCCTGCTCGGCGTGGTCCGCATGGCGGGCCTCGTCGTCCTTCATCACCGCGATGACCGCGCGGCTGCGCAGGTCGCCGGCCGGCAGGTCGACCAGGTGCTCGTCCAGGTGGGCCTCCACCTGGCGCTCGGTCTCGACCACGAAGCCCAGGTTCCAGCCGTCGCCGCGCAGCCCGGCCAGGGTGCCGATGGTGTAGCTGCCGGCGTACCAGAGCGGGTTGAACAGGCTCGGACGGCTGTCCAGTTCGGCCAGCCGGGTGGCGCACCAGGCCAGGTGGTCGGTTTCTTCCTGCGCCGCTTCCAGCAGGTGTTCCCGCGTGGCCGGGTCGCGCGCCACGGCGGCCTGGCCGAAGTACAGGCCCTGCGCGCAGACCTCGCCGACGTGGTTGATCCGCATCAGGCCTGCGGCATGGCGCCGCTCGGCGCTGTCCATGCCGGGCTCGCCGGTGTCCGTGGCGGGGTAGGGGCGGGCCGCCGGCGGATTGCCGAACACTGTGTCCAGGGCGCGCTGCGCCTCGGTCAGCAGGTGGTCCAGCGGAGTGGTCTGGCGGAGCACGGTCATGGCAGTACGCGGTGGGGCGGAAGACCCCCCGATTCTCGCCCGGCCCCGCGCCCCTGCCAACCCGGCCCAGGGGACGGGTTGCGCCCCCGCGGCAGGATGAGTACAATCCCGCCTCTTACGCTTCACCTTTTCACAACGCGTGGCAGAGTTCCGGCGAGCCTTTCGCCGCAATGAGCCCGACCTAACCTAGAGTTCTTCATGAGCACTTTCACTGCCAAGAACGAGACCGTCCAGCGCGACTGGTACCTCGTCGACGCCGAGGGCAAGACCCTGGGCCGTCTCGCCACCGAGCTGGCCCGCCGTCTGCGTGGCAAGCACAAGCCGGTCTACACCCCGCACGTTGATACCGGCGACTACCTGGTCGTCATCAATGCAGAAAAGATTGCCGTCACCGGCAAGAAGCTGCAGGACAAGATGTATCACCGTTTCACCGGTTACATCGGCAACCTGAAGACCGAATCCCTGGCACAGGCGCTGGAGCGCCACCCGGAGCGCGTGATCGAGATCGCCGTGAAGGGCATGCTGCCGAAGGGCCCGCTGGGTCGCCAGATGTACCGCAAGCTCAAGGTCTACGCTGGCACTGAGCATCCGCACGCCGCACAGCAGCCGCAGGTTCTGGATATCTAATCATGGCTATCACTCAAAACTACGGCACTGGCCGCCGCAAGTCCTCCACCGCTCGCGTGTTCCTGCGCAAGGGTTCGGGCAACATCACCGTCAATGGCCGTCCGCTGGACGAGTTCTTCGGTCGTGAGACCGCGCGCATGATCGTGCGCCAGCCGCTCGAGCTGACCAAGAACACCGAAAGCTTCGACATCCTGGTCACCGCCGCTGGCGGCGGCACCACCGGCCAGGCCGGTGCGATCCGTCTGGGCATCGCCCGTGCTCTGGTCGAGTACGACGAAACCCTGAAGTCCGAGCTGCGCAAGGCTGGCTTCATGACCCGTGACGCCCGTGAAGTCGAGCGTAAGAAGGTCGGTCTGCACAAGGCCCGTCGCGCCACCCAGTTCTCCAAGCGCTGATTTACCGCGCCTGGTTGGGCTCCTTCGGGAGCCCGCTGGATGGAAAAGCAAAAGCCCGGCTTCGGCCGGGCTTTTGTCGTTCCGGGGTCATGGATTTCCTGGTTGCCGGCCAGCGGCCGGCACTACCCGTGGTCTCGCGTGCCGGGAGGGTGGGGTCAGGGCCTTTCCCTGCGGAAAAGGATCCGACCCTGGGGTTCTTTCTGGAGAAGAGCCCCCTTGTTGTTCAAGGGGGTGTGCCGACAGGCGCGGGGACAAGGTGGAATGCGCGACCAGATTAAAAGCAAAAGGCCAGATCTTTCGATCTGGCCTTTTGTTTTTAATTTGGCTGCCCCGGATGGATTCGAACCACCGAATGCCTGAGTCAGAGTCAGGTGCCTTACCGCTTGGCGACGGGGCAAAACGTGCAACTATTTTCTCACTTTTCACGCTGAAAAACAACTTGATTTTCAGTGTGGTGGCTATGGGTGGACTCGAACCACCGACCCCAGCATTATGAGTGCTGTGCTCTAACCGGCTGAGCTACATAGCCTTGGTGAGCCCGCTATTCTGCGGATGTGTACCGCCCCTGTCAACACTTTGTGTCGTGCTTGTGGGCCGACAGAGGGCATGGGATAGTCCCGGCCAGTAGATTTTCTTAGGAGTCCGCATCGTGATCGATCCGGACGGCTATCGACCGAACGTCGGCATCGTGCTGATGCGGCAGGACGGCCAGGTGTTCTGGGCACGACGCGTGCGCCGGGACGGCTGGCAGTTCCCGCAGGGTGGCATGAACACCGACGAGACGCCTGTCGAGGCCATGTATCGTGAACTGCAGGAAGAGACCGGCCTGCTGCCCGAGCATGTGGAAGTGCTCGGGGCGACGCCCGGCTGGCTGCGCTACAAGCTGCCGGCGCGGGCCATCCGCCGTAATGAGCGGCAGGTCTGCATCGGCCAGAAGCAGGTCTGGTTCCTGCTGCGCCTGACCGGCGACGAATCCCACGTGAAGCTGGACCACACCGACTCGCCCGAGTTCGACCACTGGCGCTGGGTGGACTTCTGGTACCCGGTGGAGCATGTGGTGATGTTCAAGCGTGGCGTCTATGCGCGTGCGTTGCGACATCTGGCGCCGCTGGCCCGCGGGGTGGCCGGGCAGGGGGTTACCGCCATGCCCAAGAGCGCCGCCGAAGCCTGGATGCCTGGCCATACCGCCGGGCACGACCGCCCACGCAAGCGCCCTCGGACCCGCGGCTACTGGCCGAAGAAGGCCACGGGCGATGGCCCGGCCAGCTGACGGGCTGAACGGTATCGAGAATGGTTCAGGTCTCTGATTGACAACCATTCTCGTTTCCATTGGAATAGCCAACAGGCCGCTTCTGGCCTGCCAGCCCGGTTCACGCCTGTGTACGTCTGCATCTGCAACGGAGTCACCGACCACCAGATCCGCGAAGCCGCCAGCCATGGCGTCAGTACGGTGGCCGAACTGACCATGCGTACCGGCTGTGGCGCTACCTGCGGTTCCTGCCTGGACATGGCCGGCGATCTGCTGGCCAAGGCGCGTGCCACCCACGATCTGCCGCTGCCGGTATTGGGTCTGGCCCAGGTCGCCTGATCGTCTCTTGGCGGCGCGTTGACGGCGCGCTTTCGCATTCCTCACGTGCGGCCGCACAGGCCAATGCGCACGATTCGCGTTCCTTCACGGCTGCAGGCAAGGCGTTAAAGTTCCTGCGTTTTCAGCGTGCAGGAGCATCCCCATGAAGGGCGACACCAAGGTCATCGAATTCCTCAACAAGGTCCTCTACAACGAGCTGACCGCGATCAACCAGTACTTCCTGCATGCCAAGATGCTGAAGAACTGGGGGATCAAGGAACTGGCCGAACACGAGTACAAGGAATCGATCGACGAGATGAAGCATGCCGACATGCTCGCCGACCGCATCCTGTTCCTCGAAGGCCTGCCGAACTTCCAGGCGCTGGGCAAGCTGCGCATTGGTGAGAACCCGACCGAGATCCTGCAGTGCGACCTGTTGCTGGAACGCGATGGCGTGGTCACCCTGCGCGAGGCCGTGGCGTATGCCGATTCGGTCGGCGACTACGTCAGCCGCCAGCTGTTCGTGAAGATCCTCGATTCGGAAGAAGAGCACATCGACTGGCTGGAAACCCAGCTCGACCTGATCGAGCGCATCGGCGAACCGAAGTACCTGCTGAGCAAGCTGGAAGAGTGAGTCAGCCGGCCTGGCCGGCACGATGCTGTGCCAGGTAGCCCGTCAGTGCCACGCGTGCTCGGGCGAATTCCGCAACCAGCAGCGCCACCGCTACTGCGGGGCGCTGCAGGCTGCCGCTGCGGGCTTCGTGCTCGATGCGCTGCGCGACTGACGACAGCGACAGTGCGCCCACGTTCGCGCTGGATGACTTGAGGCTGTGCGCGACGGCCTGCAGGCGAGGCTCGTCGCCGTTCTGCGCGGCCTGCTGCAGCTGCTGCACCATTGCCGGCGCATCCTCCAGGAACACCGAGACGATCTGGATGGCGCTCTCCCCGATCACTGCATGCAGTTCGTCCAGCACGTCGCGGTCCAGCACCGGCTGCGGCTTGGAGCCGACTCGGCTGTCATCGTCCTGTAGAGCCGAGCCATGCTCGGCTGATGGAGCGCGACGGCTATCGGCCGTCAGCCGGGCATGGCTCGGCTCTATCGAAGGCCGTGCAGGTGATGCGGCTTTGCCGCCGCCCCAGCGCTGCAGCAGCGCATGCAGGGTGGCGCGTGCAATCGGCTTGGACAGATAGTCGTCCATGCCGGCCTGCAGGCAGCGCTCGCGGTCACCGGCCATGGCATTGGCGGTCATCGCGATGATCGGCAGGCGCGGGCGTCCGTTCTCCACTTCCTCGGCGCGCCAGCGGCGGGTGGCGGCATAGCCGTCCAGCACCGGCATCTGGCAATCCATCAGCACCACATCCACGTCGCCTTCGCGCAGGGCAAGCAACGCCTGCTCGCCATCGGCGGCGTTGCGCACTTCGCACTGGAACACGCGCAGCAGCTGCTCGGCCACCATGCGGTTGACCGTGTTGTCCTCCACCAGCAGCACGCGCAGGTGCAGCGGCGGCAGCGTGGGCGTGGGCTGGCCCTGTCCGGCGTTGGCCAGCAGCGCGGCAGGGCGCGCATGCGCAACCGGTGCAGCCAGCAGTGCATGCAGCCCAGCGTCGTCGAAATGCGAGGGTAGCTGCCGCTGGCGTGGGCGTGGAGGAAGGGCATCGTCCTGCAGCCACAGCACCTGCAGCCCGTCGTCTTCGCCACGTTCGGCCAACGCCTGTTGCAGCGTCGCTTCACCGATGCGGCGCGCACGTGCATCGACCAGCAGCCACGCCGGTGCCGGTTGCCCCGGCCTCGGCACCGCGCGCAGGCGCTCGACCACGGCATCGAACTGCGCCAGGGCGTGCACCAGCAGTCCATGATGGGCCGCGATGCGCTCGATGCGTGCTTGCAGGATGGCATCGCTACTGAACAGCAGCAGCGCGTGTGGCGTGCGCGCCATGGCCGGCAGGTCGCCGGGCACCTTCAACAACGGGATCTCGAACCAGAACGTGGCGCCCTGGCCGGGCGTGGACTGCACGCCGATGCGCCCGTGCATCAGGTCGATGATGCGCTTGCAGATCGCCAGGCCCAGGCCGGTGCCACCGTAGATGCGGGTCGTTGAGGCATCGGCCTGGCTGAAGGACTGGAACAGGCGCGCCTGCAGTGCCTCGTCGATGCCGATGCCGGTGTCGATGATCTCGAAGCGCAGCTGGTGCTGTGCGGGACCTTCGCCCAGGCGCTGCACGCGCAGCTGTACCTGGCCGCGCGCGGTGAACTTGATCGCGTTGGCCAGCAGGTTGCTCAACACCTGGCGCAGGCGTACCGGGTCGCCACGCACCGGCAGGCGCACCGACGGGTCCAGCTGCAGCCCCAGCGACAGGCCCTTGGCGTCGGCGGCGCGCTGCATCAGCTGCACCACGCCATCGAGCAGGTCGCGCAGGTTGAAGCTGGTGATCTCCAGTTCCAGCGCCTGTGCTTCCAGCCGCGAGTAGTCGAGGATGTCGTCGACGATGCGCAGCAGCTGCTGCGAGCTGGCCGAGGCGGTGGCCAGCATCTGCCGCTGGTCCTCGCCCAGCGGGCCGCGTGCGATCAGCTCCAGCATCGGCAGGATGCCGTTGAGCGGCGTACGGATCTCGTGGCTCATCGTGGCCAGGAACTCACCCTTGGCCAGCACCGCCGCCTCGGCGGCCTGCTTGGCCTGCAGCAGCTGCTGTTCCAGCTGCCCCTGTCGTTCGGTGGTGCGGCGCAGCTGGTCACGTTCGGCGGCCAGCAGGCTGCGCTCGCGTTGCAGCTGGGCCAGTGCCCGGTTGCGCGCGCGCAGCCGCAGGCCCAACAGCAGCGCGCTGATGGAGGCCGCAGCAAGGGCAACCAGCAGCGCGACCCACATCGGCACGTCAGAGCACCGCGTTGTGGAAGTCGAAGTTCAGATCGCTGCCGGCCGACTGCACCATGTTGCCCTGGATGTAGTCGACACCGCCCACCCACATCGCGGCGGCGGCCTGCGGATCTTCGATCTGCTGGCCGATGATCTGCTGCCCGGCGGCGTGCGCCCGCTCGATTGCCCGGCGCAGCTCTTCGCGCGTGGCCGGATTGGAATGACTGCTGGAGAAGCGCGCGGCCATGCGCACGAACGACAACGGCAGCTGGGTCAGCAGCGCATCGGCTTCGCCCCCGGGTTCGAACTGGCTCAGGCAGAAGCGCACGCCGGCGCCGGCCATGCGCTGGCAGAACTGCTGTAGCGGCACGGTATGGATCAGCGCGTCGGGCAGGCGGACGTCGATCACCAGCGCGCTGCCGGGCAGGTCGCGCTGCTGCAGCGATTCCAGCAGCCAATCCGCGAACGCATCGCGTTGCAGGGTGCGCAGCGACTGCGAAACGAACAGGTTCAGTGGTTGCGTCGCGTGCCGGTAAAGGTCGAGAAGGCCCAGTGCATGGTCCATCACCTGCTGGTCGAGATCGGCGATGCGCCCGGCAGCCTCTGCGGCCGGAATCACCTGGCCTGCCGCCAGCAGCGTACCGTCGGCCTGGCGAAGGCGCAGCAGCAGCTGGTACTGCGCGGTGTTGCCGCCGGCGACGGCGACGATCGGCTGGTAGGCCAGCTCAAGCTGGCCTTCCAGCAGTGCCAGGTGTTCCTGCTCGCTGGTCACGTCGCGGTGCACGTGGCCGGCCACGCCGGCGCTGAGCAGCCGTGCCTGCAGGGTGGTGCGCTCGACTGCCTCCAGCGCGCTGTTGGCATCGTCGAAGCCCGGCGACAGCGGTGCATAGCCGACCACGCCCCGCAGATGCACCGATTCGTCATCGCGGATCACGAAGGCCCGCGCCGACAACTGCTCGCGCAGCGCAGCGGCAATGCCTTCCAGGCTGTCCTCGCTGACATTGCGCGCAAGCAGCAGGAAGCTGTTGTCGTTCAGGCGCGCCAGCAGGTGCGGGTGGCCGGCTTCTGCCAGGCGTTGCCCGGCCTGCACCATCAGGCGCTCGAAGGCGGCATAGCCATAGCGCTCGCGCAGGCCCAGTGCGCTGGATATCTCGACGAACAGCACGCCGCCCTGGTCACGGTGGGCGAGCGCGGCGTTGAGCTGCTGCAGCACGTGATGCCGCGTCGGCAGCCCGGTTTCCGGATTGCTGGTGGCCGGGGTGCCGGATACGCCGGGCAGGGTTGCGGCCTGCGCCCGCGCGCGGCGGATGCGGTTGGCCACGGCGGCGATCAGGTGGCGCGGTCGGATCGGCTTGCTCAGGTAGTCGTCGGCGCCACTGTCGAGCACCTCGAACTGGCGTTCCGGGTCCGGGTCGCCGCTGAGGAACACGATGGGCAGCAGCTGCAGGCCGGGCTGCTGGCGGATCAGCGCGGTCAGGCGCATGCCGTCCAGACCGGGCAGGTGCAGGTCCATCAGGATCAGGTCGGGGCGATGTTCCTTGATCGCCTGCAGCGCACCGTCGGCATCGCTGTGCACGATCGCCTGCATGCCGGCGCCATGCAGCACGCTCTGTGCGAACAGTGCCTGGGCGCGATCATCCTCGACGATCAGCACGCGGTAGGGCGAATCGGAGTGCAGCGGTGCCGGGTCATTGCCGCCGGCCTCGGCCAGCAGGGATGGGCCGGGCAGCGGCGGCGGTGCGCTGCCGATCGATGCGGGTGCGTCGGAGGCGGCCAGCGGCGGAACCGCTGCCGGCGCTGCGGCGACGGCGCTCGCCGGTTCAGCGGTCCAGCGTTGCCAATGATCGGCCGGAGGGGTTTCAGCGCGTCCCGGGCGGGCGCCCGCGGGGGATTCGTTTGCGGCCATCGGTGCTCCTGGTGTTCGCGTCCATTATGCGACAAGCCCGGCGATCAACCGGTGCCGGGCTGGCGTGGGCTGTCGGGCGACGCACTGCGTGCCAGCCAGCGCACGCCTCTCCACAGGGTGCGCCAGACCAGCCACACCAGCAGTGCGCCCGCCAGGCTGCAGGCCAGCACCACGATCAGCGCGATCCACGGGTGTGCCAGGGCCAGGGCCAGGCCACCGACCACCACGGTGTCCTCGGCGGCGGAGGCCACCCAGTTGCTGGCAGGCTCGGGCGAGGTATTGAGCAGGGCGCGGGTGCCTGCCTTCAGGCCGTGGCTGGCCAGCGCGACACCTGCACCGGCAGCAAGTGCGCCGGTGCCCAGCTGCCCATCCGGCGACAGCGTGGCTGCGGCAAGGAAGGCACCTGCGGGTACACGTGCCAGGGTCTGCACCAGATCCCACGCCGAGTCGACGCCGGGAATCTTGTCGGCGAAGAATTCGGTCACCGCCAGCGCCGCCGAGGTGCCCAGCACCCACCACGATTCAGTGGCCTGCAGGGCCGGTGGCAGGTCGACCCAACCGAGCAGGCCGGCCAGGCCGACACCGAACACGGTGAGGTAGACGCGGATGCCGGCCAGCCAGGCCAGCAGGATGCCGATCACGAACAGGTGGGCTTCGGTCATGGCGATGCTCCGGCGACGGAACTGTGCAGGGGACCACACTATCGACGATGGCATGCCTGAACGCCACAGACCGTGGCTCGCCACTGCGCAGGAAACCCACCCGTCCTGTCATACACTAGCCCGTCGTTTGCCACAGGGGCCGTACCGGTGTCGCCCTCGCGATGCCCCGGAATCCACCCATGACCAACCGTCCTCCCATGCGCGTGCAGGTCCGCCTGCCCGGCGCGCCGCAACCGCCGGCCGACCGCCGCCGCCTGCTGGTGATCGGCGGCATCTGGCTGCTCAGCCTGGTGCTGGCGGTGCTCGGCGGCTGCTGGATGGCCACCCCGCGCGATGCGCAGGGCCAGCGCCTGCAGGCCGCCGAGAAGCGTGCCGAGACGCTGCAGGCGCAGCTGACCGAACTGCGCCAGAAGCAGGCCACGCTGGAAGCCTCCGACCGCATCAGCCGCGCCGCCAACACCGAGGTGCAGTCTTCGCTGGCCGAGCGCGATGAGGAAATCGCCGGCCTGCGTGCCGACGTTGCCTTCTATGAGCGCCTGGTGGGTTCGACCAGCCAGCGCAAGGGCCTGAACACCCATTCGATCGAGTTCAGCCCGGAAGCGGCCGGCACCTGGCAGTACACCGCGGTGCTGACCCAGAACCTCAACCGCGGCGCCATCAGCCAGGGGCAGATGCGCTTCACCGTGGAAGGCGTCAAGAACGGCAAGCTGGCCACGATCAGCTGGGATGATCTGCACCAGCGCAGCAAGGTACCGGGACAGGATTACTCGTTCCGGTACTTCCAGCAGCTCACCGGCAGCGTGATGCTGCCGGCTGACTTCACCCCGCAACGCGTGCGGGTGACATTGGGGAGTGGTACGGGGGGTACCACCCAGGTATTCGACTGGAAACAGGCCGGTGCGCCGGCCAGCAAAGGGGAGTAGGCAGATGTTCGGAAGCAGCAAATCCAACCGTGAAGGCCAGCTGGTGGTGGATGCCCTGATCGGCAACCAGGTGGTGATCCGCGGTGATGTGGAATTCAGTGGTGGCCTGTACGTGGAAGGCCGCATCCATGGCAAGGTGATCGCCGCCGAAGGCGCCAGTGGCGCGACCCTGACGGTCGCCGAGCATGGCGTGATCGAGGGCGAGATCCGTGCCCAGGTGGTGGTCATCAGTGGCCGCCTGGACGGCGACGTGCACGCCAGCGAGAAAGTCGAACTGACCCCGAGCGCGCGGGTCAACGGCAACGTCCATTACCAGGTGGTGGAGATGAATGCGGGCGCCCAGCTGAACGGTCGCCTGATCCACGCCAGCGCCCCGATGGCCGCCCTGCCGGCCCCGGAAGCTGATGAGGCCACTGGCGGCAAGGGTGACACCGCCGCGCGCCGCAAGCTGGCCGAGGCGATGGCTTGAAAGCCATCGTCGGCACCCCCATGCTGACACCATGAGCACGCTAGTCTCCCTGCCCGGCGCCACCCCGGCCGCCGCGCCCGATTACCAGTCGCTGGAGCGCCCGCTGAACTTCACCGAGTCGGCGGCCGCCAAGGTCAAATCCCTGATCCAGGAAGAGGGCAACCCCGACCTGGCCCTGCGCGTGTACATCGAAGGTGGTGGCTGTTCGGGCTTCCAGTACGGGTTCGAGTTCGACGAGAACCGTGCCGAGGACGATCTGGCGGTACAGACCAGCGGGGTGACCCTGCTGGTCGACCCGTTGAGCCTGCAGTACCTGATGGGCGCCGAGGTGGACTACACCGAGAGCCTGACCGGTGCACAGTTCGTGATCCGCAACCCGAACGCAAAGACCACCTGCGGCTGCGGCAGCAGTTTCAGCATGTAGGCGGGGCGCGGGGCCTGCGTCCCGCGCGACAAGGTGTGTGGAGCAAGCTCCACACCCACAGACGGCTTCGGCAAAGCCCGCGGCTTGCCACCCGCATCGATTGGCGGCACGCTTGCAGGATGCCCAATACTCCTTCGCCGCTTTCCGGTTTCGCCTTCGTGGGCGAACCGCTGGAGCGCGCCGATGCCCTGCGCGAAGATGCCGATGCACTGGCGCGCCTGTGGCCGGGCGCGCACATTCTGGTGCTCGATCAGGACGGCAGCGCCTTCACCGGCGATGACGACCAGCCGCTGGCGCTGACCGGCGCCGACATCGGCGGCGGTCCCGGCTCCGCGATCTTCCTCGGCCTGCGCGGGGAACAAGCGTGGTTCTCGGTTGAAGCCGCCAGCGTCACCGTCACCGCACCACGTCGCCTCGACCTGCGCCAGGCCGCCCTGCTGTGGTCGGTGGCTGATGCGACCGCTTTCAGCTACGCACGTGGCATGTCCTACTGGCACTCGCGCACCCGTTTCTGTGGAGTATGCGGTGGTGCCGTGGCGTTTGCCCGTGGCGGCTTCGTGGGGCGTTGCGCGCAGTGTTCCACCGAGCACTATCCGCGTGTCGACCCCGCTGTGATCGTGGCGGTTGAAAACCAGGGCCGCCTGCTGCTCGGCCGCCAGTCGAACTGGGCGCCACGTCGCTACTCGGTGCTGGCTGGCTTCGTCGAACCGGGCGAGACCTTCGAGCAGACCGTGGTACGCGAAGTCCACGAAGAGAGCAAAGTGCGGGTGACCGCTTGCCAGTATCTGGGCTCGCAGCCGTGGCCGTTCCCGGGCGCACTGATGGTCGGCTTCCGGGCGCAGGCGCAGGATGACCTGCCGACCGTGGACGGCGAGCTGGAAGACGCGCGCTGGTTCAGTGCCGACGAGGTCGGCGCGGCACTGGCGCGCGATGTGGAGGACGATGGCCAGGGCATCCGCCTGTCGCCGCCGATCTCGATTTCGCGCGGCCTGATCGAGCACTGGTACCGCCAGCAGAAGGGCTGAGGCGGGCCGGCTGGGGTGATTGCATTGCCGCCACCTGAACACGGCACGGGTTACAGTCCGGTTCACCGCTGAGGGCGCCGCTGCGACAGGTAAGGTAGCGGCGCCGAGCGTTCTGTTTCGTAGGGAGACCTGCCATGTTCACCACTCTGGCCGCCGTGCTGGTGGCACTGGCCCTGGGCCATGTTGCTCCGGCCGCTGCTGCCTCGCTGCGCCGTTTCGACGGTTTCCGGCGTTGGCTGGGCTGGCTGGATGCGCGTGGTGGCAGGGCCTGGCAGGGACCGGCCGGCATTGCCTTGGCCCTGCTGCCGCCGCTGTTGCTGATGGCGCTGCTGGCGTGGCTGTTGCGCGGGGTGCTGTTCGGCCTGCCGTCGCTGCTGCTGGGCGTGGCGGTGCTGGCCTGGTGCTGGGGCCCGCGTGACCTGGACCGCGATATCGAGGCCATCATCGATGCCGATGATGCGGCGACGCGGCAGGCTGCAGTGCGCAACCTGCAGTCGGCCGGCGGCAGCCTGCGCGAGGACATTCCGTCGCTGGTCGAGGCGACGGTGCTCAACGCACTGCGGCGCTGGTTCGCGGTGCTGTTCTGGTTCCTGTTGCTGGGCCCGGCTGGCGCGCTCGGTTACCGGTTGCTGGCGCTGATGGCGGAAAGCCCGATGCGTGCCCGCGTGCCGGTCGAGCCGCTGGCGCTGGCGCAGCGCCTGCTGGGCTGGATCGAGTGGCCGGTGGCACAGCTGATGGCGTTCTCGATGGCGCTGGTGGGCAACTTCGATACGGCGTGGAAGGCGTGGCGCCAGGCCCATGGCGAGCGCCTGACCGGCAACACCGGGTTCCTGGGTGCGGTGGCGCGGGCCAGCGTCAACGCCGAACTGCGCGAGGATGCGCACGACTACACCGAGGCGGGGCTGTTGCCGGTGTGGCAGCGGTTGCCGGACCTGCGTGATGCGATGAGCCTGGTGTGGCGGATGCTGCTGCTGTGGCTGGCGATCCTCGCCCTGCTGGTGATTGCAGGCTGGGTGACGTAGGTGTTTTGGCAGGGCTTGCAGCCCTGCACCTGCAGAGGCAACAGAGCAACAGCAACAGCAACAGCTGGATTGCTGCGGGTTGGCGGGGTGGGTCGGATGGCGGGGGACGCCGTGAATCCATCCATGGAGGCTTGGTCGCCGCTTGCTCGTGTGCGCTGTCCTGCGCACACGGCAAGACCCGGGTTGGGCGTCCTGCCCAACCCGCCCGAGGCATGCCTCGGGCCCATGCGGCTCACACCCCCGCCATCCGACCCACCCCGCCTTCGACAGTTTTCCGCGCACGGACGTTCTCCAGAGCCGAGCCATGCTCGGCTCCGAGCGAGCGCAGCGAAGCGATCCGCTTTTGCTTTTGATCTTTTCTTTCTTTTCCGTGGTGGACGCGCACGGAAACTGTCCGTGGCCGGGCGGGTGGGCTGCGCAGGGGCGTGAGCCGCATGGATGCGGCGACCGAGCTTACATGGAAGTACTCGCAGCGACCCCTGCGCAGTCCACCCCCCCGCCCTATCCCATGACCGACAAACGCCGCCCACCACGAGGGGCTGCGCCGTTGGCTGGAAACCTAGATCGGTGCCAGTGCAGTGAACGGTGCCCAAGGCAGGTTGCGCAGCAGCGCATACCCGGGCAGCACCCAGAGCCAGAACACAGGATTGGCCAGCACCCGCATCAGCGGGTCGAGCACGCGTGGGCGGATGCCGGCGATGTTCAGCAGCATCAGCAACAGGAACGGCAGGCTGATGACCAGCAGCGGGTTCATCGCCATCGCGCCGGGCAGGTCGAAGTGGACCAGGGAATACAGGCAGCGCGTGCTGCCACAGCCCGGGCAGTACAGGCCGGTCAGGGCGTACAGCGGGCAGCTTGGCAGTGGATTGCCGGGGACGTAGGGATTGACGTTGCGCAGCACCACCGTGGCACCCACGGCCAGGCCGGCGGAAGCCAGCAGCGGCGCCCAGCGGGCGAGTCGGGAACGAGCGGGAAGCGCGGACATGCAACAACGGATCCGGCGCAGGCGCCGGATCCGTCCAGGCATATCAGTAGCCGCTGTTGCTCATCGCGCCCATGCCGCCGAGCACGACGAAGAACAGCACGTACAGCACGACCAGCACGGCCCAGGCAATGGCCGACCAGATGGCCCACTTCTTGGCCTTGGCGGCGGAGTCCTGGGCGCCGGCGATGTCGCCAGCGGCCAGCTTGCCGTTGACCTGCGCGGCGTAGACGATCGACACGATGCCGGCCGGCAGGCAGCAGAACAGGGTGGTCAGGATGGCCCAGACCAGGTTGTTCGGGACCTGCGGAGTAGCGGTATTCATGGGTTCAAGCTCCTTGATGGGTGGTGGTGGTGAATCATTGGTCGGAAAGAGCGCCCAGTACGGCCAAGCCGCCGAACAGCCCGAGCCACAACAGCAACAGGACCGGCAGGGCCACGGCCGAAGCCACTGCCCACCAGCCCGCCTTGCGCGACGCGCTGTAGGCCCCCGGCAGATCGCCAGCCGCGCGGCGGCCATCGACCTGGGAGGCATAGACGATCGACACCACGCCCAACGGCAGGCAGCAGAACAGCGTCGTCAGGATCGCCCAGACCAGATGGTTGGGGATGTAGACCGGACGGCTGAGCGGTGGTGGTTGATTCAAAGCGAGACTCCATTCCTTGGTGGCCGGCCTTGGTGAATCGGCCGAACCTCCCCCCTGTGGGTGCGTAATCTACCGCAACCGGCGTTGCATGTATGCGTTTACACGCACGGCATGTCGTGTTCGCCACTGGACGGTGGCGTATGCGGGGGAGGTTGCCGGGCCTGCCTGTCAGTCCGATTCTGTCAGGCGTGATCGCCGCGCAGGGCCCGCACCTGGGCTTCCAGCGCCTGGGCGTTGGTGGTGTGGCCGTCCATGGACGGTGCCGCCACCACCTCGACGGTGGCTCGGAAACGGCGCGGCACCCGCATGCGGCCGAGGCGGCTGTCGCGCCGGCTCCACATGCTCGACCACATGCCGCGCAGGGCCATCGGCACCACCGGCACCGGCCGCCGTTCGAGGATCTTCTCGACGCCGGACTTGAACGGGGCGATTGCACCATCCCTGGTCAGTGCGCCTTCCGGGAAGATGCAGACCAGCTCGCCTTCGGCCAACGCGGCGTCGATGTCATCGAACGCGCGCTGCATCAGCGCCGGGTCTTCGCGCGCACCGGCGATCGGGATCGCCTTGGCGGTACGGAAGATCCAGCGCATCACCGGGATGTTGAAGATCCTGTAGTACATGACGAAGCGCACCGGACGCGGAATCGTCGCCGACAGGATCAGTGCGTCCATGTAGCTGACATGGTTGCAGACCAGCAGCGCGGCACCTTCGTCGGGCACGTTGGCTTCGATGCCGTGCGGGCGCAGGCGGTACAGGGTGCGCACCATCAGCCAGCTGAGGAAGCGCATCAGGAATTCGGGGACGATGGTGAAGATGTAGATCGCCACCAGCGCGTTGGCGATGGCCAGCGCCAGGAACTGCTGCGGGATGCTCCAGTGCAGCAGCTTGTGCGCGGCCAGCGACAACAGGGCTGCGCCGACGATGAAGCCGGAATTCTGGATGTTCAGTGCGGCGAACACGCGCGACATCTGCGCCTTCGGCGTGCGGCTCTGGATCAGCGCGAACAATGGCACCACGAAGATACCGGTGAACAGGCCGATGCCGATCAGGTCGATGACGATGCGGATGCTGCCCGGCTGCTGCAGGAAGGTGCCGATGGTCAACCCGTGCACCGTCGCCTCGCCGCTGCGCGCGAAGTACAGGTCGAGCAGGAACGCGGTCATGCCGAACGCGCCCAACGGCACCAGGCCGATTTCCACCGTGCGTGCCGACAGCTTTTCGCACAGCAGCGAGCCGACGCCGGTGCCGACCGAGAACAGGGCCAGCGCAAAGATGTACAGGGTTGGTTCGCCGCCGAGGTTGGTCACCGCATAGGCCGGCAGCTGCGAGGTCAGCACGGTGCCGACGAACCAGAACCAGGACACGCCCAGGATTGAATTGCGCACCGCCTTCTGCTGGCGCGCCATGCGCAGCACCGCCAGTGATTCCGGCAGCGGGTTCCAGTTGATCTTCAGGTCCGGGTCGCCGGCATCGACCTTGGGAATCAGGCGGGCGGCGATGTTGCCGCAGATCGCCAGCGCGATGATCACGCACGCGGCCACCACCGTGCCATGGCTGCCGGCCACGGTGAACACCAGGCCGCCGACGATCATGCCGGACAGGATCGACATCGAGGTGCCCATCTCGACCAGACCGTTGCCGCCGGTCAGCTCTTCGGGCTTGAGCACCGAGGGCAGCACCGAGTACTTCACCGGGCCGAACAGGGTTGACTGCATGCCGGTGCAGAACAAGGCGACCAGCAGCACCGGCAGGCTCTGGGTGAGGAAGCCGGTGGCCGCCAGCGACATGATCACGATCTCCATGGTCGTGGTGATCACGATCAGTCGCGATTTCTCCAGTTTGTCGGCGATCTGCCCGGCCAGTGCCGAGAACAGGAAGTACGGCAGGATGAAGATGGCCGGTGCCAGCGTGGCGTACAGCCCCAATTCTTCCTCCGGCACGGCCATGAACAGCAACATGCTGATGATCGCCTGCCGGTACACGTTGTCGTTGAACGCACCGAGCGCCTGGACCACGAAGAACGGCAGGAAACGGCGCTGGCGCAGCAGGGCGAACTGGTTGTGACCGGACATGGAACCTCCTTGACCGGCGCAGCCTAGCATTCCTGCCTATCCGCTGTGGGTGCGGACCTGTGGGTGCGGACCGTTGGTCCGCACACCTGTCGATGGTCTCAGACGATATCGTCGACCACGCCGCCATCCACGCGCAGTGCTGCACCGGAGGTGGCCGAAGCCTGCGGCGAGGCCAGGTACACCACCATGTTGGCTACTTCCTCGACCGTGGCGGTGCGCTGGATCACCGAAGACGGCCGGTGTGCCATCACGAACTCGCGGCCGATCTGCTCCAGCGGCTTGCCGCTGCGCTGGCGTTCATCTTCGAACATCGCCGCGAAACCGTCGGACAGGGTCGGGCCGGGCAGCACCGCGTTGACGGTGACGCCACTGCCGGCCACGCGCTTGGCCAGGCCGCGCGACAGCGACAGCTGCGCGGTCTTGCTGACACCGTAATGGATCATGTCGGCGGGAATGTTGCGTGCCGATTCGGAGGAGATGAACAGCACGCGGCCCCAGCCGGCGTCGACCATCGCCGGCAGCAGTGCCCGCGACAGACGCACGCCAGACATCACGTTGGTCTGCCAGTAGCGCTCCCAGGTGGCGTCTTCGGTCTCGAAGAAGTCCTCGGGGCCGAAAATGCCGGCGTTGTTGACCAGGATGTCGACCTTGGGCAGGCCGGCCAGCAGCACATCGACACCGGCTGCATCGGAAAGGTCGGCGGCGACGCCGATCACCTCGGCACCCGGAACGGCGGCGAGCAGGCGCTGGCGGGCGCGTTCGACACTGTCGGTGCTGCGGCCGTTGAGAATGACCCGCGCACCCGCCGCGGCAAGACCCTGGGCGATCGCCAGGCCGATGCCGGCGGTGGAAGCGGTAACGAGTGCGGTGCGGCCGGCGAGTTCGATCTTCATGGGGGGAGTCCAGGAGCAGGGGATCACCCAGTATCCGCGCAGGAACGTGATCGGGATGCAGCGCCAGGCGCAACACACGGTTGCACGCGGTGCAGTCCATCCACGCCATGCGTGGATGGACTGCGGGTCGCGCCAGGCCCTGCCCGGCGCCGGCCTTCAGGTGAGCGTGCGCACGGCCTCATTCGCCGCCGCCCGCACCTTCGGCAGCATCCGCAGCACCAGCGCCATCTGCGTGCGGATCAACTGCAGCTTCGCCGGCATCGCCTCGTCGATCTGCTCCAGCTCGGCCGCCACCGCGCGGTCGGCGTCGTTGTCGTCCTCGCTGACCGGCCGCCGTGCGGTCAGGGCCGAGGCCAGCTGCTGCAGCGCTTTCCGCACGCGGTCACCGGCGGCCAAGGCCAGCGGATCGCCGGCGTAGCTGTCCACCTGGTCGCGGTGTGCACCCAGCGCCGACAAGTGCCCAAGCAGCGTGTTCGAGAGCGCCAGGAAGTGGAAGCCGGCATCCAGGTTGCGACGCACATGACCGGGTTCGCGCAGCATGTTCGACAGCGCGGTGGACAGCGCGGCGTCGGCGTTGTGCATGTCGCGGCGGGCGATGCGATAGGCCAGGTCATCGCGCATGCCGCTGCGGTACTGGTCCAGCACCGAATCCAGGTAGCGCGCGGCGGTATCCAGCACCCGCGCCAGCACAAGGTGCAGCTGGCGGCCCTGCCAGTCGGGCAGGATCAGGAACGCGGCGGCAGCGGCAATCGCGCAGCCCAGCAGCGTGTCGACCATGCGCGGCACGATCAGCACGAAGCCATCGCCGATCAGGTTGAAGCAGGTCAGGGCCATCACCGTGATCGCCGCCGATGCCACCAGATAGCGGTCGGTGCGGGTGAAGAAGAACAGCAGCGCCGACAGCAGCGCGATCAGCAGCTGCACGTGCAGCTGCGGGAACAGCTGCAGCAGTGCCCACGTGAGCACGAGGCCGGCCACGGTGCCGACGATGCGCTGCGCCAGGCGCTGCCGGGTCGCACCGAAGTTGGGCCGGCACACGAACACGATGGTCAGCAGCACCCACGAGCCGTTCTGCGCATTGAACAGACGGATCGCGGCGAAACCGGCGATCAGCGCCAATGCCATGCGCAGGCCGTGGCGGAACAGGACCGAGCCGGGCGTGAGCTGCTGGCGCACGCGCACGCCCATCTCGCGCAGGGTATGCGGGTTGCTGTCGCGCAGGCGCGTATCGACATTGTCGAGACTGGCCTCGGAGCGTTCGGCGTCCAGCAGGCGGCGTTCGATGCTGCGCAGGTTGTGCACCAGCAGGTCCAGCGAACCCAGCAGTCGCTGCCACTGCGGGCGCTGCTGGTCGCGCAGGTAGGCCAGCGCATCGGCCAGGTCGCGCCCGGCCTGCTGGTTGGTTTCGCCATACACGAACGGGCGGCGCAGGCGGATCGCCTCGCCCAGGCGCGCGCAGGCCTGGCCCTGAAGATCGAGCAGGCGCTGGCAGCGGTACAGCACGTCGCTGTGGAAGAACGCATCGACCAGGGCGCCGTACGGGTAGTGCGAGGAACTGGCGCGCTCGTGGAAATCCTGTGCCATGTAATAGAGGCGCAGGTACAGGCCGGAGTTCACGCCCGGCCGCCCGGAACGGCCGAAGCGGGCGAGAATCGCGGTCTTGGCCTCGTTCAACGCGCCGACCACGCGCCGGTTCTGCTCGGCCAGGTCGAGCTGGCGGCGTTGCAGGTCGGCCTCACGTACCGGTTCGAACAGGGCGGCCTTCAGCTGCAGGTAGCGGCCCAGCTCGATGTAAAGCCGCGCCACGCGCTCGCGCACCGGTCGGTTGGCGAACAGTGCGGTCCACAGGATCGACAGCAGTCCGTACCAGACGGCGCCCGCCAGCAGGTGGCTGACCGCTTGCAGCGCGGTGTGCAGGTCGCTGGCACCGTGCTGCTCCAGCCCGATCATCGTGTAGATCGCCAGCGTTACCGTGGCCTGGGCGATGGATGCGTAGCGCTCGCCGAGCGCGCCCAGCAGGGTCAGGCAGAAGGTGGACAGTGCCAGCGCGCCGATGAAGATCCACGGCCAGGGGAACAGCCAGATCACCGACGCCGCAGCGATGCAGAAACACAGCAGCGACAGCGCCACCGCCTTGGTCCGGCCCCACCAGTTGTCGTCGGTCTCGGCGATGGCGCTGGCGATGATGCCCAGGAATACGCCGGGCAGGGCGGTCAGCGCATCCAGCTGCCAGCACACGGCAAGCGCTGCGGTCAGGGCGATGAACACGCGCAGGCCGTAACTGGCCTTCTCGTGGGCCCACAGGCGGCTGAGGCGGGATTGGCGGGCGGGCATGCAGGCTCGGCGGAAGGATCTCCCACCATTATTGCGGGGTGCGCGTGAAATATGGAGGGCGGACCACCGCGGTAGTGCCGGCCGCTGGCCGGCAGATTTTCCGTACCGAGAAAGCCGGCCAGCGGCCGGCTCTACCCATAGATCCACGCCATGCGTGGATGGGCCGTTCTACGCACGCTGCGCGCGCTTGAGCAGCTTCGCTTCGCGCTTGCGTGCGCGACGTGCCCGCCAGCGTTCGGCCAGGCACGAGAAGATCACGTACAGCGCCGGCGTGCTGAGCAGGGTCAGGCTCTGCGAGAACAGCAGGCCGCCGATCATCGCGATGCCCAGCGGGCGGCGCAGTTCGGAGCCTTCGCCCAGGCCGATCGCCAGCGGCACCGCCGCCAGGATCGCCACCATCGTGGTCATCATGATCGGGCGGAAGCGCACGATGCTGGCCTCGCGCGCGGCATCGCGCGGTGCCAGGCCATGCTCGCGCTGCGCCACCAGCGCGAAGTCGATCATCATGATCGCGTTCTTCTTGACGATGCCGATCAACAGCACCAGCGCGATCATCGAGATCACCGACAACTCGGTGTTGGTGCCGAACAACGCGAGCAGTGCACCCACGCCCGCCGCCGGCAGCGTGGACAGGATGGTGACCGGATGGATCAGGCTCTCGTAGAGCATGCCCAGCACCAGGTACACGGTCAGGATCGCGGCGAACACCAGGATCAGCATGTCGCTGGGGTCGGAGTTGAAGCCGAAGCCCGCATCATCGGCCAGGCGGATGTCACCAGGCATGCGCATGCCGGCCACGGTCGCGTCGATGATCGCCTTGGCCTCACCCATGCTCACGTTCGGAGCCAGGTTGTAGCTGAGGTCCATCGTCGTGTACTGGTTCTCGTGGGTGATCTGCGACGGGGCCAGGCCGGGCATCTGCGTGGCCACCGCGGTGATCGGCACCATGTCGCCATTGCGCGCACGTACGTACACCTCGTCCAGCGCGGCGGGGGTGGCGGTCTGCGAGGGCAGGGCGTTGACCACCACGCTGTACTGGTTGATGTCCGAATAGATGGTGGAGATCTGGCGCTGGCCGAACGCACCGTACAGCGCACCGTCGATGGCACCCACGGTGATGCCCAGGCGTGCGGCCTTGGCGCGGTCGATCTGGATGTTCTGGCGCAGGCCGGCGTTGTCCACGTCGGTACCGACATCGCGCAGCTTGGGGTTCTTCTTCAGCTCCGCCTGCAGCTTGGGCAGCCATTCCTGCAGCGATGCCAGGTCGTTGCCCTGCAGCGAGATGCGGTACTGCGCGCCCTGGCTGGAACCGCCGCCATCGTTGCTGGGCAGATCCTGGATCGCGCGCAGGCGCAGCTGCAGGTCGGGGTAGCGGTCGGCCTTGGCACTCAGCCGTGCGAGTGCGTGCGCGGTGGTCTCGCGACGGCCATCGCTGCGCGACTTCAGCTCGATGTTGAACTGTGCGCTGGAGCCCTGGCGGCCGCTGCCCAGGCGCACGCCCACGGTCTTCACCGCGGGGTCGGCCATCAGCATGTCGGTGATGCGGCGCTGGCGGGCGACCATGTCCTCGAAGGACACCGTGGCGCTGGAATTGGCGCGGCCCCAGATCAGGCCGGTGTCCTGCGGCGGGAACGCGCCCTTTTTCACCGCGCCGAACAGGAAGACGGTGGCGCCGATCAGGATCAGCGGGGTCAGCGACAGCAGCAGCGCGTGGCGCAGCGAGAAGTCGAGGAACACGGTGTAGACGCGAAGCATGCGCTCATGGCCGGCATCCAGCCAGCGGCCGAAGCGCGACGGCGGCGCGCTGTGGTCGTGCGCGCTGAGGAACCGGCTGCACAGCGCCGGAGTCAGCGTCAGCGAGACGATCATCGAGACCACGATGGCCGCCACCAGGGTGACGGTGAATTCGCGGAAGAACGCACCCATCATGCCGCTGGCGAACAGGAGCGGGATGAACACCGCCACCAGCGAGGCGGTGATCGAGACGATGGTAAAGCCGATCTCGCGCGCGCCGGTGAGCGCCGCCTGCATCCGCGGCATGCCTTCGTCGAGGTGGCGCATGATGTTCTCGATCACCACGATCGCATCGTCGACCACGAAGCCGATGGCGATCACCAGCGCCAGCAGGCTCAAGTTGTTCAGGGTGAAGCCCATCACGTACATCACCAGCGCGGCACCGGCCAGCGACAGCGGCACGGTCACCGCAGCGATCAGCGTGGGTGCCAGCCGGCGCAGGAACAGCGCCATGGTCAGCACCACCATCGCCAGGCTGATCAGCAGGGTGATCTGCACTTCATGCAGCGACGAGCGGATGGTCGGCGTACGGTCGAAGTACGGCGTCATCGTGGTGCCGGGCTGCAGGTAATCGCGCAGGGTCGGGATCTGCGCCTTGACCCGGTCCACGGTCTCCACGATGTTGGCGCCGGCACGGGTGAACACGTACATCACCACCGCCGGTTTGTGGTCGAACCACGCGGCCTGGTAGGCATCCTGCTGGCCGTCGTAGACGTTGGCGATGTCCTTCAGGCGGATCACCCGGCCATCGCCCTGGGTCTTGACCACCAGGTCGGCGAAGTCGGCGGCACGCGCCACCGAGTCGTTGGCGATGATCGCGGTAGTGGTGTTGCCGTCGCTGAGGAAGCCGGTGGGCGAGGTCACGTTGGCCGCGCGCACGGCGTTGCGCAGGTCATCGGCGGTCAGGCCGAGCGCGTTCATCAGGCGCAGGTTGACGTCCACACGCACCGCCGGCGTCGAAGCGCCAGCGATGTCGACCGAAGCAACGCCGCTGATCTGGCGGATGCGCTGGGCCAGCAGCGAGTCGGCGACGTTGTACAGCTCGTCGGCCGACTGCGTCTGCGAGGTCAGCGCGATGGCGATGACCGGGTCGTCGTTCGGATTCGCCTTCTGGTACATCGGCGAGCCCATGCCCGAAGGCAGGTCGGCCTGCGCCGAGTTGATCGCGGTCTGCACGTCCAGCGCGGCCGAATCGATGTTGTGGCCGCTCTGGAAGATCATGAACACCAGCGAGCTGCCTTCCGAGCTCGACGAGCGCATGCGGTCGATGCCCGGCAGCTGGCCGAGGTGGCGCTCCAGCGGCGCGGTGACTGTCGAGGCCATGGTCGCCGCATCCGCGCCGGACTGGCTGGCGTGCACGAAGATCACCGGGATCTCGATGTTCGGCAGTGCCGATACGCCCAGGCGCAGGTAGCAGATCAGGCCGACCATGAACAGGCCGATGGCCAGCAGCGCGGTGCCGATCGGGCGGCGGATGAAGGGGCCGGACAGGTTCATCGTGCGGCCCACCGCAGCAGCGGGGCGTGGATCATGCCTGCGGCTCCTGCAGCGAACCGTTGCGCAGTGCGCGCTGCTCGCGGCGGCGCGCCAGCCATTCGGAGAAGCGTTCCATGTACAGGTAGATCACCGGCGTCGTGTACAGCGTGACCAGCTGCGACAGCAGCAGGCCGCCGACGATGGCGATGCCCAGCGGGCGGCGCAGCTCCGAGCCGATGCCGGTGCCCAGCGCCAGCGGCAGTGCGCCGAGCATTGCCGCGGCGGTGGTCATCATGATCGGACGGAAGCGCAGCAGGCAGGCGCGGCGGATCGCTTCATGCGCGTTGGCACCGGCGCGACGCGCCTCGATCGCGAAGTCCACCATCATGATGCCGTTCTTCTTGACGATGCCGATCAGCAGCACGATGCCGACGATGCCGTCCACCGACAGGCTCAGCCCGCACAGCATCAGCGCCAGCAGCGCGCCGACGCCGGCCGGTGGCAGCGTGGAGATGATCGTGATCGGGTGGATGTAGCTCTCGTAGAGCACGCCGAGCACGATGTAGATCACCACCAGCGAGGCCAGCAGCAGCCACACCACATCGGTCTGGCTGCCGGTGAATTCGGCGGCCTTGCCGATGAACTCGGCATGCAGGTGTGCCGGCATGTCCAGGCTGTCCTTGGTCTCCTGGATCGCACGCACCGCTTCGGACAGCGAATAGCCCGGCGCCACGTTGAACGAGACCGTCACCGCCGGCAGCTGTTGCTGGTGGCTGACCACCAGCGGCGCACTGCTGACCTTGCCTTCGGCCAGCGCCGACAGCGGGATGATGTTGCCGGCGCCGACCGTGATGCCGGTGTTCTGCGCGCCGATGCCGGTGGCGGTGGACGAGTTGGACGAGGTGACCTGGCCGAAGCTGGTGGCATTGGTGCCGGTCAGCGCGCCGGCGCCGTTGGAAGCCACGGCCAGCTGTTCCATCAGCGCGGTGCTGGTACGGAACTCCGGCGCCACTTCCAGCACAACCCGATACTGGTTGAGTTCGGTGAAGATGGTCGAGATCTGGCGCTGGCCGAACGCATCGTAGAGCGTGTCGTCGATGGTCTGCATCGGCACGCCCAGCACACTGGCCTTGTCGCGGTCGATGTTCAGTTCAAGCGCGCGGCCCTGGTTGGACAGGTTGTTGTCCACGTCGGCCAGTTCCGGGCGCTTGCGCAGCGCTTCGGTCAGGCGCGTGGCCTGGGTGGCCACTTCGGCGCTGTCCACGTCCGACAGCGAGTACTGGTATTCGGTGGCGGCCACGCGGGTATCGAGGGTCACGTCCTGCACCGGCTTCAGGTACAGCGCCACGCCCGGAATACCGGCTACCGCCTTCTGCAGGCGCGGCAGGATATCATCCAGGCCATCACGCTGGCTGCGCTCCTTCAGCACGATCGACAGCTGGCCCTGGTTGAGCGTGGGGTTCATGCTGCCGGCACCGATGAATGCCGACACGCCGGTCACGTCCGGATCCTGGCGCAGCGCTTCGGCGACCTGCCGGGTGCGCTGTTCCATCTGCGGGAAGGCGATGTTCTGGTCCGCCTGCACCACGCCGGTGATCAGGCCGGTGTCCTGCTCGGGCAGCAGCCCCTTGGGAATCAGCACATACAGCAGCACGGTGAGTACCAGCGCGCCACCGGCCACGGCCAGGGTCAGGCGCTGGTGGCCCAGCACCCAGTCCAGGCTGTGCTCGTACAGGCCGACGGTGCGCGTCCACAGGTTCTGTTTGCCGGCCGCCGCTGCGCGCTCATGCGCATCCTCGCCCTCGGGCAGGGCGTCGGGCTTGAGCAGGTAGGCGCACATCATCGGGGTCAGCGTCAGCGAGATCAGCATCGACAGCACCACGGCGATGCTCAGCACCCAGGCGAACTCGTGGAACAGGCGGCCGGTGACGCCAGGCATCAGCAGCAGCGGCAGGAACACCGCCACCAGCGAGACCGTCAGCGACAGCACGGTGAAGCCGATCTGGCGTGCGCCGATCTCGGCCGCTTCCTTGCCACTCTTGCCCTGTTCGATGTAGCGGACGATGTTCTCGATCATCACGATCGCATCGTCGACCACGAAGCCGGTGGCCACCACCAGCGCCATCAGCGAGAGGTTGTCCAGCGACATGCCGGCAAAGGCCATCACCGCGAAGGTGCCGGCCAGCGACAGCGGCACCGCCACCGAGGGAATGATCGTGGCCCACAGCCGGCGCAGGAATACGAAGATCACCGCCACCACCAGGCCGATGGTGAGGATCAGGGTGAACTGCACTTCGTGCACCGA
Source organism: Stenotrophomonas sp. YJH_SMC_6 (assembly GCF_059371335.1). Classification (NCBI taxonomy): domain Bacteria; kingdom Pseudomonadati; phylum Pseudomonadota; class Gammaproteobacteria; order Lysobacterales; family Lysobacteraceae; genus Stenotrophomonas; species Stenotrophomonas sp. YJH_SMC_6. The sequence continues at coordinate 210,535 of NZ_JCAFUM010000004.1, read as the reverse complement.
GGCGCGGATGGTCTCGGTGCGGTCGTTGAAGATCTCCAGGTGCACGTCGGCCGGCAGCACGCCCTGCAGCTGCGGCAGGATCGCGCGGATGCGCTCGACGGTCTGCACGATGTTGGCGCCCGGCTGGCGGCGCACTTCCAGCAGCACCGCCGGCTTGCCATCGGCCCAGGCCGCCAGCTGGTCGTTCTCCACGCCGTCGACCACCTCGGCCACGTCGGACAGCCGCACCGGGCGGCCGTTCTTGTAGCTGATGATGGTGTCGCGGTACTCGGCGGCGCTGGCCAGCTGGTCGTTGGTGCCGATGCTGTAGGACTGGGTCTTGCCGTTCAACGAGCCTTTGGGCGCATTGACGTTGGCCTGGGTGAGCGCGCTGCGCAGCTGTTCCAGGGTCAGGCCCATGTTCGACAGCTGCGCCGGATTGACCTGGATGCGCACGGCCGGGCGCACGTTGCCGGCAATCGAGACCAGGCCGACGCCCTGCACCTGCGACAGGCGCTGGGCCAGGATCGAGTCGGCGTAATTGTTGACGTCGCGCAGCGGGCGCGTGTCAGAGGTCAGTTTCAGGGTGACGATGGCCGCGTCGGCCGGGTTCACCCGGTTGTAGACCGGCTGGTAGGGCAGCGACGAGGGCAGGGTGGCCTGGCGGATCGCCGCCTGCACGTCCTGCGCGGCGATGTCGATGTCGCGGTCCATCGAGAACTGCAGGATGATCGTGGACAAGCCAGCCGACGAGTCGGAGGTCATCAGCTCCAGCCCGGAGATCTGCCCGAACTGGCGCTCCAGTGGCGTGGTGACCAGCGAGGCCATGGTGGTTGCGTTTGCGCCGGGGTACTGGGTGGTGACCACCAGGCTGGGCGCATCGATTTCCGGCAGCGCCGACACCGGCAGCTTGCGGTAACCGAGGATGCCCAGCAGCAACAGGCCCGCCATCAACAGCGAGGTAGCGATCGGGCGGCGGATAAAGATCGTCGAAAAGCCCACGGACTGATCCTTGCTGGCACTTCAATGTCGGCGCCGGCGGGTCCGCCGGCGCGAGGGAGAACCGTGGCCTGCGCTCAGCGCGGACCGCCACCGCGACGGCCACCGCCGCCACCGTTCTTCTGTTCGGCCGCCTTCAGCTCGGCCTCGGTCGGTGCGGCCGGGGTTTCGCCCGGCTTCAGCGCGGTGACCTTGCTGCCCGGCTTCAGGCGGAACTGGCCTTCACTGACCACCCGCTCGCCGCCCTTCAGGCCTTCGGCGATCTGCACCTGGCTGTCGCCCACTTCCACGCCGCTCCGCACGGTCTGCATCTTCACCGTGTTGTCGCCCTGCACGACGTAGACGTACTCGCCATCCGGCCCACGCAGCACGGCCTGGGTCGGAATGACCACGCCGCCGGCAATCGTGCGCAGCTGCATGCGCACGTTGACGAACTGGCCCGGCCACAGGCCGTTGTCGGTGTTGTCGAACAGCGCGCGCGCCTTGAAGGTGCCGCTGTCGGCACTGATCAGGTTGTCGACCACGTCCAGCTTGCCGTCGCCGGACAGCACGTGCGAGTCGGCGCGGTCCAGTGCCGCCACCGGCACCGCGCCGGCGGCCTGCGCCTGGCGCACGTCGCCGAGCTGGCGTTCGGGCAGGTTGAACAGGACGTGGATCGGGTGGATCTGGGTCAGGGTGACCAGCGCGGTGCCCGCGTTGACCACGTTGCCCGCGTCGACCGCGCGGATGCCGGCGATGCCGGTGATCGGTGCGGTGACCCTGGTGTACTGCAGCTGCACCTGTGCCGAGCGCATGCTGGCTTCGTTCGCCGCGACTGCGCTTTCGTACTGTGCCACTTGGTTTCGCTGTGTATCCAGATCGGTCTTGGCGACGAACTGGCGGTACTCCGGCGCATTGGAGCGCTGGTAGTTGGAGCGCGCGGTGGCCAGCAGCGCCTCGTTCTGGCGCTTGGCTGCCGCGGCCTGGTCGTAGCTGGCCTGGGCGGTGCGTGGATCGATTACTGCCAGCACGTCGCCCTTCTTCACTTCCTGGCCTTCGCGGAAGTTCAGGCTCATCAGCTGGCCACCGACCTGCGGGCTGACGGTGACGGTGTTCATTGCCGTCACGGTACCCAGTGCGCTGGCATACACCGGTACGTCCTGGTGCGTGGCCTCGACCACGGTCACCGGCACCGGGCCGGCATCCGGGTCTTCGCCACCCTGGCGCGCTCCCGCTGCCGGCTTTCCAGCCTTGTCCTTGCCCCCGCCGATGACGCGCAGGCCGACCACGGCCAGCACCAGAACCGCCACGACCAGCAGCACGATCTTCCAAACACGTGACATTACGAGGACTCCAAGAGGGCTGGACGGGGCGCGGCCCCGGTTGGCAATGCGCAAAGCATACCTGTGCCACATCACGTTTCCTGCATGACGGATGGGACGGGCGCTAAGACCGGATCCGGCCGCGGAGGTTCCCGTGGCGGCGGTGTTGCCCTACATTCAGCTGGACCCCTCTTGCTGTGGAGATTGCGATGCGCCGTTCGCTGCTGCTGTCCGCCCTGCTGCTGGCCCTGCCGGCCGTTGCCCACGCCCAGGACGGGCAACGCCCCGAAGTGACCGCCGCTGCCCAGCGCCTGCAGGCCAAGGTGGTTGAATGGCGCCGCGACTTCCATCAGCACCCGGAACTGTCCAACCGCGAGGCGCGCACCTCGGCCGAGGTCGCCAAGCGCCTGCGTGCGATGGGCTTGAAGCCGAAGACCGGCATCGCCCACCACGGCGTGGTGGCGATCATCGAAGGCGGCAAGCCCGGCCCCAAGATCGCGCTGCGTGCGGACATGGACGCGCTGCCGGTAACCGAACAGACCGGGCTGCCGTTCGCCTCCAAGGCCACCGACCAGTACCGCGGCCAGACCGTGGGCGTGATGCATGCCTGCGGCCATGACGCGCACACCGCCACCCTGCTGGGCGTGGCCGAAGCGCTGGTGTCGATGAAGAAGGACCTGCCGGGCCAGGTGATGCTGATCTTCCAGCCGGCCGAGGAAGGCGCACCGCCGCCGGAAGAGGGCGGTGCCGCGCTGATGCTGAAGGAAGGCCTGTTCGCCGACTTCAAGCCGGAGGCGGTGTTTGGCCTGCATGTGTTCTCCAGCGTGCAGGCCGGTCAGATCGCCGTGCGTGGCGGTCCGCTGATGGCAGCCTCGGACCGCTTCGGCATCAAGGTGATCGGTCGCCAGACGCACGGCTCGGCACCGTGGAACGGTGTCGACCCGATCGTGGCCACGGCCGATCTGGTCGGCACCGCGCAGACCATCGTCAGCCGCCGCGCCAACCTGTCCAAGCAACCGGCGGTGCTGACCTTCGGTGCGATCAACGGCGGCATCCGCTACAACATCATTCCGGACGAGGTGGAGATGGTCGGCACCATCCGCACCTTCGACGAGGGCATGCGCCAGCAGATCTTCGCCGACCTGCGCAACGTGGCCGAACACACCGCCGCCGCGCACGGTGCGAAGGCGGTGACCGACATCTACGAATCAGAAGGCAACCCGGCCACGGTGAACGACCCGGCGCTGACCGCGAAGATGCTGCCGAGCCTGCAGGCGGTGGTGGGCAAGGACAACGTGTACGAGCCACCGCTGCAGATGGGCGCGGAGGATTTCTCGCTGTACGCGAAGGAAGTGCCGGGGATGTTCTTCTTCGTTGGTTCCACCAGCGTGGGCATCGACCCGGCGACGGCGCCCGCCAATCATTCGCCGAAGTTCCTGCTGGATGAGAAGGCGCTGGATGTCGGACTGCGCGCGCTGCTGCAGGTGAGCCTGGATTACCTGCACGGTGCCGGCACTCCGGCGGGGTGAGGGTTTCCGGCAGGGCTTGCAGCCCTGCACCCGCCTAAATCAACGTCAACGTCAAAAGCGGGCATTCCGTGGGATGGCGGGGTGGGTCCGGTTGAGGGGGACGCCGTAAACCCGTCCATGGGGGCTTGGCCGCGGCATCCATGCCGCGGACACCCCCTCAACCGGACCCACCCCGCCTTCGACAGTTTCCCGGGGCTGTTGGTGCCCGCTGCTGTTGGTGGGTGCCGACCGTTGGTCGGCACGGCGGACGTCATGAACGTCTGAAGGATCGGCTTTTGATCTTGATTTTTCTGATCTTTCCCGTGGTGGCGCGGGAAATTGTCCATGGCCGGGAGGGTGGGTTGGCTGGGGGCGTGAGCCGCATGGATGCGGCGACCGAGCTACATGGACGTACTTGCAGCGGCCCCCAGCCAACCCCCCCTCCCGCCCGACCCCGAGATCGTGCCTGAACCACCACGGAGGGGCTCCGCCGTTGGCCGGCCCGGCCGAAGGCCCGCCGTCCGCGCGATACAATGCCCCCCATGAACACCCCCCAGGATTCCAGCCTCGGTCGCGAGGTCAGTTACCCGTCGCAGTACGATCCCGGCCTGCTGTTTCCCATCCCCCGCAGCGGCGCCCGCGCCGAGATCGGCCTCGATGAGGCCGCGCTGCCGTTCGTCGGCCATGACCGCTGGCACGCCTTCGAGCTGAGCTGGCTCGACCCGCGTGGCAAGCCGCAGGTGGCCGTGGCCACCGTGCAGGTGCCGTGCACGTCGCCGCGGCTGATCGAATCGAAGTCGTTCAAGCTGTACCTCAACTCCCTCAACAGCACCCGCATCGACAGCGCCGAGGCACTGCGCGCGCGCATCGTGGCGGATCTGTCGGATTGTGCCGGTGCGCCGGTCCAGGTCGAGTTCGGGCTGCCGGGCCTGCGCGAGACGCCGCTCGGTGAATCCATCGACGGGCTGGAGCTGGAGATCGACTGCTACGGCCCGCCGCAGGCGGACTTTCTCTCGGCCAATGCCGGTGAGGTGGTGGAGGAGACCCTGGTCTCGGCACTGCTGAAGTCCAACTGCCCGGTCACCGGCCAGCCGGACTGGGCGACGGTCAGCCTGCGTTACCGCGGGCCGAAGATCGATCGTGCCGGCCTGCTGCGCTATCTGGTGAGCTACCGCGAGCACGCCGAGTTCCACGAGCAGTGCGTTGAGCGGATCTTCAGCGAGGTGTCTGCGCGCTGCCAGCCGCAATGGCTGGAAGTGGAGGCGCGCTATACCCGCCGTGGCGGCCTGGACATCAACCCGTGGCGCGCCAGTCCCGGCATTGCCGCCCCGGCCGCGACCTACCGCGAACTGCGCCAGTAACCGCCGCAGGCGGTTGCCCGTTGTGCCGGGCCATGCCCGGCGAACACCGGCCAGCGGCCGGCACTACCATGATTCGCAGGCGGTTACGGGTAGTGCCGGCCGCTGGCCGGCAATCGGCCAAGGCTGGATCCCCCTGGCACAGCCGACCAGCGGCCGGCACTACCGGGCACCGTCTCTCCCGATTGTTCAGCCGCCCCCCGGGGCGGCTTCACATCTGCACCATCCCCATTTAACAACCGCCATGGCACCGTGCGAGCCACGTAGTCATGCAGACGGGAGTTGTGGATGAGTACCGAGAAGAAAGCCGATTTCTCCGGCGTCAGCGCCAGCGTCGACAGTACCGCCGAGCAGGTGCCGAAGGCGGACTTCTCCGGCGTGAGCGCTTCGGTGGACAGCACCGCCGAGATCGTCAGCGGCGGCACCTATACCGTGCAGAAGGGTGACTCGCTGTCGAAGATCGCCAAGCAGCATCTGGGCGACGCCAACGCCTGGAAGAAGATCTTCGAAGCCAATCGCGATGTGCTTGACGACCCGGACAAGATCTTCCCGGGCCAGACCCTGAAACTGCCGCCGAAGTAAGCCGGCGATCAAACGCCGTCCGACAATCCCTGGGAGGAACCCCGAATGATCAAGACCACCCCGCTCCAGACCGCCCTGATCGCCGCCCTGTTGGGCAGCGTTGCCTTGGTCGGTTGCAAGAAGAAGGAAGAGTCGACCGACACCAACGCCGCTCCGGCCGCCACGGCTCCGGCCGAGCCGGCAGCGCCGGCACCGATGACCGGTGCACCGCCGCCGATGGCGGAAGCTGCCGCGGTCAGCGTTTCCACCGTCACCGTGGGCAAGACCGCTGCCGCCGACAAATCGGTCGCCCCGGCTGCACTGTTCTCGCCGAAGGATGATGTCATCGTCTCGGTCAAGACCGATGGCGCCGCCAACAACGTCAATGTCGGTGCCAAGCTGACCTTCCAGGACGGCCAGGTGGCCGGCGAACAGACCGCGACCCTGAATGCCAGCGGCGCGGAGACCACCAACGTCACGTTCAAGAATGCAAAGGGCTGGCCGGCCGGCAAGTACCGCGCCGAGGTCACGGTCGATGGCAAGGCGGCTGGAACGCCGCAGGAGTTCGAGGTCAAGTAAGTCCTGCCGACTCTCTCCCGGCAGGACTCACGATGGACGCAGCCGCAAGGCTGCGTCCTTTTTTATTGGCCGGTGGCTGGCTTCATCCATGCATGGCGTGGATCCACTGACGGCGGCGTTCGCGCAGACCCACGCCGTGTGGGGATGGATCACAGCGTTGCCGCCGTGCAGTACCGCCGCGTATGGCGCGGCTTTGCCCCGCGCGGCTGAAAACGCGACAATGCAGGGGTTTCCCCGCCGCGCGCCCACCCTGACGGCGACGGGGGAAAGCGACACGGTTGCACGTGGCCCGGCGCTGGCGCCGGCCTTCCCCTGAGCATTGCTACAGAGTCCAAGTCCCCCATGTCCAAGATCCTCTACACGCTGACCGACGAAGCACCGTTCCTGGCGACCCAGTCGCTGCTGCCGATCGTCGACGCCTACACCGCCACTGCCGGCATCGTGGTGGAAACCCGTGACATCTCGCTGTCCGGCCGCATCCTGTCGCAGTTCCCGGAACTGCTGTCCGACGCGCAGAAGGTCAGCGACGACCTGGCCGAGCTGGGCCAGCTGGCGACCACCCCGGACGCCAACATCATCAAGCTGCCGAACATCTCCGCCTCGGTGCCGCAGTTGAAGGCGGCCATCAAGGAACTGCAGGACCAGGGCTATCCGCTGCCGGATTACCCGGAAACCCCGGCCGACGACCAGCAGCGCGACTACAAGGCGCGCTACGACAAGGTCAAGGGCAGTGCGGTGAACCCGGTTCTGCGCGAAGGCAACTCCGACCGCCGTGCACCGCTGTCGGTGAAGAACTACGCGCGCAAGCACCCGCACCGCATGGGCGCCTGGGCGTCGGATTCGAAGTCGCACGTCGCGCACATGGCCGCCGGCGATTTCTACGGCAGCGAGAAGTCGGCCACCCTGGCCAACGCCGGTGCGCTGAAGATCACCTTCCACGGCAAGGACGGCAGCGCCGTCGTGCTGAAGGAAAAGACCACGGTCAAGGCCGGCGAGATCGTCGATGCCGCCGTCATGAGCCGCAAGGCGCTGGCCGCGTTCATCGGTGAGCAGATCGCCGATGCCAAGGCCCAGGGCGTGCTGTTCTCGCTGCACCTGAAGGCGACCATGATGAAGGTCTCCGACCCGATCATGTTCGGCGTGGCGGTCAACGAGTTCTACAAGGACGTGCTGGCCAAGCACGCCGACGTGCTCAAGCAGGCCGGTTTCGATGCCAACAACGGCATCGGTGACCTGGCCGCGCGCCTGCCGTCGCTGCCGGAAGCCACCCGCGCCGCGATCGAAGCGGACCTGGCCGCCGAGTACGCGCAGCGTCCGGGCGTGGCCATGGTCAATTCGGACAAGGGCATCACCAACCTGCACGTGCCGAGCGACGTGATCGTCGACGCCTCGATGCCGGCGATGATCCGCGACTCCGGCAAGATGTGGAATGCCGAAGGCAAGCTGCAGGACACCAAGGCGGTCATCCCGGACCGCTGCTACGCCGGCGTGTACCAGGCCGTCATCGACGACTGCAAGGCGCACGGCGCCTTCGACCCGGCCACCATGGGCTCGGTGCCGAACGTCGGCCTGATGGCGCAGAAGGCCGAAGAGTACGGTTCGCACGACAAGACCTTCCAGATCGCCGCCGACGGCGTGGTCAAGGTCACCGACGATGCCGGCAACGTGGTGTTCGAACACGCCGTGGAAGCCGGTGACATCTGGCGCATGTGCCAGACCAAGGACGCGCCGATCCAGGACTGGGTCAAGCTGGCCGTCGAACGCGCCCGCCTGAGCAGCACCCCTGCCGTGTTCTGGCTGGATGCCGCCCGCGCCCACGACGCGCAGGTCATCGCCAAGGTCGAGCAGTACCTGAAGGACCACGACACCACCGGCCTGGACATCCGCATCCTGCCGCCGGTGGAAGCCACCGCGTTCTCGCTGGACCGCATCCGCAAGGGCGAGGACACCATCTCGGTGACCGGCAACGTGCTGCGCGACTACCTGACCGACCTGTTCCCGATCATGGAGCTGGGCACCAGCGCCAAGATGCTGTCGATCGTGCCGCTGATGGCCGGTGGCGGCCTGTTCGAGACCGGCGCCGGTGGTTCGGCCCCGAAGCACGTGCAGCAGTTCGTCGAAGAGGACTACCTGCGCTGGGATTCGCTGGGTGAGTTCCTGGCCCTGGCCGCGTCGCTGGAACACCTGGGCAACCGCTACGACAACGCCGCCGCCCGCGTGCTGGCCAAGGCGCTGGACGAAGCCAACGGCCAGTTCCTGGACAACGACAAGTCGCCGTCGCGCAAGCTGGGTGGCATCGACAACCGTGGCAGCCACTTCTACATCGCGCTGTACTGGGCGCAGGCGCTGGCCGCACAGGACGAAGATGCGGCACTGAAGGCACGCTTCGCACCGCTGGCCAAGGCACTGACCGACAACGAGCAGAAGATCGTCGAAGAGTTGATCGCGGTGCAGGGCAAGGCCGTGGACATCGGCGGCTACTACCGCCCGGACGTCGCCAAGGCGAGCAAGGCGATGCGCCCGAGCGCGACCTTCAACGCCGCGCTGGAGCAGCTCCGCGGCTGATCCATCGCCGTTCGGTCGTGACACCGGAACCCGCGCTTCGGCGCGGGTTTCTTTTGGGCTCCGGGTCAGAACCATTTTGCCATGCAAAAGGGATCTGACCCCATTCGACCCGCGTCCAGAACCGTGATTCCCGTCGGCTGTCGGAATGTCGTCAACGAGGCATGAAACTTGCCCGCGATGGCCGTCGCAGAACTGATCGGACACCGTCTGCAACCGCCCTCGATCTGAGCAGTCGATCACGACGGCTGCCGCTGGCGATGCCCTAGCCTTGGCGACGCGAGGCCACCGGGGAGGTGGCCGCACGGGGAACACGGATGGCACGCGTGCTGGTAGTGGGAACCGACATCCAGGGCGAGCAGGCCCTGCTGCAGCGGCTGCGCGTGGCATCGGCCCTGCCGGACGGCCAGATCCGCCGCAGCCAGGACCTGGACGATTGCGACCTGCTGGTCATCCGCGATACGCCGGCGCTGCGCAACGCGGCCCAGCGCATGCGCCAGCAGCGTCCGCGACTGCAGTGCTGGATCGAAGACATCGGCGGCCAGCTGCGTGATGGCGACGGGCACCAGGACGTGCTTGATGACAGTGCCATCGGTCGCGCGCTGCGTCGCATGCAGTTGGCAGTGGAGCCCTTGGCCATGCACGCACCCGCACCGATCCGCCTGGCTGATGGTGCGCATGCCATCACCCGTCTGCTGCGCGAGCGGCTGCCGCTGCGACAGGGCCAGGCCCTGTTGAGTGATGCGGGCGAGCCTCTGCTGCTGATGGACCTGGAGCATGACCAGGCCGTGCTGCTGCAGGAACCGGCTACGGCCCTGGTGGAGCGTTTGGCCGATGCCTTCGAACGCCTGCAGCTGGATGCGCTGACACCCGCACGCCTGCATGGCCTGGCCGGCGAGCGGCCACGCCAGCCACTGCGGCCGCTGCTGTGGCAATGGGCGCAACGCAGCCGCCATTGGCAGGCACTGGACGAACGCCTGCGCGGTGCTTCGGTAAAGCTGCTGCGCTGGCCCGACTTCCGTGTGCTGGGCCATGACCATGATGGCTTCCGCCTGTGCTCGCTGCTGCTCAAGCGCGCGTGCACGGTGGACGAGTGCGCGATGTTGCTTGATCTGCCGCCTGCGGCCGTGCGCGATTTCATCCATGCCGCTTACCTGTGCGGTTACGCGCAGCTGCAGGCAGCGCCGGCGGTACCGCTGCCGGAACGCGCTGCCGGCGCTGACAACGGCCTGCTCGCCCGCCTGTGGCGTCACCTGCGTGGGAGCGAGCGCAATGCGTGAGCACAAGGTGGTGGTGCTGGGCGGCATGGGCAGTGGCAAGTCGACCCTGGTGCGCAGCATCGCGGCCGGCGCGGTGGTCGACACCGACGTGGCCAACAGCGACCGCCTCGGTGCCGACAAGGCCTCCACCACCGTCGCCCTGGACTATGCAGATATCGACCTGCCCAATGGCGAGCGGCTGCGCCTGTATGGCACGCCGGGACAGCAGCGTTTCGATTTCCTCTGGCCGATCCTGCTGCAGGGCGCCCGCGGCGCCGTGCTGCTGCTGGATGCGCGGCGCGCGGGCGTGGTTGCCGAACTGGAGGATTATCTGCAGGTGCTGCGGCCGTTCGCATCGTCATTGGCGCTGGTGGTGGCCGTCACCCATCTCGACCAGGCACCGCACGCCGCGCTGGATGACTGGGCCGCCCTTGCCTGCCTTGATGACCAGCCGCTGCCGCTACTGGCCGTGGATACCCGCGACCGCGAACAGGGATTGCTGCTGATGGATGTATTGATGGGCGAGATGGAAGCGCACGCACTGGTGGCCGCGCATGGCTGACGGGCAGGTGGCGCTACTGCCCGACGCCGGCCAGCGTGAGCGCCTGCAGCCCTTGCTGCGAGACCTGCAGCAGCGGGTGGAAGGCATACGCACGGTGGTGCTGGCCAGTGTGGATGGCTTCGCCCTGGTCAGTGCCGGTGCCGAAGGGCGCGGTGAACGCCTGGCAGCGATGACCAGCGCGATGCTGGCGCTGGCTGCAGCGGTCGGGCGCGAACTTGTGCTTGGGGATCTGCAGACGCTGATGCTGGAGGCCGCGGGCGGCAAGGTGCTGATGCAGGCGATCCAGGCCGAGGGGCGCGTGCCGTTGCTGCTGATGGCGGCCTGCGACCAGCGCAGCGTGATCGGCCAGGTGCTGTGGCAGAGCAGGGAATGTGGCCAGGCGATCCTGGCCGAACTCGGCGGATCGTGAGCCCGGCCGCAGGGGAACGAGGGGCTCGAACCAACATCGACAAGGGGTGCGACGTGGCTGGACTGAATGAATCGTTGAACGCACTGATGGGCATCGACGGCGCGCAGGCAGTGGCGCTGGTCGACTATGAAAGCGGCATGCTGCTGGGCGAAGCCGGTGCCGGCATGGACATGGAAGTGGCCGCCGCCGGCAACACCGAAGTGATCCGTGCCAAGATGAAGACCGCCGCATCGCTGAACCTCAACGACAGCATCGAGGACATCCTGATCTCGCTGGGCAAGGCGTACCACATCATGCGCCCGGTGGCGAAGAAGAAGGGCCTGTTCTTCTACATCGTGCTGGACCGTACCAGGTCCAACCTGGCATTGGCGCGGCGCAAGGTGCAGGACGTGGAAGCCGAACTGGCGATCTGAGCCAGTAGTGCCGGCTGCTGGCCGGCATCTGCATCGATCCATCGACGGTCCAGGTGCTGCCGGCCAGCGGCCGGCACTACCTTCGCGCTCGACGGCATCGCACACGCCAGCGTATGGTGAAGCCGGTCCTTCCGGGTGAGCCATGCATGTCCAGGCCTGACATCGCTGCCGAGCTGGCACCGCGCATCGCGGTAGCCATCCGCGACGGTTTCGAGCAGTACCACGCCCGCTTTGCGGCGATCACCGCGCGGGCGCGGCAGCGCTTCGAGCAGCGCAACTGGGCCGGTGCGCGACAGGATGCGGTCGAGCGCATCGCCCTGTACGACCTGTGCATCGCCGAGCAGATGGATGCGCTGCGCCGCCTTGCCGGTGACGCGATCGGCGAGCGCGTGCTGTGGTTGCGGGTGCACGCCCGCTATAGCGCGCTGCTGCAGGGCCTGATCGACGCCGAGCTGTACAAGACCTTCTACAACACGTTGTCGCGGCGCCTGTTTGCCACCCGGGGCGTGGACCCGGCGCTGGAGTTCATCGCCTTCGATGTCGAACCCTCCGATGCCATCACCCACCCGGTGGCGCGGCATACCTACGCGGTTTCGCCGACGCGGCCGGTGGAGGCGCTGCAGCGGGTGCTGGCCGACTATCGCTTCGATATCCCCTATGCGCACCAGCTGCGCTGTGCCGCGGCCATCGCGGTGCGCCTGCAGGATGACCTGGCCCACTGGGGCGATACGCCGGTACGCAGCATCGAGCTGCTCGACACGGTGTTCTACCGCGAGCGCCGCGCTTACCTGGTTGGCCGCGTGTTCGGCGAGCACCGGTTCTCGCCGTGCGTGATTGCCCTGGTGAACGACGAGCGTGGCCTGCGCGCCGATGCAGTGCTGACCCGGCGCCGGGACGTGGCCCACCTGTTCGGCGTGTCACGCAGCTATTTCCAGGCCAACCTGGCCACGGTCGGTGATGCGGTGGTGTTCCTGCGCAGTCTGCTGCCGGGCAAGCCCATCGATGAGATATACACCGTGCTGGGCCGCGCCAAGCAGGGCAAGACCGAGCGCTACCGCACCTTCTTCCGTCATTTCAACGAGCACCCGCAGGAGCGGCTGGTGCATGCAGAGGGCACGCCGGGCATGGTCATGGCGGTGTTCACCCTGCCCAGTTACCCGCTGGTGTTCAAGCTGATCCGCGACCGTTTCGCGTGGCCCAAGGCGATGTCGCGACAGCAGGTGGAAGAGAAGTACGCGCTGGTGTTCAACCTCGATCGTGTCGGCCGCCTGCTCGATGCGCAGCCCTATCGTCATCTGCGCTTCCCGCGCCAGCGCTTCGCGCCGGCCTTGCTGGATGAACTGCTGCAGCAGTGCGCGCAGAGCGTACGCATCGATGGCGATGAGGTCGAAGTCGCACTGTGCTATGTGCAGCGTCGTTTTCGTCCCTTGAATCTGTACCTGCGCGAGCAGGGCGCGGAGGCGGTGCGGGCGGCGGTGCTCGACTATGCGCAGGCGATCACCGACATGGCGCGCAACAACATCTTCCCCGGTGACATGCTGCCGAAGAATTTCGGCGTATCACGGCACGGCCGGGCCGTGTTCTACGACTACGACGAGCTGTGTCTGGTCAGCGACTGCGTCTTCCGCGCCTGGCCGCAGCCGCGTACGCCGGAGGAAGCGATGTCCGACGAGCCATGGTTCCATGTCGGTCCGCGCGACGTGTTTCCCGAGCGCTTCGGCCCGTTCATGGGCCTGCCCGCTGCAGAGCTGGCAGCGGTGCGCGAGCACTACCGGCACCTGTTCGACCCGGGCTGGTGGCAGGGCCTGCAGGAACGCTTCGCCCGAGGTGACTATCCGGACACGCCGCCCTATGCTGGCGCGCACCGGTTGGCGTGAGCCAGCTGTCATGGGTGTTGGGACTGAGGTACTCTCGCCCTTCATCACCAAGGATCCGGCAATGATGCGTTCCCCATTGTTCCTCGCTCTCGCGTTGGCCGTCGGTGCCGGCGCTCCGCTGTTAGCCGGCGATGCCAACGCGCAGACCACGCGCGCGGTGCGTGCCACCACCGAATTGAGCATGACACTGACCGGAAAGATCGAGGTCACGGCAGAAGGCGCAGTCAGCGCTCTGGTGCTCGATCAGAAGGCAAACATCAGCCCGGGTGTTGCCGCGTTTGTTGAACGCACCATTCGCCCTTGGCGTTTCGAGCCGACGCGGGTCGATGGCAAGGCCGTCGCCGCACAGGCACCGTTTCGGGTGCGTCTGCGTGGCAAGTCCACGGGCAAGGGCGACTACGAAGTCAGCATGACCAGCGTGGATTTCAGCGAGTACGATCCAAAGGCCACCGATTCGGTGACCGCAGAGCGCCTGGCGCCGCCGCGCTATCCGGACGAGGCAATGAGGATCGGTGGTCAGGGCGATGTGATCCTGATCATCAAGGTCGCCCGTGATGGCACGGTGGCCGACGTCATCGCCGAGCAGGTCAACATGACCGTGGCGGGGCCGGAGCGGACCATGGCCAAGCTGCGCGATGTGCTGGCCAAGGCCAGCATCAATACCGCCCGCAAGTGGACCTTCATTCCTCCAAGCAGCGGGAAGGACGTCACACGGGAATTCTGGTCGGTACGCGTGCCGGTCAACTATGCGTTCTCGGATGATCGCAATGCCGCTGCCGAGCGCTATGGCCGCTGGCGCGCCTTCATTCCAGGACCGAAGCAGCGCGCACCGTGGGTGACCGGTGACGCGGCGGAAAACGGCAGCGACCTGCTGCCCGAGGGCGGCATCTACATGGTCGACGGCGCCAAGCGCGGCCTGCGCCTGCTGACGCCGCTGGAGCAGGGCTGACGATCACTGCGGAGCCGGCCAGCCCGGCTTCGCGTCAATCGGCGTAGGGGTAGACCACCACTCGGTTGCGGCCCTGTTCCTTGGCCAGGTACAGCGCCTTGTCGGCCTGCCGCAGCGCCTGCTCGGCATCGACATGGAAGCTGGGGAAGTGGGCCACGCCCAGCGAGACGGTGATGGTGCCGACCGGTTCAAACGGATGGTCGGCAATGTGCTGGCGCAGACGCTCGCCAGCCTGTCGCGCTGACTCGGCGCTGATGCCCGGCAACAGCAGCAGGAACTCCTCGCCGCCGGCGCGGCAGAGGATGTCGCTGTCGCGCGAGTAGCGGCGCATCTGGTTGGCGATGTGGACGATGGCAGCGTCGCCGACGTCATGGCCGTGGTTGTCATTGATCGATTTGAAGCGATCGATGTCCAGCGCCAGGATCGCGAACGGGATGCCCTGTACCTGCAGGGCATCCAGCGCCTGCTGCAGGCCGCGGCGGTTGAGAAGACTGGTCAGCGGATCGGTGCGGCTGGCGCGGTTGAGCGTGCCGATGCGGTCCTGCAGTGCATTGAAGCTGTGCAGTACCGCCTGCTTGAGCTGGGCGACCTCGAAGTACCACGCGCGGATGCCGCTGACGTGGCTGATCGCATTGCCAGTGTCTTCGCCGCCCTGCACGTTGCGTGCGAGCTGCCACAGCGGCATCGATATGCGACGGGCGAACCACCAGGTGATCAGCAGCGACAGCAGGCCCAGCGGGATTGCGTTCCAGATTACCGCAGTCATCAACCGCGACAGCGGCTGCAGCGTGGCCTCGGTCGGGCGCTGGGCGATGATGCCCCAGCCGGTGGCCGCCACCGGCGCATAGCCGGCCAGCATCGACACGCCCAGGTTGTTGCGCACCTGCTGCGCGCCACGCTCGCCGCGCACCACGGCCTTTACTGCGGGGTTGCCGACCACGTAGTCGCCCACCCGCTTGCCATCGGCGTGGTACAGCAGGCGGCCATGGCGATCGACCACGTACAGGTAGGAACCATCACGGTAGTAGTGCTTGCCCAGCAGCGTGTGCAGTGCGCTGCGCTGGCGCAGGTACAGGGTGCCGCTGACGTAACCACGGTAGTGGCCCTGGCGATCGAAGATCGGGTGCGACAGCGAGACCAGCAGCTTGCCGGTGGCCGACTGGTACGGGTCGCTGATCATCGGCTGGCGCGCGGCCAGCGCGGCATTGTTGCCGACGCTGTGCAGCACTTCGCCCTGCAGCTGCAGGGTCTGCGGCGAGGTGGCGATCACCAGGCCGTCGGCATCCACCACCAGCGAAGAGTTGAAGCTGTTGGTCTGCAGCTGCAGGCGGCTGGCTTCGTCCTGGGCCTGTGCCGGGTCGAGGTTGCCCTGGCCGAGCCGCGTGGCGGCGTAGGCCAGTTCCTGCTGGGCAGCCAGCAGGAAGTTCTGGGTCGTTTCGGCCAGTTTGGTGGCGTAGACGCGGTTGGCCTCCAGGGTGTTGCCGACCAGCTGGTCGCGCTGCACCCGGTAGCTGGCCAGCAGGGTGTTGGCCAGCGCGATGATGGCGCTGAGCAGGGCCAGGGCGAGGATCAGCTTGCCCAGGTTGAGGCGGGGAGACAGCGTTCGCATGCGTCGACGGATCCGGCAGGAGGCTGGACCCGACCGGTTCTCCGGAAGGGGCGACAGCGGGAATCGGTGGCCAGGCCCTCGGGGCCGGGCAGGGCATCGGGCGGATTATCGCCAAAACCGGGCGGCGGTGAAGTGAAGTGGGTCGCCCTGCAGGTGAAAAAAAACCTGCCGCAGCGAGCGGCAGGTTCTTTTCGATGCAATGCCGTGGCTCAGCGCTTCATCGAACCGAAGAACTCGTCGTTGGACTTGGTGTTCTTCATCTTGTCCAGCAGGAACTCCATCGCCGCCATTTCATCCATCGGATGCAGCAGCTTGCGCAGGATCCAGATCTTCTGCAGCAGTTCCGGTTCGATCAGCAGGTCTTCGCGGCGGGTACCCGAACGGTTGATGTCGATGGCCGGGAACACGCGCTTTTCAGCGATACGACGGCTCAGGTGCACTTCGCTGTTGCCGGTGCCCTTGAACTCTTCGTAGATCACCTCGTCCATCTTCGAGCCGGTGTCGACCAGCGCGGTGGCGATGATGGTCAGGCTGCCGCCTTCTTCCACGTTGCGCGCGGCACCGAAGAAGCGCTTCGGGCGGTGCAGGGCGTTGGCGTCCACGCCACCGGTCAGCACCTTGCCCGAGCTCGGCACCACGTTGTTGTAGGCGCGGGCCAGGCGGGTGATCGAGTCGAGCAGGATCACCACGTCCTTCTTGTGCTCGACCAGGCGCTTGGCGCGCTCGATGACCATTTCGGCCACCTGCACGTGGCGCGCGGCCGGTTCGTCGAAGGTCGAGCTGATGACCTCGCCGCGCACGGTGCGCTGCATTTCGGTCACTTCTTCCGGGCGCTCGTCGATCAGCAGCACGATCAGGTGCACGTCCGGGTGGTTGGTGGTGATGGCGGTGGCGACCTGCTGCATCATCATGGTCTTGCCGGCCTTCGGCTGCGACACGATGAGCGAGCGCTGGCCCTTGCCCTGCGGCGCCATCAGGTCGAGGATGCGGCCGGTGATGTCTTCCGACGAACCGTTGCCGCGCTCCAGGGTGAAGCGGCGGCGCGGGAACAGGGCGGTCAGGTTCTCGAACAGCACCTTGTTCTTCGACGCTTCGATCGGCTCGCCGTTGATGGTGTCGACGATGTTCAGCGCGAAGTAGCGCTCGCCGTCCTTCGGGAAGCGGATGCGGCCGGAGATATGGTCGCCGGTGCGCAGGTTGAAGCGGCGGATCTGGCTGGGCGAGATATAGGTGTCGTCCGGGCCGGCCAGGTAGCTGGCTTCGGCCGCGCGCAGGAAGCCGAAGCCGTCCGGCAGGATTTCCAGCACGCCGTCGGCGGCGACGCCGTCACCGTGGCGGGTCAGTACCTTCAGCAGGGCGAAGATCACATCCTGCTTGCGGGCGCGTGCCACGCCTTCGGAGATCTGCAGCTGCTCGGCGATTTCCAACAGCTTCTGTGCCGGCATGCGCTTGAGGTCGCTCAGCGAATAGACCGGGAAGCCTTCCGGTACGTTGGCGTGCGGACGCGGCACGAAGGGCTGCTGCTCGCCGCCGTCGTTGGGCATGCCGTCGTCGCGGAAGCGGTTGTTGTTGCGGTCACGGTCACGGTCGCGGCGGTTGCGGAAGCGGTCACGGCGGTTGCCCTGGCCTCCCTGGCCCTGCTGGCCGTTCTGGTTGTACGGGTTCTGGCCCTGGTTCTGGCCACCGCCCTGGTGGTTCTGCTGCCGCGGCTGGCCGGATTCGCGACCCTCACCACCTTCGCCACCGCCACTGCTGGCAGGGGCCTCGGCGGCGGGCGCGCTCGGTGCGGGGGCGGGGGCCGGTGCCTCGGGCGCGGCGGCCAGCGGCAGGGTCGGCTGCGCCGGAGCGGCGCTGGTTTCGGCGGCTGCCGGGGCGGCGGCCTTGCTCACGCGGGGCTTGCGCACGCGCTTTTCGGCGGGCGCATCGGCGCTGCCGGTTTCGGAAGTGTTATCGGACAAGAGCGTTATTCCTCGCTTGAAGGTGCGAGCGCCCGGCTGGGGCGGCGAACGTTGGGAATGGGTCTGGAAGAAACTGCGTCCAGAGGGTGCGGCACGCGAACGCGGCCGGATGTGCCGACACTATCATCGGCCTGCGGCGCCGTGCAAGGGCTGCCGGGAACAGCATTCATCATGGACGCAGGGCGTCCGCCGGCAGCCGCGGGTGGCGGCTGCCGGAAAACAGCAGGATCAGGCCAGGGCCTTGTCCAGCAGGCCGGCCAGCTGGGCCTTGCCCACCGCACCGATCTGCTCGCCGACCTTCTCGCCGTCCTTGAACACGACCAGGTACGGGATCGAACGCACGTGGTACTTGGCGGCCAGCGCACGATTGTGGTCGACGTTGACCTTGGCGATCTTGGCGCGGCCCTGGTAGGCATCGGCCAGTTCGTCCAGCGCCGGGGCGATCATCTTGCACGGGCCACACCATTCGGCCCAGAAATCGACCAGCACCGGTTCCTTGGAATTCAGCACTGCGCTATCAAAGTCGGCGTCGCCGACATGTACAACCTTGTCGCTCATCTTGGTTTCTCGTCTTGGATTGCACCCGGCCATGCCGGAGGTGGGTGAACTGGGCCATGCCCGGTGGCGCGACCCTCGTCGTTGCCTCGCGGCGCACTGCCGCGGTGCGTTCGGCGGGATGCCTGGACGCTCACGGCCGGCAGTGTACCCCTATCGCAGGGCGGGGACAGGCGCCGGCTGGAACCCAGCGTATCGTGATCGCTTCGAAGCCCGGTATGTGTCGGATTTCACTGTCTTCCCGAAGATGGGGGTGGCAGCGGGCGACACCAGCGGGACCGGCGGGGTCGTTCAAGTCCCGTGTGGCTGGATGAAGGCGCGCCGTCTCTCCATCCGGTGAGACGGGGCATTCCGGTTTGCCGGCCCGAGTGCGTTAAACTGGGCCATTGTGCGGCGCGCGGACCGGGTGGTCCCAGCCTGCCAACCCGCCGCAGGGGCCGCAGTTTGCGACGGTGCCCCTAGACGATGAAGTGCCAGCCGCCCCACGGGCCGGCGGCCATACCAAGACGGACTCATGAGCGACAAACCGCTGACCGATTTGACCTTTTCCTCCTTCGAGCTGCACCCGGCCCTGCAGGCCGGCCTTGAAGGAGCCGGATTCACCCGCTGCACCCCGATCCAGGCGCTGACCCTGCCGGTCGCGCTGCCCGGCGGTGATGTTGCCGGCCAGGCCCAGACCGGCACCGGCAAGACCCTGGCCTTCCTGGTCGCTGTCGTGAACCGCCTGCTGACGCGTCCGGCGCTGGCCGATCGCAAGCCGGAAGATCCGCGCGCGCTGATCCTCGCCCCGACCCGCGAGCTGGCCATCCAGATCCACAAGGATGCGGTGAAGTTCGGTTCCGACCTGGGCCTGCGCTTCGCCCTGGTCTATGGCGGCGTGGATTACGACAAGCAGCGCGAGCTGCTGCAGCAGGGCGTGGACGTGATCATCGCCACCCCGGGCCGCCTGATCGACTACGTCAAGCAGCACAAGGTGGTGTCGCTGCACGCCTGCGAGATCTGCGTGCTGGACGAAGCCGACCGCATGTTCGACCTGGGCTTCATCAAGGACATCCGCTTCCTGCTGCGCCGCATGCCGGAGCGCACCACCCGCCAGACCCTGCTGTTCAGTGCCACCCTCAGCCACCGCGTGCTGGAGCTGGCCTACGAGCACATGAACGAGCCGCAGAAGCTGGTGGTCGAAGCCGAGACCATCACCGCCGCGCGCGTGCGCCAGCGCATCTACTTCCCGGCCGACGATGAGAAGATCCCGCTGCTGCTGGGCCTGCTTTCGCGCAGCGAAGGCGCGCGCACCATGGTCTTCGTCAACACCAAGGTGTTCGTCGAGCGCGTGGCGCGTTCGCTGGAAAAGGCCGGCTACCGTGTCGGCGTGCTGTCCGGCGACGTGCCGCAGAAGAAGCGCGAGAGCCTGCTCAACCGCTTCCAGAAGGGCCAGCTGGAAATCCTGGTGGCCACCGACGTGGCTGCGCGCGGCCTGCACATCGACGGCATCAAGTACGTCTACAACTACGACCTGCCGTTCGACGCCGAAGACTACGTGCATCGCATCGGCCGCACCGCGCGCCTGGGTGAAGAGGGCGACGCGATCAGCTTCGCCTGCGAACGCTATGCCATGGGCCTGCCGGACATCGAGGCCTACATCGAGCAGAAGATTCCGTCCGAGCCGGTCACCAAGGAACTGTTGACCCCGCTGCCGCGCCCGGAACGCCCGGCTCCGGCTGCAGGCGAGGAAGGCGAGGACAATGAAAGCGTCGGCCAGATCTTCCGCGAAGCGCGCGAAGCCCGTGCCGCCGAGGAAGAGCGTCGGGGCGGTGGCCGCAGTGGCGGCCGTTCCGGCGGTGGTGGTGGTGGCCGTGGTGGCCGTGACGGTGAGCGCAGCGGCGAACGCCGTTCGCGTGGCCCGCGCAAGCCACGCGCGGAAGGCGAGCAGGGCGCTGCCGCGCCGGCCGCCGGTGCCGAAGGCGCCGCTGCCCAGGCCCCGCGTCCGCCGCGCCCCCCGCGTGCCGAAGGCGCACCGGAAGCTGCGGTGGACGGCGAGCACAAGCCGCGCAAGCGCCGCCGCCGTCGCCACGGTCGTCCGGTCGAGGGTGCCGAGGGCGTGCAGAACGCCGCCGGCAATGGCGCCAGCCCGGTCACGCCGGTGCAGGTGGTGGCCAAGCCGGTGCGCACGGCTGCTGATACCGGCGATTCGTTCCTGACCCGCATCGGCCGCAAGATCCGCCGGATGCTGTCGGGCAACTGATCCGCCGATGGTGGTGCCCCATGGGGCAGGGTAGTGCCGGCCGCTGGCCGGCAACCCACGAAGCTGCCGGCCAGCGGCCGGCACTACCGATGGTGTGACCGTCTCCACGACGTCGCGCCGGTCCTGCATAATCGGGGCATGAGTGTCCTGCGCTTCGACAATGTCAGCAAACAGTACGCCGGTGGCCACGAGGCACTGACCGATGTCAGCTTCGAGGTCGCGCCGGGCGAGATGCTGTTCGTCACCGGCCATTCCGGTGCGGGCAAAAGCACCCTGCTCAAGTTGATCCATCTGGACGAGCGGCCCAGCCGTGGCGCGGTGGTGTTCGACGAGCGCAACCTGCTGAAGGTGCGTGGCGGCGATGTGCCCCGCCACCGTCGCGCGGTGGGTGCGGTCTACCAGGACCACCGCCTGCTGATGGACCGCTCGATCGCCGAGAACGTGGCGCTGCCGCTGATCCTGCGCGGCACCCGCCGTGGCGACATCAGCAAGCGCGTGCGCTCGGTGCTGGAACGGATGGGCCTGGGCCACCGCGAGAAGGCGCTGCCCTCGCAGCTGTCGGCCGGTGAGCAGCAGCGCGTTGGCATCGCCCGCGCCATCGTCGGTGAGCCCAAGCTGCTGGTGGCCGATGAACCGACCGGCAACCTCGACCCGACCCTGGCGGCGGAGATCATGGCTCTGTTCGCCGAGCTGCCCGCGCGCGGCACCAGCGTGCTGGTGGTCAGCCACGACCTGCCGCTGCTGCGCCGCATGCGCAAGCGCGTGCTGATCCTCGACCACGGCCGGCTGGTGGATGACATCTCGCCGCAGGATCTGGCGGAGTAACCCATGGCGAAGAACGAAAACAGCGAAGCCGCCGCCCCCTCGCGCGTGGGCGTCTGGTTCCAGCACCACGCGCACAGCGTGGTGTTCAGCCTCGGCCGTGCCTGCCGCAAGCCGTGGGCGACCCTGCTGACGGTGATGGTCATGGCGCTGGCACTGGCCCTGCCGCTGGGCCTGTCGATCGCGCTGGACAACCTCAAGCAGTTCGCCGGCAGCGTGCAGCAGTCGCGCGACATCAATGTGTTCCTGAAGGGCAACGTCGATGGCCCCGGTGCGCTGCGCCTGGCCGGCCAGCTGCGCGACCGCGACGACGTGGCCGAAGTGAACGTGCGCACGCCCGAGCAGGGCCTGCAGGAACTGCGCGACGCCGGCCTCGGCGAGGCGATCGACGCACTCAATGACAACCCGCTGCCCTCGCTGCTGGTGATCACCCCCGGCCAGGGCAAGGACGACGCGCGCCTGGCACGCGCGCTGGAGAGCCTGCCCGAGGCCGACCTGGTGCAGCACGATGCACTGTGGCGCCAGCGCCTGGATGCTTGGTTGGCGTTCGGCGCGCGGCTGGTGCAGGTGCTGTCGGTCCTGCTCGGCGTCGGTGCCGCGCTGGTGGTCGGCAACACCGTGCGCCTGGACATCCAGGCCCGCCGCGAAGAGATCGGCGTGCTGCAGCTGCTCGGCGCCAGTGATGGCTTCATCCGCCGCCCGTTCCTGTACCTGGGTGCGTGGTATGGCCTGGGCGCCGGCGCGGTTGCGCTGGCCCTGATCGGCGCCGCCGGTGCCGCGCTGCGCGTGCCGCTGGCCGAACTCTCGCGCAGCTACGGCAGCCCGTTCGTGCTGCACGGCCTGGACCTGCTGCACGGTGGCCTGGTCCTGCTCGGCACGCTGCTGCTGGGCTGGCTGGGTGCGTGGCTGGTCACCGGCCACTTCCTGCGCCAGACCCGACCGACCGACACCTGAGACCGGCATGCAACCGCAAGCGCTGAAGCACCTTGAAGGGCCCGCGACGCGGGTGATGGTGGTCGATGGCTCGAAGCTGGTCCGCAAGCTGATCGCCGACGTCCTGCAGCGCGACCTGCCGGGCGTGGAGGTGATCGGCTGCGACAGCATCGAGGATGCGCAGCAGGCGCTGGCGCAGGGCCCGGTGGACCTGGTGACCACCTCGCTGACCCTGCGTGATGGCGACGGCCTGGCGCTGGCACGGATGGTCCGCGAAGCGGCCGGCCAGGCCTACGTGCCGGTGATCGTGGTGTCCGGCGATGCCCAACAGCATCTGGAGCAGCGTCGCTTCACCGAGTACGTCACCGACTATTTCGACAAGGCGCTGGGCCACGAGGCGCTGGCGACCTTCATCCGCGGCTATGTGCAGCCGCAGACCATTCCCGGCGCGACCATCCTCTACATCGAGGACAGCCGCGTGGTGGCCGAGGCCACCAAGCGCATGCTCGAACGCCAGCAGTTGAACGTGCTGCACGTGGTCAGCGCCGAAGAGGCGTTCACCCTGCTCACCGCCGAGTCGCTGGGCCGCAGCCGTCATCGCATCGACCTGGTGCTGACCGACGTCACCCTGAAGGGCGAACTGAGCGGCCGCGACGTGGTGCAGCGCGTGCGCGTGGACTTCGGCTACGGCAAGCGCCGCCTGCCGGTGCTGGTGATGACCGGCGACGGCAACCCGCACAACCAGACCGGGCTGCTGCAGTCCGGCGCCAACGACCTGGTACTCAAGCCGATCGAAGAACGGCTGCTGGTCACCAAGGTGCTGTTCCAGCTGCGCCTGGCCCGGTTGAACGATGGACCCCTGATTCGATGAAGTGGTGCAATGATTGATGAAGTAGCGGACACCCCGACGATCCAGCTGGAACCGAGCTGGAAGCAGCATGTCGGCGATTACCTCCTGCAGCCGCAGATGCGCGAGCTGTCCAGCTTCCTGCGCCAGCGCAAGGCCAGTGGCGCGGCGGTATTCCCGCCCGGCCCGCAGATCTTCGCCGCGTTCGACGCCACGCCATTCGAGCAGGTGAAGGTGGTGATCCTCGGCCAGGACCCGTACCACGGCCGTGGCCAGGCGCATGGCCTGAGTTTCTCGGTGCCGCCGGGCGTGCCGGTGCCGCCGTCGCTGCTGAACATCTACAAGGAGATCGAGAGCGATCTCGGTATCCCGCGCCCGGACCACGGCTGCCTGATCCCGTGGGCGCAACGCGGCGTGCTGCTGCTCAATGCCGTGCTGACGGTGGAGGAGGGCAAGGCCGGCGCACACCAGGGTCGTGGCTGGGAAGGCTTCACCGATCACGTGGTGGACGTGCTCAACCGCGAACGCGAAGGCTTGGTGTTCATGCTCTGGGGTGCCTACGCGCAGCAGAAGGGCAAGGTCATTGATACCCGTCGCCATCGCGTTCTGAAGGCCCCGCATCCGTCGCCGCTGTCGGCCCATCGTGGCTTCCTCGGCTGCCGCCATTTCTCGATGGCCAACGAGTACCTGCAGCGTCGCGGCCAGGCCCCGATCGACTGGTCGCTGCCGCCGCGCTCGGTGCTCTGAGCGCCGGCTGGCGGCCGGGCCTGAACGCCGGACAACGTTCCCTGGCCTGAATGGGCCTCCAGAACGGCCCGTTCAGCTCCGCTTGACCGGAATCGGCCGGTTCCCGGCAGGTAATTGCTTGAATTCCAAGGGATTGTGAATCCCGAAAAGCGCGCTCGCCACTGTCATCAAATCGCGCTACGGTAGGGCTCTGTTTGGGACCAGTGTTGCATCAATAGGATGCTGGAACTTTTTCCTCCTTTAGCAGTCCAAATCCCGGACTGCTAAGATGGGTGCCTATGAGCCAGAACACCTCTACTGCCCTTGTGGCAAACAATCTCCCGATTCCCAGTGCGCTCGGTTCGCTGGACGCCTACATCGGTGCCGTGCACCAGATCCCGGTGCTGTCGGTCGATGACGAACAGGACCTGGCCCGTCGCTTCCGCGACGGCAACGATCTGGACGCCGCCCGCGAGCTGGTGCACTCGCACCTGCGCTTCGTGGTGCACGTGGCCCGCGGTTACAACGGCTACGGCCTTGCCCTGGGCGATCTGATCCAGGAAGGCAACATCGGCCTGATGAAGGCGGTCAAGCGCTTCGACCCGGACATGGGCGTGCGCCTGGTCTCCTTCGCCGTGCACTGGATCCGTGCAGAGATGCACGAGTTCATCCTGAAGAACTGGCGCATCGTGAAGGTCGCCACCACCAAGGCGCAGCGCAAGCTGTTCTTCAACCTGCGCAAGTCGAAGACGCGCCTGGGCTGGATGAACGCGGCGGAAGTGAGCGCGGTGGCCAAGGACCTGAACGTGTCCGAGCGCGAAGTCATGGAAATGGAGTCGCGCCTGTCCGGCCGCGATATCGGTTTCGACGCGCCGACCGACGAGGACAACGAACACGCACCGCCGTCGCCGGCTGCGTTCCTGGTTGCCGATGACGAAGACCCGTCGATGGCCTACGAGCGCGAGGACAGCGAAGACAACCAGATGCAGCTGCTGCGCGAAGGCCTGGCGGAACTGGATGCCCGCTCGCGCGACATCATCCGCCGTCGCTGGCTGGACGCCGACAGCAAGGTGACGCTGCAGGAGCTGGCCGACGAGTACGGCGTGTCGGCCGAGCGCATCCGCCAGGTTGAGGCGAACGCGCTGAAGAAGATGAAGGCGCTGTTCACCGCGTAAGGCGCGGGTGGCGTTGAAGTACTGAAAAGGCCCGGTAATGCCGGGCCTTTTTCATTTGTGGGGCTTAGCCACGCATGGCGTGGCTCTACTCTGACGCCAGGGCGGTGATTGCGCCGACCGGGTCATGTGCTGGGTGCTGATGTTCACGCCGTACCACGCAGTGGCACGGTATGATCATGCCACGCATCTTCCGCACACGAAGTTTCAATCGCAGCATGCGCAGGACCACCCTGTCCGACGCTGCGCTGTACCGGTCGGTACGTGAAATGGAAGCGGGTCTGGTGGATGCTGATCTTGGCGGCGGAATCTTCAAGAAGCGCGTTGCGTTGCCGGGGCGAGGAAAGCGTGGGAGCGTTCGAATCATCGTCGCCACGCAGCGAGGCGGGCATTGGTTCTTCCTTTTCGGCTACGAGAAGAATGAACGTACTGCGATCACGAATGCGGAACGGGATGCGCTGCAGTTGTACGCATCGGAGTTCCTGAAAATGAGTACGGCGCAGCTGAATCGTGCCTTGGAATACGGGGATCTACAGGAGATCGGCCATGACGAAGCCCCCTGAGCGACGGCGCGCGAAAAGTGCGCTTCTTGAAGCGGTGCATGATGCGGCTGTGAATCTGCACGCGCATGGCTTCATTGATAAGCGTCGGTTGAGCAGCTACGAAGCGCTTTGCCTTGAGCCGGTCCCTGAATACAGCAGTGCCCAGATCCGTGCCCTGCGTACGTCATTGCAGCTCAGTCAGCCGGTATTTGCGGGAGTTCTCAATACCAGCGTTTCCACCGTACGCAGCTGGGAGCAGGGCGAAAAGAAGCCCAGCGGACCGTCACTGAAGTTGCTTAACCTGATTGAACGGAAGGGCCTCGAAGCAGTTCTGTAAAGCAAAGGCCCGGCGATGCCGGGCCTTTGCTTTACCGTGGTATTCAATCCACGCATGGCGTGGATCTACCGCGAGCCTCGCATGATCGACGCCATGCATGGATGCGGCAAGATCAGGTAGATCCACGCCATGCGTGGATGCCCCGATCCCGCGTGGGCCTCACCCCTCGCGTGCGATCGCGCGCCAGCCAATGTCGTTGCGGTGGAATTCGTTGGCCCAGGTCACCTTGGCCACGCCGGCATAGGCGTTCGCCTGCGCGTCGCGCACGCTGTCACCCAGTGCAGCCACGCACAGCACGCGGCCGCCGGCACTGAGCACCTGGCCCTGTGCATCCAATGCCGTACCGGCGTGGAATACCTTGGCAGTGGCCGGCACTTCATCCAGGCCGGAAATCACGTCGCCGGTGATCGGCGCTTCCGGGTACGGCTTCGCCGCCAGCACCACGCCCAGCGACGGCCGCGGATCCCACTGTGCGTCGATCTGGTCCAGGCGGCCGTCGATGGCCGCTTCCACCAGTTCGACCAGATCCGACTGCAGGCGCAGCATCACCGGCTGGGTTTCTGGATCGCCGAAGCGCACGTTGAACTCGATCACCTTCGGCGCGCCGCTGGCGTCGATCATCAGGCCGGCATAGAGGAAGCCGGTGAACGGGATCCCGTCGGCGATCATGCCTTGCACGGTCGGGTTCACCACGTCGCGCATCACGCGGGCATGCACTTCCGGCGTGACCACCGGGGCCGGCGAATACGCGCCCATGCCGCCGGTGTTCGGACCGGTGTCGCCGTCGCCGACGCGCTTGTGGTCCTGCGAAGTGGCCATCGGCAGCGCGTGCACGCCGTCCACCATCGAAATGAAGCTGGCTTCCTCGCCATCGAGGAACTCTTCGATCACCACGCGCGCACCGGCATCGCCGAAGGCGTTGCCCGACAGCATGTCACGCACCGCGTCTTCGGCTTCGGCCAGGGTCATCGCCACGATCACGCCCTTGCCGGCGGCCAGGCCATCGGCCTTGACCACGATCGGGGCGCCCTTCTCGCGCACATAGGCCAGCGCGGCATCCACCTCGGTGTGCACGGCGTAGAACGCGGTGGGGATGTTGTGGCGGGCCAGGAAGTCCTTGGCGTAGGCCTTGCTGCCTTCCAGCTGCGCGGCGGCGGCGGTCGGCCCGAAGATGCGCAGGCCGGCGGCGCGGAAGCGGTCGACCACGCCGGCCACCAGCGGTACTTCCGGGCCGACCACGGTCAGCGCCACGCCTTCGGCCTGGGCCAGCGCCAGCAGGCCGTCGATGTCGGTCACTTTCACCGCCACGTTGCGGCACTTGTCTTCGCTGGCGGTGCCGGCGTTGCCGGGCGCCACGATCACTTCGGTGACACGGGAGGACTGGGCCAGCTTCCATGCCAGGGCGTGTTCGCGGCCGCCAGAGCCGATGACAAGTACGTTCATCACGAGATTCCAGATTGCGTGGGAAGGGAAGGTCGATGTCCCCGTTGGCGCAGGTGCTTCATTCGCAGCCTTCGCGTCGCAGCGATTCGGGGAAGGAATAGGCCCAGGTCTTCGGGTCCAGGGTAAAGCGGTGTTCCTGCCGGACCTGCTTGCCACCACAGGTGGTTCCGGTTTCCTCGATCAGCAGCGGCCAGATGCGCGCGCTGCGATCGCTGTCGTCGAAGCGCAGTGCGAAATCGATGCTGAAGCGGCGGGTACGGCAGTCCTCGACGGTCTCCGGGTCGCTGCTGGCCCCTGGGTTGTCGCACTCGTACTGGGCATCATTGTCGATATGGCTGCGCACGCTGCCGCTGGCCACCAGGCCGTTCGGGCCTGGCAGGATCAGCGACTGCGAGAGCAGCGAGAAGCCCTGCCCGAACCAGCCGTCCTCGACGCGGAAGCCATGGAAGTCGCTACCGGCGCGGATGACGCTGACCGTGCCGGGCTGGCCACCGCTGCCGAAGCGTTCGCCGGTCAGTTCGCTGGTCACGTCGAAGCCATCGCCCTTCGGGCGCAGCACGAAGAAGTCGATCGTTCCCGCGTCGATGTGCGCGCCTTCGGACAGTGCGCCGCAGACCGCCAGCAACTGCTGCCAGCTGTCACCGCTCACCACCGGCTGCTCGGCGCAGACGTGCCAGTCCATCGGGCGGGTTTCGCCGTCGTCGTTCCAGCTGCCGTGCCATTCACCGGAGAGCCTGGCGTTCTTGCCGTAGCGCTGGACCAGGAAGGCCTGCAGTCGTGCGGTGCGGCTCACGTGCGCCGTCGGCTCGGCAGGGGCCGACGTGGCGGCCTGTGGCGACGACGCAGGCACCGGGGCGGCCGCAGGCTTGCAGCCGGCCAGCACGGCCGCGCCCGCGAGGGCGAGCATGGCCAGCGATTTCAGTGAGACTGCGGACATCCGTGTCGCTCCAGTATCAGTGGCGGAAGTGGCGCACGCCGGTGAACACCATGGCCAGGCCATGTTCGTCGGCGGCGGCGATCACTTCGGCATCGCGCATCGAACCGCCCGGCTGGATCACCGCCTTGATGCCGGCGGCGGCGGCGGCATCGATGCCGTCGCGGAACGGGAAGAACGCATCGGAGGCCATCACCGAACCCTCGACCACCAGGTTGGCATCGGCGGCCTTGATGCCGGCGATGCGCGCCGAGTACACGCGGCTCATCTGGCCGGCGCCCACGCCAATCGTGCGGTTGTCCTTGGCGTACACAATCGCGTTGGACTTCACGAACTTGGCCACCTTCCAGGCGAACAGCAGGTCGGTGAACTGCTTGTCGGTCGGCGCCAGCTTGCTGACCACCTTCAGTTCGTCGCGGGTCATGCCGCGGTTGTCCGAGGACTGCAGCAGCAGGCCCGAGCCGACGCGCTTGCTGTCGAAGTTGTTCAGGCCATCACCGTGCGGGATGCGCAGCACGCGCACGTTGGCCTTCTTCTGTGCGTATTCCAGCGCGGCCGGCTCGTAATCCGGGGCAATCAGCACTTCCACGAACTGGCGGTCCAGGATCACCTTGGCAGTGGCGGCGTCCAGCGGCTTGTTGAAGGCGATGATGCCGCCGAAGGCGCTGGTCGGGTCGGTGGCGTAGGCCAGCTCGTAGGCATCGCCGTTGCCGGCGCCAACCGCCACGCCGCACGGATTGGCGTGCTTGACGATGACGCAGGCCGGCGCATCGAACTGGCGCACGCATTCCCACGCCGCATCGGCGTCGGCCAGGTTGTTGTAGCTCAGCTCCTTGCCCTGGAGCTGCTGGAAGGTGGCCAGCGTGCCCGGCACCGGGTACAGGTCGCGGTAGAACGCGCCGCTCTGGTGCGGGTTCTCGCCGTAGCGCAGGTCCATCACCTTCACGAAGGTGGAGTTCATCTGCGCCGGGTACTCGGCGCGGGCCGGCACGGCGGCGTCGGTGGCGGTGACCGCCGACAGGTAGTTGCTGATCGCGGCGTCGTACTGGGCAACGCGGTTGAACGCGGCCACCGAGAACGCGAAGCGGGTGGCGGCCGACAGCTGGCCGTCGTTGGCGTCCAGCGAGGCCAGCAGTTCGGCGTACTGCGACGGGTCGGTGGCCACCGCCACGCGGGCGAAGTTCTTGGCTGCCGAACGCAGCATGGCCGGGCCGCCGATGTCGATGTTCTCGACCGCGTCGGCCAGCGTGCAGTCGGCCTTGACGGTGACCGATTCGAACGGGTACAGGTTCAGCACCAGCAGGTCGATGGCACCGATGCCGTGTTCGGCCATTACCGCATCATCCAGGCCCGAACGGCCGAGCAGGCCGCCGTGCACCATCGGGTGCAGGGTCTTGACCCGGCCGTCCATCATTTCCGGGAAACCGGTGACGTCGGCCACGTCCTTCACGGCCAGGCCCGCATCGCGGATCGCCTTGGCGGTGCCGCCGGTGGACAGCAGCTCCACGCCGCGTGCCGCCAGCGCAGTGGCCAGCTCGACCAGACCGGTCTTGTCGGAAACGGAGAGGAGGGCCCGGCGGACGGGCAACAGATCAGCAGTCATGGGACAGAATCGGCAGCGGAGCGGGGCCGATATTGTAGGCGGTGGGGGCCGGTGGCGGGCGCTGGAAGGGGTAATTTGCCGTGGCGATCGACGCAAGGCCGGGTCGGGCACACCGATCCGGCCCGATCCGGGGGCTGGCCTGCGGACCAGAGCAGGGTTGTCGGAATCTGCCAACGATGGGGTAGGCTGTGCCCGCACTGCCAAGGATCAGCGGGTACGGATCATGTCGATCTATGCATTGAAAGGACGTTTCCAGGACCTGTTGCGTCCAGCCGTACGCGGCCTGTACCGCATGGGGATCACTGCCAATACGGTGACCGTGGCCGCTGCCGTGGTCTCGCTGCTGGTGGCCGCCGCCGTCTGGTGCTGCGCGCCGGCCCAGCCCCTGCTGTACCTGCTGCTGCCACTGTGGATGCTGCTGCGCATGGCGCTCAACGCCGTGGACGGCATGCTGGCCCGCGAGTTCGGCCAGCAGTCGCGGCTGGGCGCCTATCTGAATGAGCTGTGCGATGTGATCGCCGATGCGGCGCTGTACCTGAGCCTGCTCAGTGTGCCGCGCGTGCG
Organism: Stenotrophomonas sp. YJH_SMC_6; assembly: GCF_059371335.1. Taxonomy (NCBI): domain Bacteria; kingdom Pseudomonadati; phylum Pseudomonadota; class Gammaproteobacteria; order Lysobacterales; family Lysobacteraceae; genus Stenotrophomonas; species Stenotrophomonas sp. YJH_SMC_6. The sequence continues at coordinate 179,932 of NZ_JCAFUM010000004.1, read as the reverse complement.
CCCCGAGACGCTGTGGCTGCTGGCCTGGACCGCGGCCCTGAGCGAGTACGCCGGGGTGCTGGGGCTGATGGTCGGTGCCAGCCGCCGCTACGACGGCCCGATGGGCAAGAGCGACCGCGCGTTCGTGATCGGTGCGCTGGGCCTGCTGCTGGCGTTTGAGTGGGTTGGCGCGATGACGGTCACTGGCGTGGCCGCGGTCATGGCGGTGCTGTGCGTGCTGACGATGGTCAACCGCGTCCGTCGGGGACTGCGGGAAGCAGCGGTTTCGCCGAATTAATCAAGCAGATACAAGAAGACAATCAGGAGATTGCATGCGTCAGGCGCAGGAACGGGAATTCCACAGCTTCGACCAGGTACCGCTGTTCTACCGGTACTGGGCGGGCACCACCGCAACGCCGGCCACCAAGGCCATCGTGCTGCTGCACCGCGGCCATGAGCACTCCGGCCGGGTCACCCACCTGGTCGATGAGCTGGACCTGCCCGACACCGCCTTCTTCGCCTGGGACGCGCGCGGCAATGGCCGTTCGCCGGGCGCACGGGGCGATGCACCGGGCTTCCCGGCGCTGGTGCGTGATCTGGACAGTTTCATCGCCCACATCGGCGCCGAGCACGGCATTGCGGTGGAAGACATCGTGGTGATCGCGCAGAGCGTAGGGGCGGTGGTCGCCGCGACCTGGGTGCACGACTACGCGCCACGCCTGCGCGCGCTGGTCATGGCCTCGCCGGCGTTCAAGGTGAAGCTGTACGTGCCGTTCGCGCGGCCGGGCCTGGCCTTGATGCAGAAGCTGCGTGGCAACTTCTTCGTCAACAGCTACGTCAAGCCGCAGTGGCTGACCCACGATCCGGTGCGGGTGGAAAGCTATCGCACCGACCCGCTGATCACCCGGCCGATTTCGGTGCGCGTGCTGCTGGGCCTGTACGAGGCGGCCGACCGCATCGTGGCCGATGCGCAGGCAATCAGCGTACCGGTGCAGCTGCTGGTGTCCGGCTCGGATTTCGTCGTGCACCGCGGCCCGCAGGACCGCTTCTACGAGCGCCTGTCCAGCCCGATCAAGGAGCGTGTGCATCTGCCGGGCTTCTTCCACGACACGCTCGGCGAGCGCGATCGTGCACCAGCACTGGCGCGCATCCGCAGCTTCATCCAGGCGCGTTTTGCCGAGCCGCTGCGCGAGCTGTCACGGCGCGACGCGCACCGTCACGGGCCAACCTTCGAAGAATCCGAGATCCTGGCCTGGCCACCGGAGCGCAACAGCCTGGCCGACCTGCGCTGGCGCGTGGTGCGTGGCGGCCTGCGCTTCGGCGGCACGCTGTCCGAAGGCATCGCGCTGGGCCTGCGGACCGGTTTCGATTCCGGTAGCACGCTGGACTACATCTACCGGAACGAGGCGCGCGGCAAGGGCCCATTGGGGCGGATGGTCGACCGCAACTACCTGGATGCAATCGGCTGGCGTGGCATCCGCGTGCGCGGCCAGCACCTGCAGGAACTGCTGCGCGACGCTGCCCAGCGCCTGCGCGGGCAGGGCACGCCGGTGCGTGTGCTGGACGTGGCCGCCGGCCATGGCCGGTATGTGCTGGAAGCGCTGGGCCAGGGCGAACAGCGCGCCGACCGTATCGTGCTGCGTGATTTCAGCGATCTGAACGTGACCCAGGGCCAAGCGTTGATCGAGCGCCTCGGTGCGGCCGACATCGCCCGCTTCGAGCAGGGCGATGCGTTCGATCCGGCGCAACTGGCCAAGGTCGATCCAGCACCGACACTGGCGGTGGTCTCGGGCCTGTACGAACTGTTCCCCGACAACGACGCCGTGCTGCGCTCGCTGCAGGGTATCGCCGCAACGGTGCCGGCGGGAGGCTACCTGGCCTACACCGGCCAACCCTGGCACCCGCAGCTGGAATTCATCGCGCGCGCCTTGACCAGCCATCGCGGTGGCGCGGCGTGGGTGATGCGTCGCCGTACCCAGCAGGAGATGGATGAGCTGGTGCGCCTGGCCGGTTTCAAGAAGGTGGCGCAGCGCATCGACGACTTCGGCATCTTCACCGTGTCGCTGGCGCGCCGGACCGCGTGATGGCGACGCTCGCCGCAACCCCGCTGGCCGCGGAAGGGCGCCCCTGGCGGCGCGCCCTGCTGTGGCTGGCCCTGCTGGGTCCGTTCTTCTTCGCCAGCTACGGCTTCGCCAACTGGATGGCCGGCCGCCATGCCACCCTGCCGGTGATGGCGTTCGCGTGGGAGACACGCATCCCGTTCGTGCCGTGGACGATCGTGCCGTACTGGTCGATCGATCTGTTCTACGCGATCTCGTTCTTCCTGTGCCGGCATCGCTTGGAACTGGACCGGCATGCGCTGCGGCTGTTCAGTGCGCAGGTCATCGCGGTCACCTGTTTTCTGCTGTGGCCGCTGCGCTTCAGCTTCGAACGGCCGGAGATCGGCGGCGTGTTCGGTTGGTTGTTCGATGTGCTGCTGGGCTTCGACAAGCCGTTCAACCAGGCGCCGTCGCTGCACATCGTGCTGTTGATCGTGCTGTGGGTGAAGTTCGCGCAGTACCTGCATGGCGTGTGGCGCGGGCTACTGCATGTGTGGGCACTGCTGATCGGCGTCTCGGTGCTGACCACGTTCCAGCACCATTTCATCGATATCCCGACCGGCCTGCTGGCCGGTTGGCTGTGCGTCTGGCTGTGGCCGGAGCAGGGCACGCCACCGTTGCGGGCCTGGCACACCGCGCGTGATGCGAGGCGTTGGCGATTGGCAGCGTTGTACCTGCTGGGGGCCGCTGTATTGCTGGTGCCGGTGGTGCTTCTGCGTGGCGCCGCGTTGTGGCTGCTGTGGCCGGTGGCGTCGTTGCTGCTGGTGGCGCTGGCCTATGCCGGGCTGGGTACAGCGGTGTTCCAGAAGCGCGCCGATGGCCGCCTGACGATGGCCGCGCGATGGCTGCTGGCACCGTACCTGGGCGCTGCCTGGATCAACTCGCGGCTGTGGACGCGGCGTGCGCCGCAGCCGGAGCCGGTGCTGGACGGCGTGTGGCTGGGCCGCATTCCCAACGGCGCGTTGCCGCCGCCACTGGGGGGCGTGGTGGATGCCTGCGCCGAGCTGTCCTGTCGCGCGCAGGGCGCCGCGTATGCCAGCGTGCCGATGCTGGACCTGGTGGTCCCTGCACCGGAACAGCTGCGCGAAGCGGCCGAGGCCATCGAGCGCCTGCATGCACACGGACCGTTGCTGGTGTGCTGTGCGCTGGGCTATTCGCGCAGCGCCGCCAGCGTGGCCACCTGGCTGCTGCGCAGTGGTCGTGCGGCCGATGCGGACGCGGCGGTGGCGATCGTGCGTGCTGCGCGCCCTGGCATCGTGCTGGGTACGGCCCATCTGCGTGCCATCACCGACGCGGCAGGAGTGCGCGCATGAGCACGGTTCCCGATCTGGCGACCATGCAGCTGCTGCTGCGGCAGGGGCGTTGGCCGGCATGCCTGTCGCTGGGGCTGCTGCTGGTGGCATTGCTGCTGCTCGGCACCGAGCCGGGCCTGGCGATGATCGCTGCAGGGTTGCTGCTGGCCAGCATGTCTGCAGGGGTGGCCCAGACGTACCACGCGTGTCGGGTTGCGCTGGACGCCAGCCTGCTGCAGCTGCTGCGCGATGAGCGCCTGGACGGCGATGCCGCCGCGCGCCGCACTGATCAGCTGCTGCACGACAGTGGCCTGCGCCGCGCGTCGCCCGATGCGCCCCTGCGGGGCTGGGACGCGCGCTGGGCCGGCATGCGTCGCCTGCTGCTGCGCCAGTACCTGCTGACAGCGGTGCAGTTCGCACTGCTGGTGCTGGCCGTGTTGTGGCCGCAGACGTGAACGGGAGGGACCAATGTTCGCCGAACTGATTGCCCGCGCCTGCAGTGGTGCGATCCATGTAGTGACCGGTGCCCGCGCGTTGTGGATCGGTTGCGCGCCGTCCAGCGAGCGCCGTGTGTACTACGGCAACCACGCCAGCCATGGCGACTTCGTGCTGATCTGGTCGTCGATGCCGCCTGCGTTGCGGCGCCAGGTGCGGCCAGTTGCCGCGGCCGAATACTGGCAGCGCGACGGCCTGCGTCGCTACCTGATCGATGCGGTGTTCAACGGCGTGCTGGTCGAGCGCGAGGCCGGCCATCGCCAGCAGGATCCGCTGCAGGCCCTGCGTGACGCGGTGGACGAAGACTGCTCGCTGATCCTGTTTCCGGAAGGTACCCGCAACGTGGGCGATGAGCCGCTGCTGCCGTTCAAGAGCGGCATCTATCACCTGGCACGGCAACGGCCGGAGCTGGAATTCGTGCCGGTGTGGATCGACAACCTGAAGCGGGTGATGCCCAAGGGCCGGTTCCTGCCGCTGCCGCTGCTGTGCACGGCCACCTTCGGTACGCCGCTGCGGCTGCAGGCCGACGAGGACAAGGCGGCCTTCCTGGCCCGCAGCCGGCAGGCGCTGCTGGACTTGGCGCCGAACGGGGGGCGCGCATGAGTTTCCTGATCGATGTGTCCGGCGACCTGGCAGCGCAGAGCGTAGGCCAGCAGACCGGCCTGCTGTTCGCTGGCGTCGGTGCGGTGCTGGTACTGGCCACGCTGGTGGCCGAAACGCTGCGATGGCGCCAGCGCGGCCGGCCCAGCGCGGTGATCGCCAACCTGGTGTCGCGCATCCGCGCGTGGTGGGTAATGGCGATCGTGGTCGGGCTGGCGCTGTTCTTCGGCCGCGCCGGGGTGATCGTGCTGTTCGCGATCATCTCGCTGTTCGCACTGCGCGAGTTCATCACCCTGGCGCCGACCCGCTCAGGCGATTACTACGCGCTGCTGGCCGCGTTCTACATCGTGCTGCCGTGGCAGTACTACCTGGTGTGGATCGACTGGTACGGCATGTACACGCTGCTGATTCCGGTCTATGCGTTCCTGTTCCTGCCGATCCTGTCGACCATCGGCGGCGATACCACGCACTACCTGGAGCGCACGGCGAAGGTGCAGTGGGGGCTGATGATCTGCGTGTTCTGCATCTCGCACGTGCCGCTGCTGCTGAACCTGCACGTGCCGGGCCATGACCCCTCGCGCAACGTGCTGCTGTTTGCTTTCCTGGTGATCGTGGTGCAGTCCTCGGACGTGCTGCAGTACATCTGGGGCAAGTTGTTGGGCAAGCACCTGATCGCGCCGAAGCTGTCGCCGTCGAAGACGGTGGAGGGCTTCGTCGGCGGCGTGCTGAGTGCCAGCGCACTGGGCGCGGCGCTGTGGTGGATCACCCCGTTCACCCCGCTGCAGGCGTTCGGCCTGTCGCTGCTGATCAACCTGATGGGGTTCTGGGGCGGCCTGGTGATGTCGGCGATCAAGCGTGACCGGGGCATCAAGGACTGGGGCCACATGATCGAGGGCCATGGCGGCATGCTCGACCGGCTGGATTCGGTGTGCTTCGCCGCGCCGGTGTTCTTCCACGTGGTGCGGTATTACTGGAAGGCGGGCGGCGGCGGTTGATTCTGCCGGCTTCCATCCACGCATGGCGCGGTTCTACCGGTAGTGCCGGCCGCTGGCCGGCAACTGCAACATCCTGCCATCGTTCGTGGGGTTGCCGGCCACGGCCGGCACTACCCGTGCGCGTTTACGCGCTGATGCCGTATTCCTTCAGCTTCTTGCGCAGGGTGGCACGGTGGATGCCCAGCATCGCGGCGGCGCGGCTCTGGTTGCCTTCGCAGTGGTTGAGCACTTCCACGAACAGCGGGATCTCCATCTCGCGCAGCACGATCTCGTAGACATCGTCCGCGTCGCAGCCATCGAGGTCACGCAGGTAACGGCGCACGGATTGGGCGACATGTTCACGCAGCGGTGGCCGGGGAGCGCCACGACTGTTGTCAGGACGAGAGAGGACAGCGTTCAAGGGGGTTCCCGATTCGGTGGGCCCGTGCGCGCGGTGCGCGCGGCCGGACGAGGTGGTGGCGGCCAGTCTAGCGCGAGCGTGCCCGGCCTGCCACGGCCGGTCGCCTTTTCACGTTCAGAGGAAGTCGAAGGTGAATGCGACGGTGGATGCGGCGGGCTCCTGCACACGGAAGGCGACGCGCGCGCTCTGGCCCGGTTCCAGCAGGGCGGCGCCGGGGTTCTCGCCAAGGTACTGCGCAGGCGTGAACACACCGCTGCCGATCACCCGGCCATCAGCATCGGACAGTGACAGGCGCAGGTCCGGCCAGGCCTGTGCCCAGCGTGCGTCGTTGCGGATGCTGGCCTGCACCTGCAGCACGCCGGCCTGCCCGGGCAGCGGCCGGATCTCGCGGCTGGTCATGGTGAAGGCGGTGGGTTCATGCCAGGCCGGCAGGCTGCAGCGCAGGAGGCCGCAGAGCGTGCCCAGCCAAGCACGGTTGCCAGCGTCGGCGGCCAGCCGCGCACGGTCGGCCAGCACGCTCTGCAGCACCAGCAGCAGCGCCAGCCCTGCAACCAGCAGCCAGTGCCAGCGCGGTGCCGGCAGGCTGCGAGGGCGCGCACTGCCAAGGAAACTCGGCGCGTCAACGGCGGCCGTCGTCGCCGGCACTGCAACCGGTGCCGACGCGATGGCCGCAATGTCATCAACGATGACAGGCGCATCGTCGTGCTGCATCTCCGCCGCCACATGCGCCGCTTCGGCGGGCCCGGCTGGCACCTGCATGGCAGGCGACGCGTGTTCTTCTGGTTCCTGCGTGCGCGCATCGGTCGCAGGCACGGGCGAACCTTCCGGGGCGGTGCGCAGGAAGGTTGCCAGAGGGCGTCGCGGTGGGTTCGGCTCGGACATGCTCAGGGTGCGGGCTCGGATCCAGCAGTCATTCAACCACGATCAGGCGCGGCGCACGCCGGTGATGCGCATCCAGTCGCCATCCTGGGTCGCCTGCAGGTCGTCGAACCATTCGGCATAGCGCTGCAGCAGTTCACCTTCCTGGCCGTGCAGGATGCCGGACAGGGCAATACGGCCGCCGGCAGCCACGCGCGCGGCCAGCAGCTCGGCCAACGCGTCCAGTGCCGAGGCGAGGATGTTGGCGACCACGATCGGGTAGGTGGCGACCGGTTCGTCCGGCGGCAGGTACACGTGCATGCGCGCCTGTTCGCCGTTGCGCTCGGCATTGTCGGCGGTGGCGACCAGGGCCTGCGGATCGTTGTCCACGCCGGTGGCCTCAGCGGCGCCCAGCTTCAGCGCGGCAAGCGCAAGGATGCCGGAGCCGCAGCCGAAGTCGAGCACGCGCTGGCCCTGCAGCAGGCCATCCACGGCCAGCTGGTCCAGCCAGCGCAGGCAGAGCGCGGTGGTCGGGTGGGTGCCCGAGCCGAACGCCAGGCCCGGGTCCAGCCGCACCACGGCGGCGTCGGCCGCCTGTGCGGCCTCCGGCAGTTCATGGTTCCACGGCACGATCCAGGTGCGGCTGCCGAAAGCCATCGGCTGGAACTGGTCCAGCCAGGCGCGTTCCCAGTCCTCGTCCTCGACCGCGCGGAAACTGCCGCTGCTCCAGTCCAGTTCCGGGTCGAACGCCTCCAGCGCGGCCAGCAGCAGCAATGCGTTGCTGTCGGCGGGAAACAGCGCGCTCAGCACCAGGGTGTCCCATAGCGGGGTCTCGCCCACGCCCGGCTCGAGAATGGCCTGTTCGTTGCTGGTATCGGCCTCGGCATCAAGCAGCGTGACGGCCAGTGCGCCGACATCCTCCAGCGCATTCTCATAGCGGGGCTGGGTAGCTTCGGTGCAACGCAGGGTCAGTTCCAGGAACGGCATGGCGGTGGGGGCAATCGCGGGAAAGGGGGCCATGCTAGACCATCGGAGCGTCTCCGTATTGCCTGAGATGCCGCTCGGAGATGAACGGAACCGATTCAGACAGGCCTGGCGGGCCTTGCTAAACTTGCTGCTTTCCTGTGCGCCATGAACGCTCACTGCCGCCAATGGCCTTTGCTCCGACCCTTAAAACCTGGTTGCTCGTGCTGCCGGCGGTGGCCGTGCTGGGCGTGGCCGGGTATCGGGCCAGCGGCCATGCCGGGTCGGTACCGGTGACCGCAGGCGAACTGCCGACGGCGCAGGTTGCGGCGGACGATGCGGCGCCCCTGCCGGTCGTGCCGGAAGCGTTGGCGCGTCGCCTGGCGGCGTTCGAGCGCGGCAACGCGCTGCCTTCGGGCCTGCCGCTGGACCTGCGCGCGGACATCGAGGGTGCCACCGATCTGTACGCCTATGCGCAGCGCCTGCGCGTGCAGGCCGACGACGGCAATCACGAGGCGCGCTGGATGCTCAGCCGGGTCTACGACTACTGCGCGCAGTACGCCATCGATCCAGGCGGTTATCGGTTGGACAACAATGTGCTGGCCGGGCTGGGCCTGACCGCTGCACCGGCGATGGTGCAGGCGCGCGAGCGCGTGGCGCAGCGCTGTGGCGGCTTCGTGCCGGGCGACAAGCTGGGGTCCGCGCTGGTGCTGGCCGAGCGCCGCAAGGCAGCCACGCAGGGCAACCTCGCAGCGGAAGCATCGCTGTTTGCCGAAGGCGAGCCGCTGAATGACAGCCCCGAGTACCGCCGTGACCTGGTCGAGCGGGTGCGCACATCGCGCGATCCGGAGGCCTTCATGGCCATTGCACCGGGCATGGGCGTGCGCGCGGCGGGCGACCAGGCGCTCACTGGCCTGGTGGCGGGAGAACAGCTCAGTGAACTGGCGTGGCGGGTTGCGGCCTGCGAGCTCGGTCTACCGTGTGGTGCAGACAGCGTGCTGGTCAACAGTTTTTGCGCGAATGGAGGGATCTGTTCGCAGGATGGGACGCAGGATTTCCGGGATTTCGTGTATGACGCTGCGGTTTCGCGGCAAGGTGCGGGGAAAATGAAGCAGTGGATCAAGCGATTGGTTGGCAAGAGGGGCGGGCAATGAACTACCGTCGATTCCTGCATGGGGCCAAGTTCTGGTTCTGGGTGGCGCTGTTCGTGGCCTATTCGGCCGGCGCGGTCGGGCTGTTGATGATCGACACCTATGAAGATCGTTACCGGCATCTGTCGAAAGTGGAACTGACCACGGTGAAGGCGCAGGAAGATGTGCGCCGCGTGGGTGCCAGCCAGGTCGCTGCGGTCTATCGCGCGCAGAGCGGCATGCCGTTCGCATCGTTGCCGGCAGGCAGTACCTTCCAGGTGGTGTGGCCCGATGGGTCCACCGAGACGATGGTGATCGTCGACCCGAGCTCGCCCAATGGTGTACGCCCGCTGGCGAATTCGCAGATCCCGGCCGAAGCTGCCGACAAGCGCTGATGCACCTGCCGTGGAGCCGAGCCCACGCTCGGCTCCACGGCAATGGAAAAGGGCGGGGATATCCCCGCCCTTTTCATGTCCAGTACCTGCTGCCGATCAGGTCAGTGCGATCGGCTTGTTCTTGCGCTCGGCAAGACGCTTTTCCAGGTAGTGGATGTTCTGGCCACCGGCCTGGAAGCCCTTGTCGCGCATGATCCGCTGCTGCAGGGCGATGTTGGTCTTGATGCCGTCGACCACCATCTCGCTCAGCGCCACCCGCATGCGGGCGATGGCGGTTTCGCGGTCCGGGCCGTGCACGATCAGCTTGCCGATCATCGAGTCGTAGTTCGACGGCACGCGGTAGCCACTGTAGATGTGGGTATCCACGCGCACGCCGGGGCCACCCGGCGGATGGAAGCCGGTGATGGTGCCCGGGCTCGGCACGAAGGTTTCGGCGTCTTCGGCGTTGATGCGGCACTCGATCGCGTGGCCGGTCAGCACCACGTCGCTCTGCTTGATCGACAGCTTCTGGCCGGCGGCGATCTTCAGCTGCTCGGCCACCAGGTCGATGCCGGTGACCATTTCGGTGACCGGATGTTCCACCTGGATGCGGGTGTTCATCTCGATGAAGTAGAAGCGGCCGTCTTCGTACAGGAACTCGAAGGTGCCGGCGCCGCGGTAGCCGATGCGCACGCAGGCTTCGGTGCAGACCTTGCCGATCTGCTCGCGCTGTTCGGCGGTGATGCCCGGTGCCGGTGCTTCTTCCACCACCTTCTGGTGGCGGCGCTGCATCGAGCAGTCGCGCTCACCCAGGTGGATGGCGTTGCCCTGGCCGTCGGCCAGCACCTGGATTTCCACGTGGCGCGGGTTCTCCAGGAACTTCTCCATGTAGACCTCGCCATTGCCGAACGCGGCCTTGGCCTCGCTCTTGGTGGTTTCGATCGAGGTCTTCAACGAGGCCTCGGCATGCACCACGCGCATGCCGCGACCGCCACCGCCACCGGCCGCCTTGATGATGACCGGGTAGCCGATCTCACGGGCGATCTTGGTGTTGGCGACGATGTCATCGCCCAGCGGGCCGCCCGAACCGGGCACGCACGGCACGCCGGCCGACTTCATCGCGCGGATGGCTTCGACCTTGTCGCCCATCATGCGGATGGTGTCAGCCTTGGGGCCGATGAAGATGAAGCCGGATTCTTCCACGCGCTCGGCGAAGTCGGCGTTCTCCGACAGGAAGCCGTAACCGGGATGGATCGCCTGCGCGTCGGTGACTTCAGCGGCGGCGATCAGCGCCGGAATGTTGAGGTAGCTCTGCGGCGACGGCGCCGGGCCGATGCAGACCGACTCGTCGGCCATGGCCACATGCTTGAGGTTGCGGTCGACCGTGGAATGCACGGCCACCGTGCGGATGCCGAGGGTGTGGCACGCGCGCAGGATGCGCAGCGCGATCTCCCCTCGGTTGGCGATGACGACTTTGTCGAGCATGGCGTGCCCCTCAGCCGATCACGAACAGCGGCTGGTCGAATTCCACCGGCTGGCCGTTCTCGCCGAGGATGGCGACGATGGTGCCGGACGTGTCGGCTTCGATCGGGTTGAACATCTTCATTGCTTCGATGATGGCCAGGGTCTCGCCTTCCTTGACCTGCTGCCCAACGGTGACGAAGGCCGGCTTGTCCGGTGCGGACGACGCGTAGAAGGTGCCGACCATCGGCGAGCGCAGCACGTGGCCTTCCGGCAGTGCAGGGCCCGGCTTGGCGGTACCGCCGGTGGAGGCTTCGGTTGGCGACTGCATCGGCATTGCCTGCGGTGCCGGGGCGGCCGGAGCGGCGTACACCGGGGCGGCGACCGGGGCGGCATAGCCGGCCACCGGGGCACGCGACAGGCGCACCGACTCTTCGCCTTCCTTGATTTCGATTTCAGCCAGGTTCGACTCTTCCAGCAGGTCGATCAGCTTCTTGATTTTGCGCAGATCCATGAGGGCCTCTTTGGTTTCTATCTAGGTGAGGAGAGCGCCGTGGGCGCCCGGGTCGACAATCAGGTGGCGGATACCCGCAGCAGCGCCGCGTCCATCGCGTAGCGGTAGCTGTCGGCACCGAAGCCGCACACCACGCCCACCGCCTTGTCACTGAAGTAGCTGTGCTGGCGGAACGGTTCGCGGGTATGCGGGTTGGACAGGTGGATCTCGATGAACGGCACCGCCACCGCGGCCAGCGCATCGCGCAGGGCGACCGAGGTATGGGTGAAGGCGGCGGGGTTGATCAGGATGAAAGCGGTTCCGTCGTCGCGTGCGGCCTGCACGCGGTCCACCAGCACGTGCTCGGCATTGGACTGCAGGCTCTCCACCGCGTGCCCGGCGGCCGATGCCTGGCTGGCCAGGGCCTGGTCGATGTCGGCCAGCGTGGTGTGGCCGTAGACCTCCGGCTCGCGTGTGCCGAGCAGGTTGAGGTTGGGGCCGTGCAGGACCAGCAGCTTCGCCATGGGATCCGGAAGACGGGAAAGGGCGGCAGTCTGGCGGAACCGGCGGATGCTGTCCAGTTCGGCGAAGTTTGCAGCGTTTCAATCGAACGTTTGAAATCTGCCGGAGCGCTTGTGGCCGTATGGCGGGCGCTGGATCAAGGCGCGCTGAATGGCTCGCAGGCCGGGGATGCATGCACGTAGGCCGACGATGGCGGCAGGCATGGGCAGGGCTGATGCTGTCATGGGTGGTGCTGCAGTAGATCCACGCCACGCGCGGATGAGGCCACCATTCAATAGATCCACGCGATGCGTGGATGGAGGACGTTCGGTACGTAGCACGCTACGCACCCACCGAGGGGCAGCCCAAGGTGCGCCGCACGCCACCCACTGCCCCCCGCCACGCCCCCGCTCACGTCTCCAGCGGCACCGTCGGCACCACGTTCGGGAACACCTCTTCCAGCGGTTCCCGTTCTCCAGGCTTCGGTGCCGGCCAGTTGTAGGCATTCACCGGCTGCGCGCGGTTTACCCACAACGCGTAATACAGGTGGTCGGCGCGGCCATCACCGGTATTGGGGTGGATCAGGATGGTCAGGCCCAGGCTGTTGAGCTGCAGCCAAGGCACCAGCACCGGCAGCAGGTCGTTGGTGAAGCCGAAGTAGAACGACGGGGTGACGTGCGGCCCGCGTGGTTCCAGGTTCCAGTTGCCCAGCTCCACCGGGAAGCGCTCGGCCGTCCAGCGCCGCAGCAGCGCAGCCTTCTCGAAGCTGTCCTCGTCGAAGTAGATGTGCGCGTGATAGCTCTTGATGTCGGTGTAGGCGCGTGGGGTCACGGGCAGGGTGGCCTCGCCGGGACGCACGCTGGCCGGGCGCGGGGTCGGTTCGCTGGCCGTGGCCTGGCCCCAGGGGCTGTGCCCTTCCGGTGCTGGCGGCACGATGGCACGGAAGCCGGGGCGGCCAGGCTCGGTGGTGTTCACCGCGTCGTTGCCGCGCGGTGCTGCGGCGGCGGTCGAGGCACTGGCCAGGCCGCCAGCGGCCAGACCCGCCGAAGCGATCAGGCGGCGCCGTGCCGGCGAAAGCAGGTCGGCCCAGTGGGCGTCATCATCGCCGGCGTCGGTGAGGGTCTGCGGGTCCGGGTGCATGAAGGGCTCCGTGGCGGCATCGTGTGGGCAGGCAAGCACGCTCGGGCACCCGCATCCACAGCGTCCAATAAGCAGGGGGCATCACCTCATGCAGGTGCGCCCCGTTGTCGTTGAGCGTGGCCGCTGGGCGGGCTAGGGTGCAGGTCTGCCGCCCCGGAGCCCTTCCATGATCTCGCCCGATGCCGACACACAGCAAAAGCGCGCGTTCTTCCGCCAGCTGCACGCGCAGGGTTGCTTCGTGCTGCCCAACCCATGGGATGTGGGCAGTGCCCGCTACCTGCAGCGGCAGGGCTTCCAGGCACTGGCCACCACCAGTGCCGGCTGCGCCTGGAGCGAAGGACGGCCGGACGGAGCGGTTTCGCTGCAGGCCACGCTGGCGCATCTGCGCGTGATGGTGGCAGCGACCCCATTGCCGTTGAATGCCGACTTCGGTGATGGCTTCGGCGTCACGCCGCAGGCGGTGCAGGAGGCGGTGGCCGCGGCGATCGACACCGGCATTGCGGCATTGTCGATCGAGGATGCCAGCGGCGTGGCCGATGCACCGCTGCGTCCGATCGACCAGGCGGTCGAGCGCCTGCGCGCTGCCCGTGCAGCCATCGACCGCGCGGGTGGCGACGTGCTGCTGGTCGGCCGCGCCGAGAACTTCTTCGTTGGCGTGCCGGATCTGCAGGACACCCTGCAGCGCCTGCGTGCCTACGCAGAGGCCGGTGCCGACGTGCTGTATGCACCTGGCATCAGCACGCGCGAGCAGATCAGCGCGGTGGTCGCCGCTGCCGGGTCGAAGCCGGTGAACCTGCTGGTCGGTGGACCGACACCGCTGCGCCTGCAGGACATTGCCGCGCTCGGCATTCGCCGGATCAGCCTGGGCGGCGCACTCGCCCGTGCCGCGTGGGGCGGGCTGATGCAGGCGACCCAGCCGATCGTGCAGGACGGACGCTTCGATGGGCTGCAGCAGGCGGCCTCCGGGGCTGCCTTGAACGCGCTGTTCCGCTAGATCCACGCCGTGCAAGGCGGGAGGGGCCGGCGACTACAGCGCCTCGATCTCCCGCTTGGGTAAGGTCACGTCGGGTTCCAGCGCCGGCAGCAGTTGGCGAAGCAGGTTTGGATTGCCCTGCAGCCCGGTGCCATCCAGATACGTCCAGCCGGAACCACCAACGCGGCGCACGGCCACCATGAACGTGGTGCTGCGCATTGGGGTTTCACGCACCCGTATCAGGGATTGGCGTGGCACGAAGCAGACTTCTTCCTCTCCGGCAGCATAGGTCCGGGTCGGCACACCTACATCTTCGCTGATGACCACTACACCGGCGTTGTGCTGCTTCTTCAACGCATCACGGGTGAGCGCCTGGAAGGCGTCATCGCCGCCGGCCAGTCGCTTGAGGCTGGGATGGGTGCGTTCGATGAGGAAGTCCGCATCGCCGCGGGCGTATGCAGTCATCATGGCGCGCACATCTTCGCGCAGTGCCTTCGCATCACTGGGACTGAGTTCACCTGCGAAGGCGGATGGCAGCAACAGCGACAGCAGCATCAGCATCGTCAGGGGCAGGCGTCGATCCATGTTCGGGTGTCTCACAGGGCACCGCCGCACTATACGGTGGATGCGAAAACAGCGTCCCATCGATGGCGCTGGTATCCTGTAAATCACTACTTACTATTGGTAGGTATTGATTTCTGGAGCCCCCCCCATGCACAGCCTCATTGTCATCGCCCACCCTGAACCCGGTTCGCTGACCCATGCGATGGCGCATCGCATCGGCGATGCCATCACTGCTGCCGACGCCCGCAACACCGTGGCCTACGCCGATCTGATGGCCGAAGGCTTCGATCCGCGCTTCAACGCCCAGGACCAGGCCTTGTTCCGCAGCACTGGCGCGGTACCGGCCGACATCGCCGCCGAGCACGCACGGCTGGAGGCCACCGATACACTGGTGCTGGTGTTCCCGTTGTACTGGTGGTCGTTCCCGGCACTGCTGAAGGGCTGGATCGACCGTGTCTTCACCAACGAATGGGCCTACGCACAGGACGCGCAGGGCAAGCTGGTGAAGAAGTTGCAGCGCCTGAACGTGCATCTGGTGGGGCTGGGCGGTGCCGATGCAGCGATGGTCGAACGACGCGGCTACGATGCGGCGATGAAGACGCAGATCGACATGGGCATCTTCGACTACTGTGGCGCACGCGTGCTGACGTCCGACCTGCTGCTGGATGCCGATACCGGTGCGGCTGGAGCGCATCTGCAGACCGCGCTGGCGATCGGCCGTAAAATAGGCACTCCGATGCGCTGATCGCCGTGTTCCGCCGATGCCCGCCAACGCCGCTCCCACGCGCCGCCGATTGACCCGCGAGCAACGCGCCCGCCAGTTGCTGGACGTGGCCTGGGCGCTGGTCGGTGAAGAAGGCACCGACGCGTTGACGCTGGGACGGCTGGCCGAGGCGGCGGGCGTGACCAAGCCGGTGGCCTACGATCACTTCGTGACCCGCAACGGCCTGCTGGCCGCGCTCTACGATGACTATGACGGGCGGCAGACGGTGGTCTTCCACGAGCGTATCGGCCGCGCCCGCGCGCAGCTGGCCGACCGTGCGGCGGCTATCGCCTCCGGCTACATCGACTGCATCCTCAGCCAGGGCAGTGAAGTGCAGGGCATCCTTGCCGCGCTGGTGGGCGCGCCGGAACTGCACGAGGTGCGACGGCGTTACCAGCAGGACTTCATCGACAACTGCGACGCATGGCTGGGTCCGTTTGCCGCCGATGGCACGGTGCCACTTGCTGGGCGCTGGGCGATTCTCGGTGCGGCTGAAGCCCTGTCCGAAGCCGTGGCGGCAGGTGCGCTGGACAAGACCAACGCCGAGGCCGAGCTGCAGCGGCTGATCGTGGCGACGGTCAAGCGGCGCTGAGCGGCTTCGGGCGTCAGGCCCCGGCGGTGCTGCTGGCCAGCGTGGCGAATCCTGCCGCCAGCTGATCGCGCACCCGTGCGTCGCGCGCGTCGCGGCTTTCAGAACCCAATACCACGGTGATCAGGCGTACCGGCTGATCCCGCCCGGGCACTGCCCGGCATGCGGTGGCGGCCAGGCAGAAGCCTGCTGCCTGGGTGTAGCCGGTCTTTAATCCATCCACGCCGTCATCGCCAAGCAGCGCATTCTGGTTGTTGCGGCTGAAGCTGCCATGCACGAACGCGCGCTGCGCGGTGATTGCCAGTATCTGCGGATGGTCATTCAGTAGGCAGGCGGCCAGCACCGCCATGTCGCGCGCGCTGGACGCATGGTGCGGCGTGGTGATGCCGGAGACGCTGGCGAACCAGCTGCTGCGCAGGCCGAGCTGGCGTGCGTGCCGGTTCATGCGCTCCAGGAACGCAGGCTGCGATCCGTCCAGGTGGCGCGCGATGGCCAGCGCCGCGTCATTGCCGGAGACGATCATCAACCCTTCCAGCAGGCGCGCGAGCGTGACCGTTTCGCCGGGCACCAGGCCCATGCGCGTTTCATCGTCGGCGACCGCATGCACGTCGTCGGCGGCGATGGTGACTTCGTCGCCCCACGAGCGCCCGCGCTCCTCGACACATTCGTAAGCCGCGTAGGCGGTCATCAGCTTGGTCAGCGAGGCCGGCTGCCTGGCGATATCCGCGTTGTGCTGGTGAATCACCGCGAAAGTTGCCGCATCGAGGGTGATGGACGACAGCGGTGCACGCGCAGGAGCAGGAGACGGCATGGAAGCGACGATGGCAGTGGGGACCCAGGAGGATAGTGTGCGGCGACTGCACGAATCTGAAATATTGAAACGATATAACGTATCGTCACTTTGGGCCGCCGATGGCCCGACGGGACATCCGATGACTGCACGCATTCCACGCCGCTGGCTTCATTCTTCGTTGCTGCTCGCGCTGGCCGCACTTGGCGGCTGCCAGCCCAACCTGCGCGCCGAGGCTGTTTCCAGCGCCGAAGCCGGTCCGCTCAATGTGATCGTGATGATCAACGACGGTGCCGGCTGGGGTACCTGGGACGCCGCCGCCTACTGGCAGTACGGCAGCCGTGAAGGCGCACCCTATGCGGATTTCCCACTGCGCCTGGCGGTGACCACCTTTCCGTTGAACGCGAGCAGCCAGCCGACCGGTGACAACGCGCAGACGCTTGGCTACGACCCGGGCAAGGCCTGGGATGACGCGCCGGTTCCTGCGCAGGACCTGCCCTTTGCGGGCTACCAGTACCTGGCCGCGGTGGCTACCGACAGTGCGGCGGCGGGCACTGCGCTGTCCTCGGGGATCAAGACCTACAACAACGCCATCAACTTCAACAACGATGGCCAGCCGGTCGAGTTCAATACGCTGCGCGCCAAGCGCCTGGGCATGGCCACCGGCGTGGTCACCTCGGTGCCGTTCGCGCATGCCACGCCGGCCGCGTTCGCGGCGCAGAACGAATCGCGCAGCAACTATCACGCCATCGCACACCAGATGCTGGCGCAGGGCCACATGGACCTGGTGATGGGCACGGGTGGCCCGGGCTACAGCGTCGACGGCCGCGCCTGCCATGAAGGTACGGACGCCGCGAAGGCGGAGGGCTGTGCGAATCCATGGGAGTGGGTGTCGCAGCAGGATTGGCAGCAGCTGGAAGCGGGCAGCACCATCGGCGGCAATCCAGCGGGACCGTGGCGCCTGATCCGCAGCAAGGAAGCGTTCGCCGCACTGGCGCAGGGACGGTTGCCGGCCGACCGGCCGCTGATCGGTGTACCGCGCGTGGCCAACACACTGCAGCAGGCGCGCCAGCTGCAGGTGCTGGGCAAGGATGCAGGCACGCCTTCGGGAGTGAGGAAGATCGACAGCGTGCCCGATCTGGCGACCATGACGCGTGGCGCACTGCAGTTCCTGCAGCAGCGCTCGTCCAAGGGGCTGTACCTGATGGTGGAAGGCGGCGCCACCGACTGGGCCGCACATACCAGTGCGTGCGGCACCGAATGGCATTACGGCCAGTGCAGCGATCAGCCGCAGTATGGCCGGCTGATCGAAGAGACCGTGGAATTCAATGACGCGGTGGCGGCGGTGGTCGACTGGATCGAGCGCAACGGTGGCTGGGAGCGCAACCTGTTGATCGTCACCACCGACCACGACAACAGCATGCCGATGGGCCCGGATGCACAGGACGTGGCTTTCGCGCCGGTACGCAACAACGGTCGCGGCCGCATGCCCGGAATCAGCTTCCGCCCCACCGGCAACCACTCCAACGCGCTGGTGCCGCTGTGGGCCAGGGGCGCCGGCGCGGAGCTGCTGGGCAAGCGCGTGCGGGGCGTCGATGCCGGCTACCGTCAGCACGTGCGCTGGAACGACGGCAGCTACATCGACAATACCGACGTGGCTGCCGCAGTGCAGGAAGCGCTGCAGCGTCCACGGTAACGCCCGGTTGCACGCGGGCTGTTGTCGAGGCAGCCTGCGTACATGCAGTCGGATATCCGCATCGACGGTCGTGTCTTCGCCTACGTCTTCCCCTGTGCGTGGGAAGACTACGCGAAGATTGGTTTCTCACGTGATCCGCTTGGGCGCATCAGCGCATTGCACCGGCGTTGGTTCGAGTTCTTCGATCTCGACGCCGGTGCGCTGGTGGAAGCGGAAAGCGAGCGCGATGCGCGGGATCTGGAGCTGCAGCTGCGTTCGCCGTTCAAGGCGCACCGCGCTCCGGCGCCGATGACGGTCCAGGACAAGGCTGGAGGCCGCACCGAATGGGTACGTGGTGCCAACCACGCTTTGTCGCTTGCGGTTGCCGGCCTGGGCGAACAGGGCTATCGCTGTTATCCACTGAAGGGATGGCTGCGAGCCGCGCTTCGCCTGCGCATGGACCGGCTGCACGACTGGGCGGCGGTGCAGCTTCCCGAAGAGGAAGGCCTGCGGATCCCCGGTGGCCCCGGCGAGGGCGCGCTGCGTGACACCCTCGACGGTTGTCGGGCATTGGACATCGATCCGATCCCATGGCTGCCTGAACACGTCCAACGCTGGTATGCAGGTTGAGGAGCGTTCAACGGGCTCGCGGCGGCTGAACCGGCGCGGCCGGTTGCCGCGCGCACTGCGGGGCAGGTCTGGATGGGCTGGCCAGCTGGCGTGCCAGCTCGGCGCTGGCCACGTGGCCCTGCAGGAACAACAAGCCGCCGAAGATGTTCATGAGCGTGCCTCCACTTGAGTGGATTGCACGATACGGGCAGCATGGACGGGCAAAAAGCGACATTTCCGCAAGCATGACTTGAGAGAATTTCAAGCCTTATGTCCCGCCCTCCGCTCCATGCCCTCCAGGGCTTCGTGGCTGCCGCCCGGCTTGGCAACCTGTCGCGCGCGGCGGCGTCGATGAACCTGACCGTCAGCGCGCTCAGCCACCAGATGCGGCAGCTGGAAGAACGGCTCGGGCAGCCGCTGCTGATCCGCCAGCCGCGTGGTATCACCCTTACCCTTGAGGGGCAGCGCCTGCTCGAGCAGGTGGGGCCGCATCTGGATGCGATAAACGAAGCCTTCCAGCCCTATGCCGCGCGTGCCGAGCACGTGCTGACGATCAGTGCGGTGCCATCGATGGCATCGGCCTGGCTGGTGCCGCGCCTGGGTCACTTCGTGGCTGAGCATCCGCAGATCGAGATCAACCTGCAGTCGAGTGAGCGCCTGATTGATTTCGAGCGGCAGCGCCAGTTCGACGCCGCGCTGCGGCTGGGCAGCGGGCAATGGCCGGGCCTGGTGGTGGAACCGCTGTTCGACGAGTGGCTGGTGCCGATGGCGAGCCCCGCGCTGATCGAGCGCATGGGGGGCATCGACCGTGTACCGCTGACCCAGTGGCCGCTGCTCGGTGATCCCGACGGCGCGTGGGGCGCCTGGTTCGCGTTGAGCGGGCAGAGCCCGCCATCGCGCTTCGTGGCGGTGCTGGATGATTCGGAGGCGCACCATCGCGCCGCACTGGATGGCGTAGGCGTGGCCCTTGGCCGGGTGACCCGGGCACGCCTGCTGCTGGAATCCGGCCAGCTGGTCGCGCTGTCCAGCCAGCGCCTGAAGACGGCGTGGCCGCATTGGCTGGTGTACCCGCAGCGCTCGGCCAGCCATCGCGGCTTCCTCGCGTTCCGCGACTGGCTGCATGCGCAGGCCGCCGAGCATGTGCAGCACATGGCGGACGCGCATCTGTAACGCCGCGCGGTGCTCGATCTCGACTCTACAGTCACTGCACCAGGGTGACCGCCTGCCCGGCACGCGCGAACGCTTCCTCCAGCAACGGACCCGCCTTGATCGCTTCCACTTCCTCAAACAGCGCCCGCAGCGCATCGGCGGGGCGTGAGGCCGGTGCCGCCACTGCCTGCTGGATCGCGGTGAAGCGATCGGCCAGCACCCGATGGCCGGGATGTGCCTTCGCCCAGGCCGCCAGCGGCTGGCGTACACCGGCGGCGGCATCCAGGCGGTGCTGGTCGAACAGGGCGATGGCCGCTGCCGAGGTGTCCGCCCGCTCGATCGTGGCATGGCGCAGTTCCCGGCTCAGGAACAGGTCATAGGCCGCGCCACGCCCCACCGCGATGCGCAGTCCGTCGCGGTCGAGGTCGGCCACTTGCTGCGCCGGGCTGTCTTCGCGCACCAGGTAAGTGCCTTCGATCTCCACATACGGAGCGCTGAAGGCGATGCGGTCGGCACGCGCCGGATCGATCGCCAGGAAGGCCAGATCCCAGCCGTCTTCGCCCGCTGCGGCGACCACCGAGGCTGCGGCATCGTGGCAGGTGAAGCGTGCCTGCACCCCCATCCGTTGCGCCAACGCGGTAGCCAGTTCCAGCGAGGGGCCGCGCGGTGAGCGCGCATCGCCCTGTGCCAGCACCGGGTTGCCCAGGTTGATCGCCACGCGCAGGAAACCGTGCGGTGCCAGAGTACGTCGGTGGTCGGCCAGGGACATGCAGGACTCCACGGGGCAGGGGAGACCCAGCATGCCAACAACGGTGTCCGCGTGGCGTGGACTCAGCCGCGCGCGGCGAAGGTGCCGTGGAAGCCCAGTGGCACCGCATACGGCAGCCACGCCTGGGCCAGCGGACCGTCATCCACATGGCGCGCATCCAGCACGGCCAGGCCGCTGCGCTGGTTCACCGGATCGAGCAGGGTGCCGATCAGCCAGCCGTCATCGGCGTTGCGGCTGCCCGGGCGCGGTACGAACACATGCTCTTCGGCCATGATGTCCGCCCCGTAGTTCCAGAGCTGGCGGCGCCCGTGCTCGATCTCGAACGCGGCCGCCGCGTTGAAGTACGGCGCAGTGGCCGTGCCGTCGATGGTCGGCGCATACAGCCGTGCGCCACGTGTGTTCGCCGAGCGCGGGTCGAACAACGGGAACTCCACGGCGCTGATGCCCAACGTCTGCCAGCGGGCCTGTCCACGACGCAGGTCCAGATGCAGCTCGACCAGGCTGGCGCCACTGTTGGCCGCGTGTGCGCCATCACCGGCCATCGCTTCCTTCATCGGCGAGCGCGCCTCATTGATGTCGTCGTGGCGCACTGCGCGCAGCACGATGCCGCCATCGCGGGTGAACGCGTCGCCGAAGTGGTAGATCGCCGCGAACGGGGCCTCGAACCATTGCGCCTTGTCCGGCGCATCCTTGGCGACCACCGCGATGCGCACCGGACGCTGCGGTGCGAACTGCATGCGCTCGAAGAAGCTGCCACCTGCGCCGGTGAAATCGAACGGCATCATCACGAACACCAGATGCTGGTCGGTCATCGCGAAGGCATGCAGGTAGCCATGCTCGGGTGTTTCGATCACATTGGCGCTGCGCAGCTGGCCGTCCGCACCGATGTGCCAGACCAGCAGGCCATGGCCCCCCATCAGGCTGATCGAGCCGAAGTTCCAGAGGCTGCCGTCGTGGTCGGTCAGCGGGTGCGCCGAGAACGGCAGCGCCGCCAGGTCCGGACGCCAGGTGACAGGGCCAAGCGTCTGCAGCGAATCCGGGTCCACTTCGAACGCCGAACCGGATTCGCACAGGGCGAACAGGTGGCCATTGATCATCGTCACCGAGGTGTTGGCCACGTTGGCATCATCGTTGTTGCGTACCGCCAGCGCACCGGGAACGCTGGTGCCGGCGGCCGGATACTGGAAGCGGCCGGCCTTCTGTTCACGGGTGAATTTCGGCGTGGCGACCATGCGCCCGTGATGGGTCAGGCTGCCATCACCATTGAAGCGCCAGCCATGCACCATGCCGTCGCCGTCGAACCAGTGGTCGTAGCGGAAGCCATCGCGCTCGGTCCACGCCGGACCGTTGCGGTACAGCGTGCCAGCCAGGCCTGACGGCAGCTTTCCCTGCAACTGCACGGTGGCCGGGCCGAGGCTTTCGCTGCCGACGCTGCGCCAGCCGAGCAGCCACGGGTGTTCCTGCATGCCCTGCGCGAACCGCGCCGGGTCGCCGGCGAAGGCGGGAGCGCTGCGCAGCGCGGTGGTGCCCAGGGCCAGACAGGCACTGCTGCTGAGCAGGGTACGAAGGAAGCGGCGACGGTCCATGGTGGCCTCGGGTCTGGATGCAGGAATCAGCGCAGGGTGATGTCGATGGCGGTGCCGGCGGCCGGTACGTCGACGCGCGCCTCGTCGAAGGTCGGCTTGCGCATCACCTGCGGGTTGTTGCTGAAGCCGTAGCCCTCCACCGGCATGCCGACCAGGTTGGTGTCGAGCTTGCCGTTGTCGTTCTCGTCGTGGGTGAGCAGCACGGCATAGCTGCCGGCCGGAACACCCTTGAACGTGAAGTGGGCGCTGTCGCCGCTGGGCGCCGCCTGCTGGGCCTGCACGGGCCTGGCCTTGCCGTCCCAGGCGGCGGCGCTGTCGACCAGCGCAACGCGCAGGGTGCCGGTCTGCACACGGACGTCGTGCACGGTCACGGCCAGGTCGGCGGCGTGGGCACTGCCGGCCAGGGCCAGGGCAGTCAGGGCGGTGCTGAGCAGGGCGGTGCGGATCATGGCAGTGGCTCCGGAAGTGTGTGTGGCGGTGTGGCGCCAGTCTGCGTGCGGCGCTGCACCGGGTTCAGGGCCAGTGGTCATCGATTCGACGTGCCAGAAGTCACTTTCTGCGCCGGACCCATTGCCGCCGGCGTGCGCGGCGGTCAGCATCTGGCCATGCCCAGCCTGTTCCGCCATCTGTTGCGTCCCCTCAGCCTCGCCGGCCTGGCCACCGTGCTGGTGGTGGGCCTGTCATTCGCGGTGCAGCGCAACGGTGCCGGGCTGAGCCTGCTGCTGCTTGCCGTGTTCCTGCTGCTGTTCGTGGTGCACGGCTGGGCGTCGGTGCCATCCCGCGTGCGCGCTGTCGCGGCGGTGTTGCAGGCGTTGCTGGCGGTCGTGCTGGTTGCGCTGCAGCCGCGTACCGGCACCGCACCGGTACTGCTGGTGGTGCTGGTGGCGCAGCTGGCCGAGCATTGGCCACCGCGCTTCGTGCTGGCTGTTGCACTGCTGGCCAACCTCGCCATGTATCTCGTGCTGCGCTACAGCGGCTTCAGCCAGCCGCTGCTGGTGGTGCTGCTCTATGGCGGCTTCCAGGCCTTTGCCGCACTGACCGCACACTATGCCCGCAGCACGGCGCTGGCCCGCGATGACCTGGCCCGCGTCAATGCCGACCTGCTGGCTACCCGCGCGCTGCTGGCCGACAGTGCACGCGACGCCGAGCGCCTGCGCCTGGCCCGCGAACTGCACGATGTGGCCGGGCACAAGCTCACCGCGATGCGCTTGAACCTGCGTGCCCTTGCGGCCGACCCTGTGCTGGCCAAGCGCGAAGGATTGGTGCTGGCCGAGCAGCTGTCCGGCGAGTTGCTGGCCGACATCCGCCAGGTGGTGCAATCGATGCGCGATGATCGCGGCCTCGATCTGGCCACCGCATTGCACGCGCTGGCCGCGCCGTTCCCGCGCCCGAAGCTGCAGCTGCAGATCGGCGAGTGCGTGCGCGTGGTTGACCCGCTGATGGCCGAGACCGTGCTGCGCCTGGTACAGGAAGCGCTGACCAATGCCGCCCGGCATGGCAACGCAGACACCGTATGGCTGACGATCAACGAGGAGGATTCCCGGTTGCGTATCGACATCCGTGACGACGGCCAGCGCGCCGAGCGTATCCGCGAGGGCAACGGCATCGCCGGCATGCGTGAGCGCCTGGCCGCAGTGCGTGGCCAGTTGGAACTGGCCCGCACCGCACAGGGCGGCATGCACCTGACCGCCTGGGTGCCGGCATGAACGGCAGCGCGATCCGTGTTGCCCTCGCCGACGACCAGGCGCTGGTCCGCGCCGGGCTGCGTGCGTTGTTGCAGGGGTTGGGCGTGGACGTGGCGCTGGAGGCCGAGGAGGGCCAGGCGTTGCTGGACGCGCTGTCCACCCAGCGCGTGGATGTTGTGCTCAGTGACATCCGCATGCCCGGGATGGACGGCATCGAAGCAGTGCGCCAGCTGCGCGCGCGCGGCGATGCCACGCCGTGGCTGCTGCTGACGACCTTTGATGAAAGTGATCTGCTGCTGCGTGCCAGCGAGGCCGGCGCACAGGGCTTCCTGCTCAAGGACGCCGCACCCGCAGACCTGCGCGAGGCGATCGAGCGCGTCGCCGCTGGCGAAACCCTGCTGCTGCCGGTCAGCACCGAGCCGGTACGCGCCCGCTACCGCTTCCACGATGAAGCACCGCCCACCGATACCTTCGGGGAACGCGAGGTGGCGATCCTGCGCTTGCTGGCCGGTGGCTACAGCAACAAGGAGATCGCGCGCAGCCTGTTCCTGGCCGAGGGCACGGTGAAGAACTACGTGTCCGCCATACTCGACAAGCTGGGCACCCGCGATCGCACCCGTGCGGTGCTGAAGGCCATTACCCTGCGCATCATCTGAGTGGACCGAGCAAGGAGTGCCAGTGAACCCGATCCTGCATGTGGAAATCCCGGCCAGTGACCTGGACCGTGCCATCACGTTCTACCAGCGGTGGCTGCAGGTCGCGGTGGACGAACCTGTCGTGCTGCACGACTGCCGGATGGCCTACCTGCCGTTCTCCGATGAGGCCGCCGGTGCCAGCATTGCGCTGGTGCTCGGCGCGGACTACCGGCCTTCCGAACAGGGGGCGCGCGTCTACATCGGCGTCGATGACCTGGATGCGAGCCTGGAGCGAGCACTGCAAGCGGGCGCCGAGCTGTGCTTCGGACCCGCCGACGCGGGCGACTGGCGCGTGGCCGAGATCCGCGACAGCGAAGGCAACCGCATTGCGCTGCAGGCGCGCGCTGCTCTGTAGAGCCGAGACCACGCTCGGCTGCTGTTGGCCCAGCCGCTCCAGCTCAGCCGAGCATGGGCTCGGCCCTACAAGGTCGCGGCGCGCGAGCGCTGCAGCCAGTCATTGATGGCCGGGTCCAGTCGCGGGTCGTCCGGTAGCTGCATGCCGAAGCGCTGTTGCAGCACGGCACGCACATCACCCACATCATGCAGCGGGCGCTTGTCCGGTGCCTGCCCGGGGCGATACTCGGTGTAGTTGCCGCTGCCGATGGTGCGGCGCCAGTCCGGCCCGGTCAGCGACGCGCGCAGCTGCCCGGGGAAACTGGAATCGGGATGGGTGCACACGTACCAGTTGCCAACCACGTTGTCGATCGGTGCCGGCGCCTGCAGGTCGAACCGATACATCGCCCGCCAACCATCGTTGGACTCGGCCGACAGCACGAAATCACCCTCGTCGTGCAGGCGCTGCAGCAGATAGCGTTCGTGCGGCGTGGCCTGCGGCTGCGGATCATGCAGGCGCAGCGGCACGGTCGGGGTCAGGCTGCCGAAACCGGCATCCACCAGCCAATCGTCGCTGTCTACGTTCACGCGCAGCAGCAGGTGGGTACGCGCGGTCAGTTCGCCGTCCTGGGCGGCCAGCAGTACCCGCGCGCTCAATGGCTGCGCATCGAAGCCCAATGCCTGCAGCAGCGCCAGCAACCCGCCATTGAGTTCGAAGCAGTAACCACCGCGGCGCTCGTCGAGCAGCTTGCGCTGCACGCTGTCCAGGTCGATCGGCACCGCATCGCGCAGCAGGCAGCTCAGGGTCTCGAAGGGCAGCAGTGCGTTGTGGCGCTGCTGCAGCAGGGTCAGGCCGGCCAGGGTCCGCGGTGGCGGCGCATCCAGCTGCAGGCGCTGCAGGTAGCGGGGGACATCGAGCGTCGTCATGGAGGCAGCGGGCGGGGGAGGGATGTCCACTGTGCTCCCCCAACCGGGGTTGAGGTCAAGCGCGGCGGCCGTGTCATGCCTCCGTCGCCTGCACCCGGTACAAAGGCCGCGTCCACCAGCGATGGGGGGACGCAGACGAAGAAAGCGCTAAAGTTGTCCTGAGTCAGGCCGATACATGTGCGTCTTTCCGCCTGGAGTCTGTCATGTCGGCCGTTGTCCCCCACCTCCGGTCCCTGCGCACGCGCCTTGCTGCGTTGCACTCGGCGTCCCCCGGGCTGCTGCGCTGGCTGCAGCCACATCGGCTCAGCGTGGCCAACAAGCTCAAGGCCACACTGTGGATCTGCGGCCTGGGCCTGGTGGCGATCGCTGCTGTCTACGCCTGGACTGGCCATGCCAACGCACTGGCTGCGCGCAGCCAAGCCAGCTACCAGCGCGGCAGCGATCTGGCTGCCAGCCTGTCCACGCGGGTAGCCGAAGCGCGTCGCCTGCAGACCCAGTATGCACGCAGTTTCGATGATGCCGACCGCGCGCAGCTGTTGGCCACGCAGAAGGCGTTGCAGACCGATCTGCAGGCGCTGCGCGCGATGCCGATGGATGCGGGCAGGCGCAAGGCCCTGCAGGCGCTGACCGAAGCCGCCGACGCGTTCTCGCAGGGTGTGGCCGCCCTGTTCGAACGGGTCGACGAGATGGGCCGTGGTGATGCCGGCCTCGCTGCGCAGCTGCAGCAGGCCGCCGACACCCTGCAGGCGCAGGTGGATGTGCAGCAGCGGCCCGCGCTGGCGCTGTCCCTGCAGAAGATGCGAAGGCAGGAGGCACTGCTGCTGCTCGACGGTGATTCCACCCACGCCGACCGCGCCAGCGAGGAGAAGCTGCCGTTCGACCTCGCGCTGGCGGGCCTGCCTGCGGATGTGCAGGACACCCTGCGCACCGGGATGGAGGCGTATCAGGCCGCACTGCTGGGGTATACCGCTGCCCGCGTCGGCCTGGATGTGGAAGCGCAGTCGCTGCTGGATACCGCCACGGGCGTAGCGCCGGCGTTGGCCGCATTCCAGCAGGCACAGGTGGCGGCGCTGGCCAGGGCGCAGGCACGCCAGCAGGCCGGCGCGCGCACCATGAGCGTGGTGTTCGCACTGACCCTGCTGCTGGTGGCCGGCGTGCTGATCACCAGCCTGGTGCTGGTGCTGCGTGCGGTGCGCCAGCCGATCCAGGACACCCTGCGTTTCGCCAGCGACATCGCCGACGACCGCCTCGACACCACCCTGCGCGTCTACAACGCCAACGATGAAATCGGCCAGCTGGCCCAGCGCCTGGTCGACATGCAGCAGCGCCTGCGCGCGCGCATCGAGACCGAGCGTGCGGTGGCCCGCGGCAACACCCGCGTGCGCCAGGCATTGGACAGCGCACAGGCCGGCTTGATGGTGATCGATGCCGAAGGCCTGGTGGCGTACGCCAATCCGGCGCTGCTGGAGCAGCTTGCACTCCGGCTTGAAGATCTGGTGGGGAGCGACGCGGTACGCCTGCATCCGGCACTTGCCAGCCTGGCTGGCGTGCGCCAGCGTGAGGAGCGCGAGATCGGTCATGCCGGCGTCCGCTATCAGTTGATCGCCAATGCCATCACCGACGAAGGGCATTTCCTCGGCGTGGCAGTGGAGTGGCGCAGCCGCGCGCTGGAAACGCTGCTGGAAACCGAAGTGGCAGCACTGGTCGACGCCGCCGCACATGGCGACCTGCACGGCCGCATCGCGCTGGAGGGAAAACAGGGCTTCGTGCGCACGTTGTCGACCAGCATCAACCGCCTGCTGGCGACCTTCGAGACCAACCTCGGCGATCTGCAGGCGCTTCTGGCGGCGCTGGCCCGTGGTGACCTCAGCGTGCGCATGGAAGGTGAGCTGCAGGGCGTGTTCGCACGCATGCGCGACGATGCCAACGCCACGGTCGCGCAACTGGGCCGCATCGTCACCCGCATCCAGCAGGCGACGTCCAGCCTCGACACCGGCGTTGGTGAGATCGTTGCCGGGCACCATGATCTGTCGCAGCGTACCGAACAGCAGGCGGCCAACCTGGAAGAGACGGCAGCGTCGATGCACGAGTTGACCGACACCGTTGGCCGCAACGCCGATGCCGCGGGCCGCGCAGATGCCTTGGTGCAGGGGGCGGCCGCGGTGGCCCAGCGCGGTGGCGAGGCCGTCGGCCAGGTGGTCGCGACCATGCATGGCATCAGCGAGGCCTCGCGGCGGATCGGCGACATCACCCAGCTGATCGATGGCATCGCTTTCCAGACCAACATCCTCGCGCTGAATGCCGCGGTGGAAGCCGCGCGTGCAGGTGAGCAGGGCCGCAGCTTCGCCGTGGTGGCTGCGGAAGTGCGCCTGCTGGCCCAGCGCAGTGCCGAAGCGGCCAAGCAGATCAAAGGACTGATCGAGGATTCGGTGGCGCGTGTTGGCCAGGGCAACCAGCAGGCCGAGCAGGCGGGCATCACGATGGGCGAGATCGTTGGCAGCGTGCAGCAGCTGGCCGAGCTGCTGGCCGGTATCCGCAGTGCATCGCAGGACCAGCATGCCGGCATCGCGCAGGTGAAGCAGACCATCGTGCAGATGGAAGCCAGCACCCAGCGCAACGCCAGCCTGGTGGAAGAGGCTGGTGCCTCCACCGCGCAGATGCAGGCGCAGGTACACGCGCTGACCGAAGCGGTGGGCGCGTTCCAGTTGCAGTCGATGCCACAGGCGCGCGCTGCGGCCTGATCGTGCTCCGGTATGCCGGCCGCTGGCCGGCACGCCCCTGATCATGCCGGCCGGCGGCCGGTACTACCCTTGTGGCTCAATACACGTCGCGACGGTAGCGCCCGGTTTCCAGCAGCGTTTCCACTTCTTCATCACCCAGTGCTTCGCGCAGCACCTGGTCCACGCCTTCGGCCATGCCCAGCAGCGAACCGCAGACGTGGATGACCGCACCACGCTGCATCCAGTCGCGCAGGGCATCGGCTGCTGCACGCAGGCGATCCTGCACATAGCCGCCCTCACCATCGCGCGAGAACGCCAGGTCCACCCGCGCGAGATGGCCATCGGCCTGCCACGCTTCGATCTCATCGGCGAACAGGAAGTCGTGCGCGCGCTGGCGTTCGCCGAACAGCAGCCAGTGCCCGTGCTCACCTGCATGCGCGGCTTCGCGCAGCAGGCTGCGCAGGCCCGAGATGCCGGTGCCATTGCCGATCAGCACCATCGGCGCACCGCCAACGCGATGGAAACCGGGGTTGCGGTGCACGCGGGCCACGATGCTGGCACCGACCGGCGCATGCAGCGACAGCCAGCCCGAACCCAGGCCGGTGCGTCCGGTTTCGTCATGGACCAGCCGTACCACCAGCTCGACCGCACCGTCATCCGTACAGGATGCGATGGAGTACTCGCGCCCCGGCAGCAGTGGCAGCCCTGCCAGCCAGAGGCAGGCATCCTGCACCGCCAGCGCAGCATCGGCATCGGGCAGCTCGCGCTCGCTGGCCAGCGCCAACAGCGTGCGCGGCTGGCCGTCAATCAGCAACGGCTGCTGGGGATCCAGCCCATGTGCCTTCAGCACCGCAGCGGCGTGCCGCGCGTTGTGGCGGGGCGCGATGTGCAGGATGTCGCCCGCCTGCCACTGCACATCGGCCGGTGGCGCAAGACGGATGCGCCAGATGGCGCCGCCCACGCTGCCTGGATTGAGGCGGTGACGGCCGAGCAGGCGCCACTCGTGCATCTGCGTCGCGGTCGGCAACACGCTGTCATCGGTGGCGATGCCGGTCAGCGCGCCGAGATGTTGCTGCCACTGGCGCAGCGCCGGTATCGCGGCGGCATCGACATCGATGCGCTCGAACAGCGCACGTGCGCCGTTGCCCAGCAGCCAGCCATCGAATTGGCGGCCAAAGCCGCAGTAATGCGGGTACTGGCGGTCACCCAGGGCGAGCAGGCCGAACTGCAGGCCCGACAGATCGGGCGCTTGTGCCAGCAGCCGCCGCGCAGCGCCCCGTGCCGCATCCGGCGGCTCGCCATCGCCGAAGGTGCTCAGCACGAACAATGCCTGCGCAGTGCGCGCGAGCTGCGGGGCATCGACCCGGGCCAATGGCAGTACCTGCACGCCATGGCCAGCGGCCTGCAGCTGCGCGGCGGCACGCCAGGCCAGCTGCTCGCCCAGCCCGCTCTGGCTGGCATGCACGACCAGCCAAGGTGCGCGGCCATCATCGGTGGCAACCGGCAGCGACCGGCGCAGCCCGCGCGCGGCACGCTGGCTGCGGCGGCGGTCCAGGTACAGCATCCAGCCGGTGATGAAGAACAGGCTCATGGCCAGACTGCTGAGCATCACCACGACACGCCCGGGCATGCCGAAGTAGCTGCCCGAGTGCAATGCGAACACGCTGGTGGCCAGCTGCGCGCCGGCGCCCTGGCGCGCGTAGGGGCGCGAATCGAGGATTGCCCCGCTGGCCGGATCCAGCTGCAGCAGATCATGTGCACGGTCATGGTGGCCACCGCGCTGTGACGGATCGCCAGCCATCACCCGTACGTTGAGCGCCTGGCCAGGCTTTTCCGGCAGGCGCAGGTCGATGTAGCCGGTGTGCACGCCGGGCAGGGCATACAGCGTGGCTTCGATGCGCTCCAGGTTCAGGGCGGCGCCGGTGGCGACCTTGTGCTTGGCGGCCGGTGCGACGCCCAGCAGCGTATTGGCGGCACTGCGATACCAGTCGAAGGACCACCACAGGCCGGTCAGCGCACTCATCAGGTAGATCAGCAGCACCCAGGTGCCGACCACCGAGTGCAGGCTCCACAGGAAGCCACGGCCGCTGCGTTTCCATTCCACCGCCAGCCAGCTGCGCCAGTGCCACCAGCGGCGCGGCCAGCGCAGGTAAAGACCGGACAGGGTGAAGAACAGCAGCGCGATCGCACAGCTGCCGGTGATCCACTTGCCGCGCTCGCCCGCGGCGAGGTGGCGGTGCAGGTCCTCGACGAAGTCGAAGAACGCCTGCCCACGCAAGGCACTGAAGCGCTCGCCGCTGTACGGGTCGAAGTAGACCCAGTGTTCCTTGCCACCAGCGAAGCGTGCCACCGAGGGCCGCTGCCCGGTGGCGTCCACGCGCAGGCGCTGCAGGGGGCGATCACCGCCGGCCTGCAGCAGCGGCACCAGTTCGCTGAGCGCAAGTGGAAGCTGGCCATCGGCATGGTGCTCGGCGATCTCGGCGAAGCCGGGATTGGCCGCCCGCAGCAGTTCGTCCTCGAAGGACAGCACGGCGCCGCTGAGGCCCATCACGGCCAATACGGCACCGGCGGTGATGCCCAGCAGCCAGTGCAGTTGGAACAGGACGTTCTTGAACATGGGAGGAGGAGGGCCCGGAAGGCTGCCGCCCGCATCCTGCGCAACAGCAAATGAGAATTAGTCGCGGAATTCTCCGTGGCGGACGGGCTACGGTCAAGGAGGGTTTTGTTGCAGGGCTTTGCAGCCCTGCACCCGCTACAAGCCGGAGCAACGTCAACGTCAAAAGCTGGCTTTCCGTGGGTTGGCGGGGTGGGTGCGGTTGAGGGGGACGCTGCAAGTACCCCTCCGGGGCCCGGCCCAGCCGCTGGCGGCTGTGCGTTCGGGCGCTTGCGAAGCAGTGCTTCGCAAGCAAAGCGCCCTCACCCATGTAAGCTCGGTCGCCGCATCCATGCGGCTCACGCCCCCTCAACCGGACCCACCCCGCCTTCGACAGTTTCCTGCGATCTGTCGGAACGGCGTTCTGCTTTGGTAGGTGCCGACCGTTGGTCGGCACGGGGTCTGATTCCGTTCTGAATATCGATATCTGACAGATGTGTCGACCAAGGTCGACACCTACCAACAGCCGCGAAGATCTGTCAGAGGCGGGGCGGTGTCGGAGTGCGGGGTGTCAGCCGCATGGATGCGGCTGCCAAGCTTACAGGGACGTACTTGCAGCGTCCCCGCACTCCGACACCGCCCCGCCATCCCACGGAATGCCCGCTTTGGCTTTGGCTGTTGCCGTTGCATTGAGCAGGGTGCAGGGCTGCAAGCCCTGCAAAAAACACCCTCACTTCACCCAGCTGTCGATCTCGCCGTGGGCGAACGGTCCCAGCTTTGCCTTCACCAGCCGCCCCTGCGCATCGAACAGCACGCTGTAGGGCAGCAGGCCCTGGGTATTGCCCAGCTGCACGCTGGCATCGCGCGGCCCCGGGGTCTCGATCACGATCGGATAATCCACCGGTACCCGCTGCAGGAAACCGCGCACGTCCTCCGGCGTATCCAGCGCCAGTCCCAGCACCTGCACACCGTGCTCGCCCTGGATATGTGCGAAACGCGCCAGTTCGGGCATTTCTTCCACGCAGGGCGCGCACCAGCTGGCCCAGACATTGATCAACAGCGGGCGACCGCCAGCGTGCTGGCGCAGGTCCAGCGGCCGGCCTTCAAGATCGGGCAGCGACAGCGCGGGCAGGCTGTCGCCGACCTGCAGGGCAGGTGCCGCAGCCGCCACAGCAGGCGCCGCTGGCATGGCCTCAGGCGCAAC
The DNA here is from genome assembly GCF_059371335.1 of Stenotrophomonas sp. YJH_SMC_6. Lineage (NCBI taxonomy): Bacteria > Pseudomonadati > Pseudomonadota > Gammaproteobacteria > Lysobacterales > Lysobacteraceae > Stenotrophomonas > Stenotrophomonas sp. YJH_SMC_6. The sequence goes on along the minus strand of NZ_JCAFUM010000004.1, from coordinate 147,528 downwards.
CGGCGCAGGAGCCAATCGATGCCCGGCCCACAGGCCGAGGCCGGCGGCCAGCACCGCTGTCCACAGCAGCGCTGGCCGTTGCCACTTCATCGTGCGGTGCGCAGCAGCGCTTCCTCCACCACCGCCTGGGTCAGCAGGGTCGGCAGCACGGTCGGCGGCGCGCCGGGGCCGTACACCACGTACAGCGGTACGCCGACGGCCTTGTGCTCTTCCAGGAACGTGGTGATCTGCGGATCGACGTTGGTGTAGTCACCGCGCATGTACACCGCGTTGGTGCGCTTGAGCAGGTCCTTGAACTCCGGCCGCGACAGCACGGCACGCTCGTTGGCCTTGCAGCTCACGCACCAGTCGGCGGTCATGTTGACGAACACCACGCGGTTGTCGGCGCGCAGGCGGTCCAGCAACTGCGGCGAATACTCCACCACGTTGTCGCTGGCGGCCTGTGCGGCGCGTGCCGGCGCTGCCAGCTGGGTCACGCCCCAGGCCGGTACCAATGCGCCGATCGCCAGCAGCACGCCGAGCAGGGTTACTGCACGCGAGCCGGTCCAGCGGTTGCGCTCGAACAGCCACAGGCCGAAGGCGAACAGCAACAGGCCACCCAGCACCAGCGCCATGCCGTCCACGCCGCGCTGCTTGCCCAGCACCCACAGCAGCCACAGCGCAGTGGCGTACATCGGGAAGGCCAGCACGTGCTTGAGCGTTTCCATCCACGGGCCGGGCTTGGGCAGGCGGCGCGCCAGCGCCGGCACGAAGCCGATCAGCAGGAACGGCAGCGCCAGGCCCAGGCCGAGGAACAGGAACACGGTCATCGCCTTCAGCGGCGGGGCAATGAACGCGTAGGCGATCGCGCCACCCATGAACGGGCCGACGCAGGCACTGCCGACCACGCAGGCCAGCGCACCGGTGAAGAAGTCACCGGCCGGGCCGCTGCGGCTGGCCAGCGACTGGCCCAGGTTGCCGATGCCGCCGCCCAGGGTGAACACGCCGGACAGGCTCAGGCCTACCGCGAACATGATGTAGGCCAGCGCCGCCACCACGCCCGGGTGCTGCAGCTGGAAGCCGATGCCGACGGCGTTGCCGATTGCGCGCAGGCCCACCATCAACGCACCGATCACCGCGAATGCGACCAGCACGCCCAAGGTGTACCAGAGCGCGTGGCTGCGTGCGCGCTGTGGGCTTTCGCCACTCTGCGCCAGGCTCAGGACCTTCAGCGACAGGATCGGCAGCACGCAGGGCATCAGGTTCAACACCAGGCCGCCGGCCAGCGCCAGCAGCAGCACCCAGACGAACGAACGGTCCGGGTTCGGTGTGGTCGCCGGCGGGCGCGTACGCAGCGCGTTGTCACCGCGCGCATCGGCGGCGAATTCATTGCCGTCCACGGTGCCTGCGACGGCCGGGGGGGCGGCATCCGTATTGGGCACCGTCGGCAGCAGGCGCAGGGGGGCGCCGTTGGCGCCTTCGCGTGGCGCCGCAGCCAACGGGCTGATTACCTCGTTGCGCGGCGGTGCCTGGTCGGCGCTGGCGCTGACCTTGCCGGCCGGGATCGACAGCTTCACCCGGCGGGTCATTGGCGGGTAGCAGATGCCATCGGTCTGGCAGCCCTGGAAGGTCACCACGAGGGTGCCGTCAACCGCGTCGGCAACCGTGCGCCGCAACGGCAGCGGCACTTCCACCTGGTTGAAGTACACCGAGACATCGCCGAAGTGCTCGTCGCGATGCGATTGCGCGGCCGGCCAGCGCGGCGTGCCGGCCTGCACGCCGGTGCTGCCTTCCAGCTTCAGCGAGGTGCGGTCGCGATACAGGTAGTAGCCCGGTGCCGGACTGAAGCGCAGCAGCAGGGTGTTGCCGTCGCTGGCGATGGCATCGAAGCCGAACGCCTGCTCCGACGGCAGCGGCAGCGCCTGGCTGTTGCTGGCCGCACCTGGCAGGCGCAGGCCGCCGCTGTTGCCGGCACCGGCCAGCGGGTTGTTGAACGGACTGGCCGCACCGGCGCGCGCGGCAGGGGCCGCGGCCTGTGCACCGCTGCCGGGCAGGGTGACCTGCACCACGCGCTTCTGCGGCGGGTAACAGACACCGGCATCTGCGCAGCCCTGGTAACGCACTTCCAGGCTGATGGTGCTGGCGGCCTCGGTCGGCGTGCCGGGCAGGGTGGCCTGCAGGCGCTCGCGATAGGTTTCGACCTCGCCGAAGAAATCGTCGTGGTGCTTGTCGCCCTTGGGCATCTGCAGCGCGCCGGCATTGAAGGCCGGGTCGGCCTTGACGCTGGTGCGGTGGCGATACAGGTAATAGCCGGGCGCGATCTTGAACTGCAGCTGCACCTGGCCCCGTTCGGGGGCACTGGCGGTCAGCGCGAACGCCTGGTCCACCGGCAGCAGATCCTTCTCATCCAGGGCGAAGGCGGGCAGCGAGAGCCACATCAGGGCGCACAGGGCGGCGCCACGCGCAAACAGAGTCTTCAATCAGTGTCCTCCCGGGTCTGTGCCCGGATCCAGTCCAGATACGCCGGCAGGCCGGCCCGGGTTTCGACCGCGATGCACTCCGGGAGTTCATACGGATGCAGTTCGACGATCCGGGCGATTGCGTCATTGACGCGACTCGCGGTGGTCTTCACCAGCAGCTGCAGCTCGGCGTCGGTGGTCACCTCGCCCTGCCAGCGGTAGGTCGACTGCGCGCCATCGAGGCGGGTCACGCACGCGGCCAGGCGCTCGCCAACCAGCGCGTGCGCGATGCGCTCGGCACTGGGCCGGTCCGGGCAGGTGGTCAACAGCAGCAGGACGGGATCGACGGTCGACATGGCCGTCGAGTATAGGGCCGCCGCCGGGTCAGGACCCGGCGGCGGCCGTGGACCGCTGCGTTGCGCGGTCAGTTGGCCAGCTGGCAGGTGGCCGGCTTGGCCGAGGTGAACAGGCCAGGGGTCGCCCACTCGGGGTGGTCGATGAACGGGTTGCGGTTGCCCTGGAAGCTGTAGATCACGTCATTGCGCGCACGCTCGGCATCATCCGGCGGGTCGGACAGGTGCCAGTCGATCAGCGTCGACAGCAGGCCCATGTAGGCCGGCGAGCTGCTGGTCTTGACGATCCTGCTGCGGTCGTCGGTCAGCTCCAGGTCCGGCTCGGACTGGCCAGTGGCTGCATCCTTGCCGCCCTCGTAGCGGATCGCCATGTACATCACCGCACGCGCCATGTCGCCCTTGCGCTTGCCCCACACCTCGAACGTGCCGGTGTTGCCGTCCGGCGTGCGCACCCAGTTGGAGTTGCCCGGATAGCCACCACTGCCGCCACCCTGGCCGTTGTTGGCCTCGGTGGCGCGCTCGCCGCAGCTGGCGTCGCACTTGCCGAACGGCTTGTTGCCACGGTCGGCGTTCCACTGTGCATCGGTCAGGTACAGCATGTGGGTGTCGGTATACGGCGCGTACGGCAGGCCCTTGTCACCCGTGGTGGTGGCAAAACCCAGCGAGTTCGGCCAGGTGTGCTCGCGGTTGTACTTCAGGCCACTGCCGCTGCCGGCGCGATCGGTCACCTTGGCGTAGCTGCGGTTGCGATACGCGTCGAGGATGCGGTTCGGGTTGTTCGGGTCCTCGTCGGCAATCTCCAGGATGGTCCAGGTGCTGGTGCCCGAGCCGCTGTACGGGTAGGCGGTGTGGCCCTTGATGGTGGCGTGCAGCGAGCAGCGCAGCTGGCTCGGGCTGGAGGTGTTCACCTTGGAGTAGTAGCCGGCCGGCACGCCCGGGTTGCCCGGGTCCGGATTGCCGCCGGTGCTGGCCACGGTGAACGCGATGCGGCTGTCGGCGGCCGGATGCGCGCCCTGCAGGTCGGTGATGCGCGCGGCACGGATGTCGAAGCGGCAGGCTTCACCGGCCACCAGCGCGGTGTTGGTGGACAGTTTCACGCTGCGTCCGCTGGCCGGGAAGGTCAGCGGCACGCTGCCGGAGGTACCGCAGCTCAGCGCGAACGCGCCGCTGGCCAGGTTCACCGTCTCGCTGAATACCACTTCCAGATCGGCCGCGGCCGGGAAGGTGCTGCTGCCCTGCGCCGGGGTGGTGGTGGACACCGACGGCGGCGTATTCGGGCCGGGGGTGGTGCCGCCGCTGAAGGTCTGGCCGTTGTTGCAGCTGCCGAAGGTCTGCCTGGCCGACTCGGCCCAGGTGAAGTGGGCGTACTGGCTGCCGCTGCCGGTAAGCTGCAGCGAGGTGCCGGGGGCCGTGCTGTTGGTCTCGGCCACCGGAATGTTCTGGCTGGTCAGGCCGGCGGCAGGGCCACCGGAGGCGGTGATGGCGCCCTCGTAGCTGAGGAACTGGACCACCTTGCCGCTGGCGTCGACCAGGGCGATGCCGTCGTTCGGGCCGTTCTGGATGCCGTTGGTCGGGTAGTTGACCACGGCGATGCTGGCGCTGCCGCAACCGGCGGCGGTGCCGGCCGGGACCGGGTTGTTGGCGTAGACCGTGGCGGCCGAAGGATTGCTGCCGTTGTAGAGGTAGAGGCGGTAGCCGGACAGGTCTTCACCTGCGGTAGCGACCACTTCGATGGCTTCGCCGACGTCACCGGCGGCGGTGCTGTCGTCGTAGTGCAGTTCATTGATGAAGACCTCGGCCTGGGCCGGCGCCGCGGCCAGTGCCAGCAGGCAGGCGGCGGCAAGCGGGGACAGCAATCGCATCGACTACTCCTTGTGATTGGGAATGCGTGACCGAGCCTAAGGCCGATCCAGTGACACTTTGTCGTAAATGAACGTCAGATATCTGACAGTGCGACGCTTGTCACCGAAATTGTCCAGGACCAACGCCTTGGCCGAGGCGCGCGGGTGGAAAAAATTTTTTCATTCCGCCCTTGAAAGGGGGCGGCGGGGCTCCATCTCTGCCCTGCTCCCGACGTTGTCGGGTTTCTTCACGTGCGGTTCTGGCACTCGCCTGGGGTGAGTGCTAACATCGCCGGACTTTTTTAGACCAATCAATCACTTAAGAGGTCTCCTATGAGCATCAAGCCGCTGCACGACCGCGTTGTGGTCAAGCCGATCGAAGCCGACGAAATCTCCGCCGGTGGCATCGTCATCCCCGACTCGGCCAAGGAAAAGTCCACCAAGGGTGAGGTCGTGGCCGTCGGCCCGGGCAAGCCGCTGGACAACGGCAACGTGCGCGCGCCGTCGCTGAAGGTCGGCGACAAGGTCATCTATGGCCAGTACGCCGGCAGCTCGTACAAGAGCGAAGGCGTCGAATACAAGGTCCTGCGCGAAGACGACGTGCTCGCCGTCATCGGCTGAGCCTCGGCGCGACCTGTTTCAACCTGATCCCAAACTCCCAGCCGCCGGGCATCGTCCGGCGCTACCAATGAGGTAAATGCAATGGCTGCCAAGGATATTCGTTTCGGTGAAGACGCCCGTTCGCGCATGGTGCGCGGCGTCAACGTTCTCGCCAATGCCGTCAAGGCCACCCTGGGCCCGAAGGGCCGCAACGTCGTGCTGGAAAAGAGCTTCGGCGCCCCGACCATCACCAAGGACGGCGTCTCCGTCGCCAAGGAAATCGAACTGGCTGACAAGTTCGAGAACATGGGCGCGCAGATGGTGAAGGAAGTTGCTTCGCGCACCAACGACGATGCCGGCGACGGCACCACCACCGCCACCGTGCTGGCCCAGGCCCTGATCCGCGAAGGCGCCAAGGCCGTTGCCGCCGGCATGAACCCGATGGACCTCAAGCGCGGTATCGACAAGGCCGTTTCGGCCGCCGTCGCCGAGCTGAAGAACATCTCCAAGCCGACCGCCGACGACAAGGCGATCGCCCAGGTCGGTACCATCTCGGCCAACTCGGACGAGTCGATCGGCCAGATCATCGCTGACGCGATGAAGGAAGTCGGCAAGGAAGGCGTCATCACCGTTGAAGAAGGCTCGGGCCTGGACAACGAGCTGGACGTGGTCAAGGGCATGCAGTTCGACCGCGGCTACCTGTCGCCGTACTTCATCAACAACCAGCAGTCGCAGACCGCTGACCTGGATGACCCGTTCATCCTGCTGCACGACAAGAAGATCTCCAACGTCCGTGACCTGCTGCCGGTGCTGGAAGGCGTCGCCAAGGCCGGCAAGCCGCTGCTGATCGTGGCCGAGGAAGTTGAAGGCGAAGCGCTGGCCACCCTGGTCGTCAACACCATCCGTGGCATCGTCAAGGTCGTGGCCGTCAAGGCTCCGGGCTTCGGCGACCGTCGCAAGGCGATGCTGGAAGACATGGCCGTGCTGACCGGCGGCACCGTGATCTCCGAAGAAGTCGGCCTGTCGCTGGAGAAGGCCACCATCAAGGACCTGGGCCGCGCCAAGAAGGTGCAGGTCTCCAAGGAGAACACCACCATCATCGACGGCGTCGGCGACAAGGCCAACGTTGATGCACGCGTGGCGCAGATCAAGACCCAGATCCAGGACACCTCCTCGGATTACGACCGCGAGAAGCTGCAGGAACGCGTGGCCAAGCTGGCCGGCGGTGTTGCCGTGATCAAGGTCGGCGCCTCGACCGAAATCGAAATGAAGGAAAAGAAGGATCGCGTCGACGACGCCCTGCACGCCACCCGTGCGGCCGTTGAAGAAGGCGTGGTTCCGGGCGGCGGCGTTGCCCTGGTCCGCGCGATCACCGCGCTGGCCGGCCTGAAGGGCGCCAACGAAGACCAGAACCACGGCATCCAGATCGCCCTGCGTGCGATGGAAGCCCCGCTGCGCGAGATCGTTGCCAACGCCGGTGACGAGCCGTCGGTCATCATCAACAAGGTCAAGGAAGGCACCGGCAGCTTCGGCTACAACGCCGCCACCGGCGAGTTCGGCGACATGCTGCAGTTCGGCATCCTGGACCCGACCAAGGTGACCCGTTCGGCGCTGCAGAACGCGGCCTCGATCGCTGGCCTGATGATCACCACCGAAGCCATGGTTGCCGAAGCTCCGAAGAAGGACGAGCCGGCCATGGGCGGCGCCGGTGGCATGGGCGGCATGGGTGGCATGGGCGGCATGGACTTCTAAGGTCCACGCCCGCGTCGGACGTTGCCGGCCCTGGCCGGCGCGTCTCCCCGATGCAAGGAAAAACCCCGCCGCGAGGCGGGGTTTTTTTGTTGCCCGGTTGCCGCCATGGCGCCGCGTCGCTACGCTCGCAGACCATGCCTACCTCGTTCATCGTCGTCGACGACTTCCTTTCTCCAGCCGATGCACACGGCCTGCGCCAGGCCGGCCTGGGCCTGACCTACCCGGCGCAGGAGGGGGCATTCCCCGGGCGTAATTCGCTCGAACGGCTGGAGCTGGACGGCCTGTCCGAGGCCGCGTCGCGGTTGGTCAACGAGCCGCTGCGGCCGGTCAATCCGTTGCAGTCGCACGGCAAGTTCCGGCTGACCCTGGCCAGCGATGTGGGTCGCGCCAAGGTGCACACCGACCATTCGCACTGGTCCGGCATCCTCTACCTCAGCGCCCCGGAGCACTGCGAAGGGGGTACCGAGTTCTTCCGCCATCGCCGCACCAACACCGAGCGCATGGCGCTGAACGCCCACGAGCTGGCTGCGCTGGGCTACGCCAACGGCGGCGACATGCATCGGGACATCATCGAGCGCGACAGCGTCGACGACAGCCAGTGGGAAATGACCATGCGCATCCCGATGCGCTTCAACCGTCTGGTGCTGCTGCGCCCGTGGTTCTGGCATACCGCCGGCCCGGCCTTCGGCGACCGGCCGGAGAATGGGCGGCTGGTCTACCTGATGTTCTTCGAGCAGGCGCGTTGAAGGGAGGTCATCCACGCATGGCGTGGATCTACTTCACGAATGCCTTCGCTGCGCCGTACTCCCACTGCCACGGTACGCCGATGTCGCCGAGCACGAAGGCCACCAGCGCCGGGAAGGTCGCCTCGGCGCGCACATCGTTGCCCAGGATCACCACGCAGCGCTGCTGCTGCTCGACGCACACCAGCGTATTACCGACCGCATCATCGTGGCCGCCCTTGTAGAAGCCCGCGCCTTGCGGGCCACGGAACGTCACCACTCCCAGGCCGGCCGCCAGGTCCTTGCGCTGCAGCGCCTTCGGCAGCTCCGGCTGCAGGGTGGGGAACTGGCTGGCGGTGGTGATCGGCAGCTGCGGCCGCACCAGCTCCTTGCGCATCGTCGCTGACAGCCCATCGCCGCGCACGTAGCCGGCGGCGAAACGGGCCATGTCGGCGATGGTGGTATCCATCGAACCGGCCGCGCGCACGCGGCTGCGCTCATCGTGCGGCTCGGCGGTGCCCTCCATGGTCCAGCCGTCGGCCAGGTTGGTGGCGAAGTCCCCGCGCCACATCATGCTGGTGCGGGTCATGCCGAAGCGGTCGAATACCCGCTGCTGCATCAACGCACCCACATCCTCGCCCAGCCGTCCGCGTTCGATCACGAACTGCAGCAGGATCAGCCCTTCGCCGGAATAGCCGTAGCGGCTGCCTGGATCGAAGTGGAACTTCAGCCGGCCGTCCGGTTCAAGAAACCCGAAGTTGGCAAAGCCACTGGCATGGTTGAGCAGCAGGCGAGGGGTGAGCTGGCGCCAGCGCGCATCATCGGCCAGCACGCGGTAGTCGGCGTACTTCTTCGTTTCGGGCGGATAATCCGGCAACGGCTTGTCCAGCGCTGTGGCGATGCTGGCATCCAGATCGATCCTGCGGTCCTGCGCCAGCTGCGCGACCAGATGGCCGAATGCCATCTTGGTCAGCGAGGCGGCGTACATCACCGTATCGGTGCGCAGTGGTTCGCCTGCGGTATTGCGCTCGCCGTAGGCGGCGACGTGCACCACCTTGCCGCCGTCGATCACCGCCAGTGCCATGCCGCGCGCCTGTGCGGCCTGCATCAACCGCTGCGCTTCGGCGTCGATGCGGGCCGGCGAGGGTACCGGGGGAGGTGCAGCCAGCACGGCCAGCGGGAACAGCGTCAGCAACATCAGGGCAGCACGGCACATGCGTGGAACTCCTGGTGGGGCGCACGGCGATGCTACGCCAGGCTGCCGCTGGCGTCATTGCCGGATGTCAGCTGGCCTGCGGCCGGCGCAGGCAGATCCGGGACGCGCCGGCACCAATGTCCACCTGGCCGCCGCGCATTGCATCCGCACCAAGGATCAGCGCCGGCCGGCCCTCCAGGCCGATCGCCTTGAACACTGGCAGTTCGCTGATGCGGACCTCCATCGAGGGGTGCTGCCAGCCGTTGCCGGCCATGCCGGGCAGGGTGTACAGCCAGGTTGCCTGCTTTCCGCCGCCCAGGCCTTCGGTGCCCTTTTCACGCACCCGCACCCGTGCGTCGCTGCCGTCGGTGCGCAGCCCCAGTGCGCGGGCTGCTTCGGCGTTGAGGACGGTCTGCGCGGCACCGGTGTCGACCACGGCGATGGCGTCCACCGTGGGCGCGCCCAGTGCAAGCATGATGAAGCCGAACTGGCGCAGGTCGTCAGTGCGTCCGGGCAGCGCATTGGGCTGGCAACCCGGTCCTTCCAGGTTCAATCCGCCGGGTGTCCACAGCGCCAGTTGATTGCGGCCGAAGTCCCAACGGGTGTCCCAGCGTCCGGTCAGATCGTTGCCGATCAAGCCGTCAATGGCTGGATCATCGTCCTTCGGCAACGACGACAGATCGACCTTCATGGCTTGGGCCTGCAGCTGCCAACTGCCCAGCTGCCAGGACGTTCTGCGTATGCGCTGCAGCCGCGCGGAGGCTGCACTTGCCCCTTGGGCCTGTGATACCTCCGCATCCGCATCTCCCAGACCGTAGCGCCGCACGACGCGGTCATCGACCAGCGTGGCGCCTGCAGCGCTGTCGACCACGAAGCGCAGCGGTTCGGCACGCCCGTCCAGCGACACGGCCACGGCCGGATGACCGCCCTGCATCCACATCGGCAGGATGTGTTCGGGGGAATCGGACGCCAGCGCAGCCAGCGGGGCAGCAAGCAGGACGAATGGAATGAGGCGCAAGGCAGGTCTCCGCAGTGATCATGGGTGACCATTGGCGCGCAGCGCCGTATCGCGGGAATATCGGCGTTGATACCGTCCTGATACAGACCTGCCTGATACTGCCTGCATGACAACTCCCGCCCGTGTCATCGTTGTCGATGACGACGCCAGCATCCGTGATGCCATCGCCGATTGCCTGTTGCTGCATGGCTACCGGGTACGGGTGGCAGCGGACGCGACGGCGCTGGACGTGCTGCTGCAGGTCGATCGCCCGGACGTGATCATCCTCGACTGGATGATGCCCGGTGAGGATGGCCTGTCGGTCTGCCGCCGGCTGCAGGCACGGGCCATTCCGATCCTGATGCTGTCGGCGATGGGCAGCGCACCGGACAGGGTGATCGGCCTGGAGATGGGCGCGGACGACTACCTGGCCAAGCCGTTCGACCCGCGCGAGCTGCTGGCGCGGGTACGCGCGCTGCTGCGCCGGCAGGACAAGCTGCGCGCGCGGGTAGCCAGTGAACTGCGCTTTTCTGGTTGGCGGTTGCTGCCGGAACAACGTCGCCTGCTGGCGCCGGATGGGAACGAGCTGGTGCTCAGCCGTGGTGAATTCAGCCTGTTGCTGGCGCTGGCCGAACGCCCCGGGCGGGTGCTGGGGCGCGAGCAGCTGCTGCAGCTGAGCCGTGGCGAACCGAGTGACAGCGTCGACCGCGCGGTCGACCTGGCGATCAGCCGCCTGCGCCGCAAGCTCGGGCAGGCCTCACCCGGTGCGGAAGCCCTGGTGCAGACATCGCGTGGCGAAGGCTATCGCTTCCACGCCGAGGTACAGGTGCTGTGAACAGCCGGTGGCCGACCGCGCGTTGGATCACGATGCTGGCCCTGGCCAGCCTGCTGCTGGCGACACTGGTCAGCGTGGCCGTGGTTGGCTGGATGCCTCGGCCCGCGCCGCCACCGATGCGGTTGGACCAGGCCGTGCAGGTGCTGCGGGGGGAGCAGGCCGCGGCACCACTGGGCCTGCATCTGGCGACGCAGGATGCGCCACCACAGGGCAGTGCCAGTGACTGGCTCACCCAGTTGGCGGCGCTGCAGATGGGTTTGCCGGCGAAGGAGGTGCGCCTGGTCTGGAGCGGACAGGGCAAGGCGCCTGATGTGCAGGTCATCGAAGGCGGCGAGGTGCTCGACGGCACGGCGCGGGTCGGTGTACTGAAGGCGCAGGCCGCGCTGCTGACCGCGATGCAATGGCCGCCGTTTGAACTGGGCGTGCGCCAGGCCGATGGCCGCTGGCGGGTGGTCGGCAGCGATCACAGTGATCTGGCAGCTTGGCGGCGACAGGTGATACTGGCGCTGCTGGGCGGTGCCGTGTTGCTGGCGCCGCTGGCGGCGTGGGCATCGATCCGGCTGGGGCGTCCACTACGACGCTTGGCCGATGCCAGTGCACGTGTGGACCTGCAAGCCGACACGCCCCTGCCGGATGATGGCCCGCGCGAGGTACAGATGCTGGCCGCCGCGATCGGCACCGGTCGAGAGCGCCTGCGTGCGCAGGCCCAGGACATGACCCATATGCTGGCTGCAGTGGCGCACGACCTGCGCACACCATTGACCGGCCTGCGACTGCGCGCCGAGTTCGCGCCCACACCACAGGCGGCCCGGATGGTGGCGGACATCGAGCGCATGGACACGATGATCGAGCAGGTGCTCGATTACGCACGCGGCGAATTGCAGCCGTTGCAGATGCGCCCGCTGGATCTGGCCGCGCTGCTGGAGGAGTGCGTGCAGGCAGCGTTGCTGCGCGGTGTCGAGATCTCCATCCAGGGGCCGGACAGTCTGCCCTGGCACGGCGACGCGCTGCTGCTTCGGCGCGCGTTCGACAACCTTATCGACAATGCCGATCGCTATGCCGGGGCGATGGAACTGCGGCTTGCCGTGGTTGAGCGAGGGGTCCAGCTGGAGGTGATGGATCGGGGCCCAGGTATCGCCGAGGGCGACCGAGTACGCCTGCTGCAACCGTTCCAGCGCAGCGAGCGTTCTCGTAGTCGCACCACCGGTGGAGCGGGACTTGGGCTGGCAGTGGCCGCCAATGTGGCGAGGCGGCACGCGGGCGAACTGCAGCTGCTGCACCGGGAGGGCGGCGGGCTGATTGCGTGCCTGCTGCTGGGAAAGTTCACCTGATATCGGCTGTGGTTTACAGGCAGCGGCTGTTCGGCTGTATGATTAGGCGCCTAACCATATCACGTACTTGAGATGATCGAAGCCAAGCACCATGCCCTGATCGAGGAAGCGCAGCGACGCGGTCACGCCAACATCGCGCCGCTGCGCCTGTGTTTCCAGCTGCTCTCGCTGTCCTCGTCGATCGATCGCGACTGCGCCGCGCGGCTGGCACCGCATGGGCTCAGCGAGGGTCGCTTCATCGTGCTGTTCCTGTTGCACGGGGCCGGTGGCGCACTGCCGCCGCATGTGCTGGCCGAGCGCGCCGGCGTGACCCGCGCCACCATCAGCGGCCTGCTCGATGGCCTGCAGCGCGAAGGCCTGCTGCAGCGTCGCAACGACGACGGGGATGGCCGCCGCCTGCAGATCGTGTTGACCACACCGGGAAAGCGTTTGGCCGAATCGCTGTTCGAGCAGCACACGCAATGGATCGGTGGGCTGTTCAACGGCCTGGATGCTGATGAACAGCAGCAGCTGTCACAGCTGCTGCACAAGGTCTGGCAGCACACGGACGCCGGGCGGGAATCCGCAGCATGAGCACGGCCATTCCTGCGGAACGCCGGCAAGCACTCAACACCGGCCGCGTCCCCGCCACCCATCTGGCAGAATGCCTGGCAGTGGATTTTGCCGCGCTGCTGCAGGTGGTGGCGCCTGCGCTTGCACCGGAGGCGCAGCAACGCATGCGGGACGCCTCAGGCAAGGGCATCACGCTGCGCATGGCCCTGGCTGCGCAACTGCTGCGTGAGGCGGGGCAGGGGGCGCCTGCGCTTTGGCAGCATCACAGCTCCGATACCGTGCGTGGCTGGGCCTGCTACCTGATCGGCAGCGATGCCCGCGCAACGCTGGCAGGGAAACTGCAGCAGATGCGCACACTGGCCGATGACCCCCATTTCGGTGTGCGCGAATGGGCGTGGCTGGCACTACGCACGGACATCGTTGCCGCACCACTGCAGGCGCTGGAGCACCTGCAACCGTGGTCACAGGAAACATCGCCGTACCTGCGCCGCTTTGCCTGCGAAGCACTGCGTCCGCGCGGTGTCTGGGCCACGCATATCGCACTGTTCAAGCAGCACCCGGAACATGTATCCGCGCTGCTGGAAGCACTGGCCGACGATCCGGAACGCTATGTGCAGGATTCGGTCGGAAACTGGCTCAACGATGCCGGCAAGACCCAGCCGCAGTGGCTGCGCCAGCTGTGTACGCGTTGGCAGCATGAGCGCCACAGCGACGCCAACGCCTACATCCGCAAACGCGCGCTGCGCTCGCTCCGGTAGTGCCGGCCGCTGGCCGGCACCCCCCGAACCCTCAAGGAAGAACCACCATGTCGCACACCTTCATCGAGCTCTACACCGCCACCCCTGCCTGGACCACACTTCCGCCCGAGCAGCGGAACGCCTTCTTCGCCCGTATCGGCGCCGGCATGCAGCAGTTCGATCCGGTCCGCATCACGCCGCTGGCGATGGGCCGCATTGCCTCGGGCGTACCGCACGGCAGCGATGAGCAGTTCTATGCGGTCTGGCGCTGTGCAAGCCGCGAGGAGGTCGATGCGTTGATGGCCGGCATTGCCGCTACCGGCTGGCATGAGTACTTCACCACCACCCAGGCGGTAGGCGCGATGGACAGCATGGCCCAGCACCTTGCCGACCTGGCCGCCTTGTAGCGGCGCGGCAGACGCCGGCAGATCCCGGTGCTGGGCATGGGTGGCACATGCGCCTGTCACCCAGACGCGGTAAACAGGACATTGCCCATGTCCATCCGCAGGAAGGTCGATCATGCAGAGCACGCTCCAGGTCACGCTGTTCGGCCCTCTTGGCGACAGCCCGGCGTTGCAGTTGCCGGGGCTGGAGGGGCCGTCGGTGGCCATCCAGGAATCGGCCCTGCGGCGCTTGGTTTCCGATCTCTACACCGCGCGTTCCCTGCTCAACCCCGAGCAGCTGGACGAGGCCCGGCAGGAACTGGATCGCGTGCTGGAACGCTGGGCCGACATCCATGAGGGCCTGCTGCTGGATGTGGAAGTGCATGGCAAATGAGCGACGTTGCGTGGTTGCCGCCGCGTGGGCAGGGCCGGCGCGCATCTCGCTGAACCGCGTCCCCAGTTGCGGATGAAACATTTTGCACTGCGCAAAAGCTGTGCTATCAATACAACCCATGAACGCAGCCGCCACCCGCTTTTACTGGTATTACTTTCCGAAGCCATTGGCGGAGGAAGGACTGCGCTCACCCTGAAGAAAGCTTCAGACGCATTCCCGAAAGCCGCCAGCGAACCTGGCGGCTTTTTTCATGCCGCCACGCTGGGGACCCCCAACGTTCCGGAGACCTCCCCCAATGCCCCCGCACACCGACGACCTGCGTATCCGCACCATCGAACCGCTGACACCGCCTGCCCAGCTGCTGGCGATGCTGCCGTGTGACGATGAAGCCTCCGACACCGTCAGCGCCTCGCGCGCGGCCCTGCACCAGATCCTGCATGGCCGTGACGACCGCCTGGCAGTGGTGGTTGGCCCATGCTCGATCCACGACCCGAAGGCCGCCATCGAGTACGCCCAGCGCCTGAAGCCGCTGCGTGACGCGCTGGCCGGGGAACTTGAAATCGTGATGCGCGTGTACTTCGAGAAGCCGCGCACCACGGTGGGCTGGAAGGGCCTGATCAACGACCCGGACCTGGATGGCAGCTTCAGGATCGACAAGGGCCTGCGCATTGCCCGTGGCCTGCTGCGCGACATCAACAAGCTCGGCCTGCCGGCCGGCGTCGAGTTCCTTGACGTGATCTCGCCGCAATACATCGCCGATCTGGTGGCCTGGGGCGCCATTGGTGCGCGCACCACCGAAAGCCAGGTGCACCGCGAACTGGCCTCGGGGCTGTCGTGCCCGGTCGGCTTCAAGAACGGCACCGATGGCAACGTGAAGATCGCCGCCGACGCGGTGGGTGCGGCCTCCAATCCGCATCACTTCCTGTCGGTCACCAAGCAGGGCGGCACCGCCATCGTGTCGACCACTGGCAACCCGGATTGCCATGTGATCCTGCGCGGCGGCAAGCAGCCGAACTACGATGCAGGCAGTGTCGCCGAGGCCTGCCAGGCGCTGGCCAAGGCCAAGCTGCCGACGCGCCTGATGATCGACGCCAGCCATGCCAACAGCCTGAAGAACCCGGACAACCAGCCGAAGGTGATCGAGGACATCGCCGTTCAGTTGGAAGACGGTGAACAGCGCATCGTCGGTGTGATGATCGAGAGCCATCTAGTCGGTGGTCGCCAGGAACTGGTGGAAGGCCAACCGCTGGTCTACGGGCAGAGCATCACCGATGGCTGCATCGACTGGGACACCACCGTGACGGTGCTGGAGCGACTGGCCGCGGCCGTGCGCGCCCGTCGCGACGTGAAGGTGTCCGAAGCCGCTTGAGTGCGGCACGTGTGTGGATGGCGGCCAGCGCCTGCGGGGGTGCGGCCGCGATCAGGGCCGGTCGGAGTTGGAGTCCGGCCCATCTGCACCGGCGATGCGCCTGGCGCTGCGCATGAGCGACAGCGCCAGGTACATCGCCGGGGTGGTGCGGATTCCGCCGCGCGAACCTCAATGCACTTCGTCGTGGTACACGAACTTCGGCATTTCCCAGCGGTAGTGGATCGCCAGCAGGCGCAGCGCGAAGCCGCCGCCGAGGCAGCACAGGATCGCGGTGGCGTCGGCCACGCCCCAGTGCAGCAGCAACAGGTAGGCCGCGCCGGTCAGCAGCGCGATGATCGCGTACAGCTCCTTCTGGAAGATCAGCGGCACCTCGTTGCAGAGGATGTCGCGCAGCACGCCGCCGAACGCGCCGGTCAGCATGCCGGCGATCAGCACGATCGGCATCGCATGGCCGGCTTCGCGCGCAATCGAGCAGCCGATCAGGGTGAAGGCGATCAGGCCCAGGCCATCGAGCACCAGGAAGGTGCGGCGGAAGTGGTGCATCCAGCGTGCGACCCAGGTGGCGATCAGCGCCGCGCACACGGTGAAGCCCAGGTACTCGGGATGCTTCACCCAGCCCAGCGGGTAGTGGCCGAGCAGGATGTCGCGCAGTGAACCACCGCCGAGTGCGGTGACGCAGGCGATCATGACCACGCCGAACAGGTCCATGCGGCGGCGGCCGGCGGACAGCGCGCCGGTCATGGCTTCGGCGGAAATGGCGATCAGGTAGATGATGGACAGCAACATGGGGCAGGCTCCGGGCGCGGTGGGGCCGGCCATGCGCGGACGCCGCCATTGCCTGCGCAATGACGGAATGACGATGACCGGTGCCGCTCCCGCTGTCCTTTTGCCTGAGAGTTCAGCGGCATGGGCCGCGTGCCCCTTCGGCGGATCGTCCCGGGCATGCCCGGTGACCTCTCTCCAGCTCGGCGAGTCGAATGCATGGTTGGTGGGATTCCAGCCCACCGGCCTGAGCGATCATGGGAGCCTGCGCCTTCGGCGGGCGCCAGCGCGGCGCCTCTCTCCTGCATTCGGGCGCCAGTATATCCGCTGCAGTGCAGCACGGCATAATCCGGGCATGGCCCCGTCCCTCCGCCCGTGGTTCCTGTACCTGCTCGAATGTCGCGATGGCAGCTATTACGCCGGCATCAGCACCGACGTGGACGCGCGCTTCGCCGCCCACCAGGCCGGCAAGGGCGCGCGCTACACCCGGGCCCGGCCACCGCTGCGCGTGCTGGCCGTGCGCGAATACCCGGACCGGGCCGCCGCCTCGCGGGCCGAATGGCAGCTCAAGCAGCAGCCGCGGGAACGCAAGCTGGCCTGGCTGCAGGCGGTGGATGCTGGGTCCCTGTAGATCCATGGCATACATGGATGCCTCTGTGCCGCCATGCGATGATCGCCCAGCCCTCAGCGCTGGAGACCCGGATGTCCACCGTCGCCCTGTTGTTCGCTCTCTCCGCGTCAACCAGTCCGGCTGTCGACCCGGCCACCCTCGCGGCCATCGAAGCCACCTGCCATGACTACGTCGACGGCCAGCTGGAGGCCGACCCGCAGCGCGTCGCCCGCTCCCTGCACCCGGACCTGGCCAAGCGCGCGGTCCTCGGCGATACGCCCGACGAGCGGCTGGGCCTGCGCCGCATGTCGAAGGAAGAACTGGTCGCGCTGACGAAGCAGGGCGCGCTGAAAACCCCGAAGGATCAATGGGACCGCCGCTGCACGGTGCTGGACGTGACCGGCAATGCCGCCTCGGTGCGATTGGAAACGCCGTGGTTCGTCGATTACTTCCACATGGGGCGCTTCGACCAGCGCTGGGTCATCGTCAACGCGTTGTGGTACCCGAAACCGAAGGCGAAGTGAGCACGATGCGTGCCGCCGGTAAGGCATGGGTCTCCGTCGTCGTACTGGCCGCCGGCATCGCACTGCTGCCTGGCCTGCTGTACCTGCTCGGGCTTGCCCTGGTGGGCGGTTGGCCGAAGCCAGCAGACCGTGCGCCCAGTGGTGTGGCTGCGTGCAGCAGTGAACCGCGAACAGGATTTCAGCCGATGAATCCCTGGAGTTTCGCCGCGCAGTTCTTCGACGACGACGCGATGAAGAAGAAGGTGCCAGAGTTGGAACGGGAGGCGTTCTGGATTGCCCGCCGCCATCTTTGGCGGCAGCCACGGCACGACATGCTGCGCTGGCATCTGAGCAGCACGGCACTGACGATCTGGATTACCCGCAACTGGAGTGCCGCGCAGATTGCCGACACCGCAAGGAAGGAGGACTTCTGCCGCGCATGGTCGAAACGGCGGGCGCCCGGCGGCCCGATGAAGCGGTAGATCCACGCCATGCATTGATGATGTTGACGGAGTCAGAGCCCTTTCCTGCGGAGAGGGGACGGACCGCGCGGCAGCCGGCCAGCGGCCGGCACTACCGTCGGGGTCGCCGGTCTTCCTGGTCATCACCGAAGATGATGCGCGCGCTGCGCTGGTAGCTCCAGTACGCCACGGCCCAGTTCAGCAGCACTACGATGCGGTTGCGGAAGCCGATCAGGAAGAACACGTGCGCGGCCAGCCAGAACCACCAGGCCAGCACGCCCGACAGCTGCAGCCGGCCCAAGTGCACGATCGCGGCCATGCGACCGATGGTGGCCAGGTTGCCGTAGTCGGCGTACTTGAACGGGCCGGGCTCGGGCTTGCCGTGCAGGCGTGCGCGGATCACCTCGGCCACGTATTTGCCCATCTGCTTGGCAGCGGGTGCCACGCCGGGTACCGGCTTGCCGTCGGCCTGGCTCAGTGCGGCCAGGTCACCGGCCACGAACAGCTCCGGGTGATCGGGCAGGGTCAGGTCCGGTTGCACCGGCACGCGGCCGGCGCGGTCCAGCGGCACGTCCAGCGTGCGCGCCAGCGGTGAAGCGGCCACGCCGGCGGCCCAGACCACGGTGCGGGCCGGTACGAACTGGTCACCGAGCGTGAAGCCCTGGCTGTCGATGTCGCTCACCGGGGTACCGGTCAGCACTTCCACGCCCAGCTTTTCCAGCTGGCGGCGTGCTTTCAGCGAAAGTACTTCCGGGAACGAGGACAGCACGCGCGGGCCGGCCTCGACCAGCCGCACCTTGGCGCTGGCCGGGTCGATGTGGCGGAATTCGTTGCGCAACGTATGCCGCGCGATCTCGGCCAGGGTGCCGGCCAGTTCAACACCGGTGGGACCGCCACCGACCACCGCGAAGCTCAGCCATGCGGCCTTCTTCGCCGGGTCCGGTTCTGCTTCGGCACGCTCGAACGCCAGCAGCAGCTTGCGGCGCAGCGCGATCGCATCGTCCAGCGTCTTCAGGCCGGGCGCATCATCGGCCCACTGGTCGTTGCCGAAGTAGGCGTGGGTGGCGCCGGTGGCCAGCAGCAGGCTGTCGTAGTCCAGCGTGCTGCCATCGGCCATGCGGATCTGCCGGGACTGCTTGTCGATGGCGACCACTTCGCCGAGGCGGACTTCCACGTTGCGCTGGTGGCCGAGGATATGGCGCAGTGGTGCAGCGATATCCGGCGCGGACAGGCCGGCGGTGGCCACCTGGTACAGCAGCGGCTGGAACAGATGATGGTTGCGGCGGTCGACCAGGGTGATGCGTATGCGCTCGCGGGCCAGGGCACGGGTGGCCCAGAGACCGGCAAAACCGCCGCCGACAACAACCAGGTGGGGAACGCGCTCGCGACTCATCGACTCACTCCAGTGGGGGCATTGGGGGAAGCGCCTGGCATCTTCGCACGGCGACTGCCTGTCACGTCAGCGCCCGCGTGGATCGGCGATACTCGGGTTCAGGCAACCGCCCGCGAGGAGTCCATGAGCGAACCGGAAAAGCGCATCGCCCTGTTGATCGACGCCGACAATGCGCCGGCCTCGAAGATCGACGAGGTGTTGGCCGAAGTGGCCCGCTATGGGGTGGCCAACGTGCGCCGCGCCTATGGCAACTGGAAGAGCCCGCGACTGAAGGGGTGGGAAGCGGTGCTGCATGAGTATGCGATCCGTCCCATCCAGCAGTTCGCCTACAGCAAGGGCAAGAATGCCTCGGACATGGCGATGGTGATCGATGCCATGGACCTGCTGTACGCGCGCAACCTGGATGGCTTTGCCATTGTCTCCAGCGATGCGGACTTCACCCCGATGGTGATGCGCCTGTTGACCGATGGCGTGAAGGTGTACGGTTTCGGCGAGAAGAAAACACCCGAGCCGTTCGTCAACGCGTGCTCGAAATTCACCTACCTGGAAGCACTGGGCCAGACCCACGCCAGCGTGCCGGATACCGAACAGGCATCCAGCGAACAGGCCTCGAACGAGCCGCTGGCCAACGACGATGCGCGCCCGCGCAAGAGCGGTGCGGAAATGCGCAGCGACACGCGGCTGGTGAAGATGCTGCGCCGCGCGGTGTCCGCGGCCGAGGGCGAGGATGGCTGGTCGCACCTCGGCCCGGTCGGCAGCCAGATCGGCAACCAAGCGTCGTTCGACCCGCGCAACTATGGCTACGGCAAGCTCAGCGATCTGCTGGCAGCGATCGGCCTGTTCGAACTGAAGAAGGATGGCAAGTCGTCCTACGTGCGCGCGCTGCCGAAAAAGAACCGGTAATGCCGGCCGCTGGCCAGCAAGGAACCGGTAGTGCCGGCCGCTGGCCGGCAATCCCCGGATGCCAGATCCCGCATCCGGCATGCACACACCCCGCCCGATCAGGGGTATCGTTGCCGCTCGCATTGCCAGCAAGGAATACCCGCATGTTGAAGATCTGGGGCCGTCGCAATTCCAGCAACGTCCGCAAGGTGCTGTGGTGTGCCGAGGAAATCGGCCTGCCGTACGAGTCCATCGAGGTCGGTGGCAGCCACGGCGGCACGCAGACGCCGGAATACCAGGCGATGAATCCCAATGGCCTGGTACCGGTGATCGAAGACCACGGCCTGCCGCTGTGGGAATCGAACGCCATCGTGCGCTACCTGAGTGCGCGCTACGCGCTGGGCACGCTGTACGCCGAAGACCCGATGGAACGCGCCCAGGCCGAGAAGTGGATGGACTGGAGCACCTCGCGCATGGCGCCGCTGTATACCGACCTGATCTGGGGCATCATGCGCACCGCCCCGGCCGACCGCGACGAAGCGCGGATCAATGCCGCCATCGTGCGCGCCGGCGACTACCTGGCGATGGCCGATGCCACCCTGGCCAAGCAGCCGTGGCTGTCCGGCGAGACATTCGCGATGGGTGACATCCCGCTGGGCTCGCTGATCTATGCCTGGTTCGAACTGCCGATCCAGCGTCCGGAACTGCCGCACCTGGCCGACTGGTACGCCCGTCTTCGCGAGCGCCCCGCCTACCAGCGCGGCGTGATGTCGCCGCTGACGTAAGCGAAAGCGTCCGGGGTCGGATCCCACCCGACGGGTAGGCTCTGACCCCTCAATAAAGATCCGTCGGATCCACATCCAGCGACCAGCGCACCTTGCGTGCTTCCGGCAGCGCATACAGCTGCGGTACCAGTTGCGAAAGCACCCCGTGCAGCGGTGGCCGCTGCGCGGCAGACAGCAGCAGCTGGGCGCGCTGGTAACCGGCGCGCCGTGGCATCGGCGCCGGCATGGGTCCATAGGCTTCCACCACGTCCTGCTCGCCCAGCAGCTGTCGCGCTGCCAGCAGGAATGCATTGGCATGCTCCACCTGCTGCGCTTCGGCGCGCATCAGCGCCAGATGCGCGAACGGCGGGAATCCTGCGGCCTGGCGCTGGTTCAACTCGGCCTGCGCGAACGGGTGGTAGCCACCGCTGACCAGGGTCTCCAGCAGTGGGTGCCCCGGGTGATGCGTCTGCAGCCAGACTTCGCCCGGGTCGCGCGCGCGTCCGGCGCGACCGGCGACCTGGATCAGCTGCTGCGCCAGTTTCTCGCTGGCGCGGAAGTCGGCGGAGAACAGGCCCTCGTCGATGCCGACCACCACCACCAGGGTCAGCTTGGGCAGGTCGTGGCCCTTGGCCAGGATCTGCGTGCCGACCAGGATGCCGGGCTGGTCGCCCAGTTTCGCCAGCTGTTGTTCCAGTGCATCGCGTCGCGAGGTGGTGCTGCGGTCGATGCGCACCACCGGGAAGTCGGCGAAGGCGGCGGTGAGATGTTCTTCCAGGCGCTCGGTGCCGATGCCCTGCGGTTGCAGCGCCAGACTCCCGCACGCGGGGCATGCCAGCGGCGCCGGTTGCCGCGCACCGCAGTGATGGCACTGCAGGCGACGACCGCCGCCATGCACGGTCATCGGTGCATCGCAGCGGTTGCATGGCGCGGTCCAGCCGCAGTCGTGGCACAGCAGTACCGGCGCATAGCCACGGCGGTTCTTGAACACCAGCACCTGCTGGCCGCGCTGCAGGTGCTCGCCAATGCCGGCCAGCACGTCGGCCGAGAGGCCGTCATGCAATGGTCGCTTGCGCACATCAAGGATGCGCACGCGCGGTGGCCGCGCATCACCGGCACGCTGCTTCAGGCGCAGGTGGGTGTAGCGCCCGGCATAGGCGTTGTGCAGCGTCTCCAGTGAAGGCGTAGCGCTGCCCAGCAGCACCGGAACGCCCAGCGCCTTGCCCCGGACCAGGGCGAAATCGCGTGCGTGGTAGCGGATGCCATCCTGCTGCTTGTAGCTGCCGTCATGCTCCTCGTCGACGATCAGCAGGCCGGCCTGCGGCAGCGGCGTGAACACCGCCGAGCGGGTGCCGACGATTACCCGTGCCTCGCCGCGCGAAGCCGCCGCCCAGACCCGGGCGCGCTCGTTGTCGTTCAACCCCGAATGCAGTGCATGCACGGCGATGCCGAGGCGGCCGCGGAAGCGTGCCAGGGTCTGCGGGGTGAGGCCGATTTCCGGCACCAGCACCAGCGCCTGCTTGCCTTGGGCAAGGCAGTGGATGATGGCCTGCAGGTAGACCTCGGTCTTGCCGCTGCCGGTTACGCCATCCAGCAGGAACGGTTGGAAGCCCTCGACTGCGTTGATCGCCGCCACGGCCTCTGCCTGCTCCGTGTTGAGGGTGGGGCCAGGCAGTGGCTGCGCGTGCTGCGGAGCGACGCGCAGCGCCACGCGTTCGGCCAGCTCGCGCTTGGCCAGGCTGCGCGCGGCGGTGCGCCAGTCGTCCATGCGTTCGCCCAGCACGTCCTCATCGACGATGGCGTCGGCCAGCAGCTCGGCCAGCTGCCGGGGGCGGCTGCCGGCGCGCAGTCTTTCGCGCTGGGCGCGGCCTTCGGCGGTCAGCTGCCAGCCCCAGTGATGGGTGTCGGGCAGGGCGTCGCCATGGCGCAGCGGGCCCGGCAGGGCGGTGCTCAGCACCTCGCCCAGTGGCGCATGGGTGTAGCGCGCCAGCCACTGCAGGCTGTGCCACAGCTCGCCCTGGAGCAGCGGTTGCGGGTCGCACCAGGCCAAGGCCTGGCGCAGTCCCTGGCCGTCATCGGTCTGGCCGTGCCCCACCACCACGCCGACCAGCTCGCGGTTGCCGAACGGCACCTTCAGGCGGCAGCCGACCGCGACCGTGGGGCCATCGCCCTCTGGTGACAGGTAGTCGAACAGGCGCGGCAGCGGGACGGGCAGGGCGACCTGCAGGGTCGGAATGGGTGAAAGCATCGGGCCAGTGTAACGGGCCATGCGCGCGCGGATGGCAGGGGCCAGAGACAACCGGGGAGCCCTCGTCGAATCATAATGTCACCTAAATATCGGTGTCCATTGGAGATTCAGTCTTATCCACATGTTCTGTGGATAACGTTGTGCGTTACCGGTCGACGGGAACGCAGGAGGCCGATGGCGACGAGCTCACGCTTGGGTTGGTCAAAAAATCGCCACACTTCAAAGTCATTCAAAATCAACAACTTGGGTGTGAAACATTGCTGAAACAGAGTGAATTCAGCTGGATGCCGCAGTTTTCCCCGAGGCGGGCGTGGTGCTGTGCACAACCTGCAGCACGAAGTGCCTGCGCGCGCAAGTCCTACGGGTGCCGATGGGCTGCCGCTATCATGCCGGCAGACCTTTGGAGTGACCGATGACGGCTGTGCCCGCCCCTGTTTCCTCGACCGCGGCCGGCGCGCTGTCGGCGTTCCTGCGCGGCGTCGAGCGCCGCGCCCTGGTGGTGGCTGAGCTGCAGTGCGGCGATGCCGCGCGAGCCGAGCAGACGCTGGTGGCGGTGATGCGCGCCTTCGCCGCGGTCGCCAGCGACCTGCCGATGGCGCAGTGGCCGATCCGCTTCTGGACCCTGCTGGGCCAGCGCCAGGCGCTGCGCGAGCCGGTGGGCGGCCAGTGGCTGCCGCCATTGGCCGCGCTGGGCGAAATGGGGCCGCTGCCGCGCTTGGCGCTCCTGCTGCGGGTGGGCGGCAGTCTGGACGAGGGTATCGCCATGCGCGTGCTCGACCAGGACGAAGCGGGCTACCAGCACCTGCTGGCCGATGCCTGCCCCCGTGATGCGCACGGCCAGCCCGATGCGTCGGCATGGCGCCAGCTGGCCGAACAGGTGCAGCTGCGCATCCGCGACCTGCCGGCCAAGCGCCTGCAGCAGCTGCAGCAGCCGGCTGCGCCGGCCGCCAGCAATGAAGCTCCCGCGACCAGCTGGCGCGCACCGCAGCGCGATGATCGTGCGGCCGCCCAGGGCAAGCGGCGGCGTCCCAATGCCAGGCCGCGCTGGCGCGGCCCGGTGATCCTGCTGGTGACGGTGGCGGTGCTGTTGGCCGCGGCACTGGGCTGGCGCTACTGGCAAGGACATTCATCCGGTAGCGACGCTCCACTGCCGGAAGGGGTAGTGGGCGAAGCTGGCCCGGTCACGGTGGAAGCGCTTCCGCCGAGCAAGGTCAATGCCACGCCGGATGCGACCCCGGCCCAAGCTTCCGACGACGCCATGATGCTGGCCGACCGCGACTATCCGCTGGTGGCCGATGCCGATCTGTATGCCTGGACCGCCGCCGGCGGCCCGTTGCCGGTGGACGAATCGCAATCCAGGCCGAGCCGGCCCGAGCCGGCCAGCGCCACGCTGGAAACCGCTGCCGCCGATGAATAAGACCCTGTTCGCCAGCCTGCTGCTGGCCCTGCCGTTGTCGCTGTCCGCCGCGCCGCAGACCTTGAGCGTGCCGCTGCCGCCGCCAGTGCCGGGCAGTTCACCGGCGGCTCCCGCTCCGGCCACCACAAACACGACGCCCGCTGCGTTCACCCAGCTCGACGCCCAGCAGCAGCGTCAGCGCCGTGCCGACTACGCGGCCTGGCGCGCCCTGCCGGAGAGCGAGCGGGAGCGCATCCGGCAGGCTGCGGCGCGGTTCAATGCGCTGCCGGCGGACCAGCAGCAGCGCCTGCGCGAGCAGTTCCAGGCGCAGGACCAGGCCTTCCGCGAGGGCTGGCGGCTGGGCCCGCAGCTGGGACTGGAGTTCCCCAAGCTGCACGGCCTGTTCGGCTTCGTGCCACCGGAACAGCGCGAGGCCGCGCTGGCCGTGCTGCGTCAGCTCAGCCCGGCGCAGCTGGCCCAACTGAGCCTGGTCGCGCAGCGCACGCCACCGCAGGAGCGTGACACGGTGCGAGGCGCGTTCCTCGCCGTGCCGGCCGCCGAGCGCGACGCCTGGCTCAAGCGCCAGGCCGGCCAGTAAACAAAGGGGACGGAGGGGATTAAGTCGTGTTCGGCACAGTCGGGCTTGAAACGACTTAATCCCCTCCGTCCCCTTTTTCTGTTCGTAACGCGATCGCAACGCGTGATGCCGGGGCCTGCCGGAACCCAGCATTCACGCCATGTCATGGGAATGCGCGCGCTGCGCGCGTAAGATGACCGGCCGCAACCCGGTGCCTGTGCCCTTCGCGCGCAACCGTAGTTCGCGTCAAGCACCTTATGTCTACTGCAACCTCCACGCCGCGCTTCAGCAAGGAAGTCGGCGCCACCGGTCTGCTCGCCCTGCCGCTTGTGCTCGGGCATGTGTCCACCGGTCTGATCTCCTTCGTCGACAACGTCATTGCCGGCCACCACGCCACCGCGACCCTGGCCGCGGTGACCATCGGCACGGCGCTGTTGTGGCTGCCGATGCTGATCCCGATCGGCACCCTGATCTCGCTCACCGCCTCGGTATCGCAGCTGCACGGCGCCGGCCGCGAGCGCGAAATCGGCCCGCTGTTCCGCCAGGCGTTGTGGCTGGCGCTGGGCCTGGGCCTGATCATGTTCACCTTCCTCACGGTGGTGCCGCCGCTGCTGCCAGCGTTCGGGATCGCGCCGGACATCGTGCCGGGGGCGACCGCGTTCCTGCACGCGGTGCGCTGGGGCGGGCCCGCACTGACCCTGTACTTCTGCATGCGTTACCTGAGCGAAGGCATGCACTGGACGTTGCCGACCATGCTGCTCGGCTTCGGCGGCCTGCTGGTGCTGGCGCCGATGGGCTACGTGCTGGCCAACGGCAAGCTCGGTTTCCCGGAACTGGGTGCGGAAGGCCTGGGCATCGCTTCGGCGGTGATGATGTGGCTGCAGGCCACGGCGTTTGCCCTCTACCTGTGGCGCACCAAGCGCTTCGCCCACCTGCAGCTGTTCTCGCACTTCGAAGGACCGCGCTGGAAGGCGATCTGGGACCTGCTGCGCACCGGCCTGCCGATCGGCATTACCGTGCTGATGGAAGGCGGCCTGTTCATCGTCACCGCGCTGCTGATCGGCCGCCTGGGTGCGAATGAAGCGGCCGCGCACCAGATCGCGATCAACGTGGCGCAGCTGTGCTTCATGATCCCGATGGGCGTGGCCGAGGCCACCACCGTGCGCGTCGGCCATGCGGTTGGCCGTGGCGATGGCTTCGGCGTACGGCGTGCGGCCTGGGCCGGCTACGCGATCATCATGGGCACGCAGACGCTGTCGGCGGCGGTGCTGCTGTTCGGCCACGATGCCATCGTCGGTGTCTACACCAACGACCTGGCGGTGGCCGGCCTGGCCTCGACGCTGCTGCTGTACGCGGCCACCTTCCAGTTCCCGGATGGCATCCAGGTACTGTCGGCCGGCGCGCTGCGCGGCCTGAAAGACACCCGCGTGCCGATGTTCATCGCCATGTTCGCGTACTGGGGCCTGGGCATGCCGCTCGGCGCCGGGCTCGGCCTGGGCCTGGGCATGGGCCCGCAGGGCATGTGGATCGGCCTGATCGTTGGCCTGACCGCCGCTGCCATCCTGATGGGCTGGCGCCTGCGCCGCAGCAGCCTGCGCATCGGCCAGTCGATGTTGTCCTGACCTTTGCGCCCGTCATGCCGACCCATGGCGGGCGATCCCCTGACTTGTGTCCGATGCCGCATCACGCGGCACCGGCTATGCTGGTACCACGGCAAGAAGCCATCCGGAGCGTTCCATGAATCAACCCGTGCCCCCGCTGCCCCCGGCGCGTCGCAACCCCGTCGCCAGTTTCTTCATCGGGCTGTGGGACGTCATGAACTTCACCCGCCGGTTGATCCTCAACCTGCTGTTCTTCGGCCTGCTGTTCCTGCTGCTGGTGATGTTCGTCATCGCGGCGGGCATGGGCGCCGGTGCCAGCAAGTCGCTGCAGGACCGCACCACCCTGGTGATCGCCCCGGAAGGCCGCCTGGTCGAGCAGTTCAGCGCCGACCCGGTCAGCCGCGCACTGGCCAAGGCGGTGGGCGACAACGGCGCCGAAGAGATCCAGCTGCGCGACCTGCTGCGGGTGATCGAGTCGGCCAAGGAAGACAAGAAGATCGAGCGCGTGGTGCTGGAGCTGGACAAGCTGCAGCCGTCCGGCTTCGCTTCGCTGCGTGAAGTGGCCACCGCGCTGCAGGACCTGCGTGCCTCCGGCAAGCAGCTGGTGGCCTACAGCGAGAGCATGGGCCAGTCGCAGTACCTGCTGGCCGCACAGGCCGACGAGGTCTACCTGGATCCGATGGGGTCGGTGGTGCTCGAGGGCCTGGGCCGCTACCGCCAGTACTTCCGCACCGGCCTGCAGGACAAGCTGGGCGTGGACGTGCACCTGTTCAAGGTGGGCGAGTACAAGTCCGCGGCCGAGCCGTACGTGCTCGATGCGGCCTCGCCGGCCTCCAAGGAAGCCGACCTGTTCTGGATGAACGACGTGTGGCAGCGCTATCTGGCGGACATCGCCAAGGCGCGTCGCCTGGACCCGGCACAGCTGGCCGCCGGCATCGACACGCTGCCGGAAGGCATCGCCGCCGCCGGTGGCGACCTGGCCAAGTTCGCCCTGCAGCAGAAGCTGGTGACCGCGCTGAAGACCCGCGAGGAGTTCGAGGATCTGATGATCGAGCGCGGCGTGGCCGACGACGATGCCGACGGTGGTTTCCGCAACGTCGACTTCGGCACCTACCTGGGCCAGCTCGATGCGCGCCGCAACCCGGTGGACAGCCGTCCGCAGGTAGCGGTGGTTGTGGCCGCCGGCGAAATCAGCGGCGGCGATCTCCCGGCCGGCCGCATCGGTGGCGAATCGACCTCGGCGCTGCTGCGTGCCGCGCGTGACGACGAGAACGTGAAGGCGGTGGTGCTGCGCGTGGATTCGCCGGGCGGTGAAGTGTTCGCCTCCGAGCAGATCCGCCGCGAAGTGGTGGCCCTGCAGGCCGCCGGCAAGCCGGTGGTGGTGTCGATGGGCGACCTGGCCGCCTCCGGTGGCTACTGGATCAGCATGAATGCCGATCGCATCTATGCCGATCCGTCGACCATCACCGGTTCGATCGGCATCTTCGGCATGGTGCCGAACTTCAGCCGCGCGCTGGACAAGATCGGCGTGCACACCGATGGTGTCGGCACCACCCGTTTCGCGGGTGCGTTCGATGTCACCCGCCCGATGGATCCGGCCGTGGGCCAGGTCATCCAGTCGGTGATCAACAAGGGTTACGCCGACTTCACCGGTCGCGTCGCCGACGCCCGCAAGAAGCCGGTCGAGGCCGTCGACGAAGTGGCGCGTGGCCGCGTGTGGAGCGGTGCGCAGGCCAAGGAACGTGGCCTGGTCGATGCCTTCGGTGGCCTGAAGGATGCCGTGGCCGATGCCGCCAGCCGCGCCAAGCTGGGCAAGGCCGATGCCTATCGCGTGCGCTACATCGAGAAGGCGGCAACGCCGTTCGCGCAGTTTGTCAGCGGTTTCGCCGGCAGCCGTGCCGGCGCCTGGATGCTGTCCGACTCGGGCATGGCGCGGATGGTGCTGGCGCGCACGATGCCGGAAGTGGATACGCAGCTGCGCTTTGTCGAGAACGCGGCGCGCGAGAAGGGCAACGGCACGCCGGTGAAGGCGCTGGCCTACTGCTTCTGCGGGTTCTGATCGGCAGCGGTGACAAATGAAAACGCCCGGCCCTGGCCGGGCGTTTTCGTTGGTGGGGTCGGATCCCTTTGCCCCGCAAAGGGCTCTGACCCCACAGGTCACTGCGTCGCGTCGGCCTCGGCCTTGCGTTCGCGTGCGTCGGCCTCTTCCACCGCTTTCTGCGCGCCCTTGGCGCGGTCCAGCGGTTCCTGCATCGCACGCGACATCGCTTTGGGCACCGGTGGCTTCTCCGGGTCCGGCGTCGGCGGCCGCTGGCAGGCCACCAGCAGCACGCCGGCCAGCAGGGACGAGAACAGGGTCAGGATGCGCATGGCGGCTCTCCGCAGTGGGCGTACGCGCAGTGTCGCATTCTCGGCAGAGGGCCGCCGTGAGCGCGTATCCTTGCCGCATCGAAATGCAGCGGGCGCGGCCCCGGAGGACACATGACCCAGCAACGGTGGCGCCTGGACGGGCAGACCGCCCTGATCACCGGTGCCAGCGCCGGTATCGGCCTGGCCATCGCGCACGAACTGGCCGGCTTCGGCGCGGACCTGATGATCGTCGGGCGCGATATCGACATGCTGGAGACCGCGCGCGACGAGCTGCTGGATGTGTATCCGCAGATGCAGGTGCACGCGCTGGCCGCCGATGTCTCCGACGACGAGGACCGCCGGCAGATCCTGGACTGGGTGGAAGACCACAGTGATGGCCTGCACATCCTGGTCAACAATGCTGGCGGCAACGTCACCAAGGCGGCCACGGAGTATTCAGAGGACGAATGGCGGAAGATCTTCGAGACCAACCTGTTCTCGGCGTTCGAGCTGTCGCGCTACGCGCATCCGCTGCTGGCTCGCCACGCATCGTCGTCGATCGTCAACGTCGGCAGCGTGTCCGGCCTGACCCATGTGCGCAGCGGCGTGGTCTACGGCATGAGCAAGGCCGCGATGCACCAGATGACCCGCAACCTGGCCGTCGAGTGGGCCGAGGATGGCATCCGGGTCAATGCAGTGGCGCCGTGGTACATCCGCACGCGGCGGACCTCCGGTCCGTTGTCGGACCCGGATTACTACGAGGAAGTGATCAACCGCACGCCGATGCGTCGTATCGGCGAGCCGGAGGAAGTGGCCGCCGCGGTGGGCTTCCTGTGCCTGCCGGCAGCCAGCTATGTCACCGGTGAGTGCATCGCGGTGGATGGCGGCTTCCTGCGCTACGGGTTCTGATCTTTCAGCGGGTAGTGCCGGCTGCTGGCCGGCAACTGCAATCATCTGAAGATCCTGTGGTTGCCGGCCAGCGGCCGGCACTACCGGGTGGCGGTCACCCCGGTACCGGGCAGTTGCTGGCCTCCAACACCGCCTGCAGCCGCTCGCGTTCACCGCGCGCGGTATCGCGGTTTTCCGGTGCGGCGAAGCGTTCACGGCCGCGGGCATCGCGGAAGCGCTGCTGCCAGCTGCCGCATCGCTGTGCTTCGGGAAGTTCCTCGCAGCGGTCGCGCACGACTTCGCAGCCGGCCGCGTTCATCGGCGTGACCCCGCCCAGGCCCTGCACCGTCATCGGTTCGCAGCGACCAGGTGATGCCTCGTACTCGTGCAGATAACCACCGCCCTGTCCGTCGGTGCACTGGAAGATCGGGGGAAGCGGCGGCTTCGGTGGACCGTTGCCTGCTTCGGCACGGGCATCGGCATCACGGCGCAGGGTCGCACTGTCGAGAATCTGGTTGGCACCTTCGCGTTCAACCATTCCCGCTTCCATGATGGTGCGTCCTTCGTCCGCACGTCGTGGTTTCGCTGGGGCCGCAGGGGCAACGGCCGGTCCGGCCGGCACCGGCGCGGGTGTTTCGACGGGGGCGGGTGCAGGTTCCGCAGCCACAGGTGCAGCGGCAGCCGGCTGCGGGTTGGCCGGGCCGGGCACGCGCAGCACCTGCTGCTTGCTGCCGGTGGGGCACGGCGTGCGCTGCAGGGTAGGGACGTCACTACTGCTGGAGGTACAGCGGTAGATCACGCCCTCTTCGGCCAACGCGCTTCCGGGCAGCAGCGCCAGAAGCAACCAGATCAGTCTGTTCATGCTCACAGCGTACAGGCTGCGCTCAACGCTGGCAGTCGCGTGACAGGCGCGCGTCGATGCCACGCTGTTCGTTGTTGATGGCGGTGCGCTCGCTCTGCAATGCGCTGTTGTAGCGACGGTCCAGTTCCCAGCGGCGGTCGCGCAGGCGCGCACAGACCTGCTGTGGCGGCAGCGCGTGGCAGCTGTCGCGCACCAGCACGCTGCCGGCCGGGACCTGCACGCCTACGCCGACGGCGGGCGGCCGATAACCGGGACCCTCGCCGACGGGCGGACCGATCGGTGTGCCGATGGCCGGGCGCGGACCCGGGTACGATGGGCCCCGATGCCCGTGTGGCAGCCAGACGCTGGTCCACAACGGCACCCAACGCGGATTGCCCTCGTTGCTGTCGCTGGTATAGCGCTGGCCATCGTCGCGCACGCATTCGTAAAGCGGCTGGGGCGGCTGGATGTAGACGTGGCGGACCTCGCGGTCACGCATCACCGGAGATTCGTCCGGCGGTGCGGGCGGCGCATCGCTGCGCACCACCCGCGGCGCTGGATCGCGCGGGCGCTGCAGGTCGCGGACTTCCTGGCGGCCGCTGCTGCAGGGCCTGTCCTGCAGGGCCACGGCGCCGTTGCTGGCGACGCAGCGGTAGACCCGCACATCCTCGGCCGCCGGTGCCGTCGATGGCAGCAGCAGGCACAGGCCCAAAGCGGTGCGCAGCAGGTTCATGACGGCAGGGTGCGCGATTGTCCGGGGCAGCGCAATCGGCCGCTCAGGAGCGCAGCACGTTGCCGCTGAGCGCGTCGCGGATCGGGGTGGGCTGGGCCAGGCCGCCGGTTTCGCCATCCAGGATGCCATCAAGCAGGCGCAGCAGGCGTGGATCCAGTTCTTCGCGGCGGCGCGCCGGTGGTTCGCCGGCCAGGTTGGCGCTGGTGGAGACCAGCGGGCCTCCCCAGGCACGGCAGAGTTCGGCCACCAGCGGGTGGGCGCTGATGCGCACGGCGATGCCGCTGTGCTCCCCGGTGACCCACGGCTGGGCACGGGGTCCGGCCGGCAGGATCCAGGTGTTGGCGCCGGGCCAGCTGGCCAGCACCGCGCGCTGGCGTGCGTCCGGCAGGGCCTGCAGGCGCACCCAGCCTTCCAGCTGCGCCAGATCGGCCGCGACCAGAATCATGCCTTTTTCGATCGGGCGTTGTTTCAGTCGCAGCACCATGTGCACCGCCGCCTCGTGCGAAGGGTCACAGCCCAGGCCCCAGACCGCTTCGGTCGGGTAGGCGATCACGCCGCCCGCACGGAGCGTGGCGACAGCAGAGTCCAGGGTGAGTTCTTTCATGGCGGCGACCGGCCCGGCGTGGGCCTTCATTATCCCCCTGCTGCGTGCAGAAGGGGTGGACCCTGGCACCCGGTAGTGCCGGCCGCTGGCCGGCATCTGATGCTTCTGGGGCTGCCGGCCAGCGGCCGGCACTACCCCTCATCCACGTATGGCGTGGAGTTACTTCGCGGCCTTCTTGACGGCCTTCTTCGCCGGGGCCTTCTTCGCGGCGGCCTTCTTTACTGCTTTCTTGGCCGCGGCCTTCTTGGCAGGCGCTTTCTTTGCAGCGGCCTTCTTCGGCGCCGCTTCCTTCTTCACTGCCGCCTTCTTGGCCGGGGCTTTCTTCGCAGCGGCCTTCTTGGCACCGAAGCCCTTGCGCACCGGCTTGCCGGTTTCTTCCATCAACTGCTGCACTTCAGCCAGGGTCAGCGACGCAGGTTCGCGATCCTTGGGGATCTTGCCGTTCATCCTGCCGTCGCTGATGTACGGGCCGAAGCGGCCGTTCAACACCTGGATGTCGCTGCCCTCGAACTCCTTGATGATCCGGTTGCGCGCGATCTCTTCCTTCTCTTCGATCAGGAACACGGCGCGCGCCAGGTCGATGGTGTACGGGTCGTCCTCCTTCTTCAGCGAGGCATAGGTGCTGCCGCGCTTGGCGAACGGGCCGAAGCGGCCGATGCCGACGCTGACCGGCTCGCCGTTGTCCTCGCCCAGTGCGCGCGGCATCAGGAACAGTTCCAGCGCGTCTTCCAGGGAAATGGTGTGCATCGACTGGCCGGGGCGCAGCGAAGCGAACTTCGGCTTCTCCTCGGCATCTTCGGCGGTGCTGCCGATGGCGGCATAGGGCCCGAAACGGCCCAACCGCACGCTGACCGGCTTGCCGGTCTTGGGGTCGGTGCCGAGCTCGCGCGCGCCACTGGCCTCGGCGCGGTCGACCGATTCCTTCTTGTCTTCGACCAGTTCCTTGAACGGTTCCCAGAAGCGCGACATCAGCGGGATCCAGTCTTCTTCGCCACGCGAGACGGCATCGAGCTCGTCTTCAAGCTTGGCGGTGAAGTCGTAATCCACGTACTGGGTGAAGTGGCTGGACAGGAACTTGGACACCGCGCGGCCCACATCGGACGGGCGGAAGCTGCGGCCTTCCATTTCCACGTACTTGCGGAACAACAGGGTCTGGATGATCGAGGCGTAGGTCGAGGGACGGCCGATGCCGTACTCTTCCAGCGCCTTCACCAGCGCCGCTTCGGTGTAGCGCGGTGGCGGCTGGGTGAAATGCTGTTCGGCCTGGATGCGTTCCAGCGGTACGCGGTCGCCGGGCTTCATCGCCGGCAGCTTGCGGCCTTCGTCCTCGTCCTCGGCACTCTTGTTGTCCTTGCCTTCCTCGTACACGGCCAGGAAGCCGGGCACGACCACGGTGGTGCCGCTGGCGCGGAACACGTGTTCGCTGCCGGCCGACAGGTCGACGCTGACCGTGTTGAGCGTGGCCGGAATCATCTGGCAGGCCACTGCACGCTTCCAGATCAGCTCGTACAGGCGGCGCTCGTCGTCGGTGAGGAAGCGTGCGACCTGGGCCGGGGTGCGCAGGGCCGAGGTCGGGCGTACCGCTTCGTGCGCTTCCTGGGCGTTCTTCGACTTGGTCTGGTAGGTGTTGGGCTGGTCGGGCAGCGAGGCGATGCCGTAATCACGGGCGATCACGTCGCGGATCTCGGCCAGCGCATCCTGCGACAGGTTCACCGAGTCGGTACGCATGTACGAGATCAGGCCGACGGTGCCTTCGTCACCAATCGCCACGCCTTCATACAGCTTCTGCGCCACCTGCATGGTCTTGCGGGTGGTGAAGCCGAGCTTGCGCGAGGCTTCCTGCTGCAGGGTGGAGGTGGTGAACGGCGGCGCCGGGCGGCGCTTGCGCTCCTTGCTGGCCACGTCGGTGACGTGCAGCGAGCCCTGCGCGGCCTGCTGGATGCGCATCCGCGCCGCTTCAGCGGTGTCGCCATCGGTGATGGTGAACTGCTCGAACTTCTGCCCGTCCAGCTTGATCAGCTTGGCGTTGAAGTGCTGCGACGGGTGCGCGCACTCGGCGGCGATCGACCAGTACTCGCGGGCGATGAAGGCTTCGATCTCTTCCTCGCGCTCGACGATCATGCGCAGCGCCGGGCTCTGCACGCGGCCGGCGGACAGGCCGCGCTGGACCTTGCGCCACAGCACCGGCGACAGGTTGAAACCGACCAGGTAATCCAGCGCGCGGCGCGCCTGCTGGGCATCGACCAGGTCGCTGGCGATCGCGCGCGGCTGGCTGATGGCTTCCTTGATGGCGCGCGGGGTGATCTCGGTGAACACCACGCGCTGCATCGGCTTGTCCTTGACCAGCCCGCGTTCCTTCAGGATCTCGGCGATATGCCAGCTGATCGCTTCACCCTCGCGATCCGGGTCGGTCGCCAGCAGGATGTCGTCGGCGCCCTTGGCGGCCTTGGCGATCGCGTCGACGTGCTTCTCGTTCTTGTCGATCACGTCATAGTGCATGGCGAACCCGTTGTCCGGGTCGACCGCGCCTTCCTTCGGAATCAGGTCACGCACATGCCCATACGAGGCCAGGACGGTGTAGTCCTTGCCGAGGTATTTGTTGATCGTCTTGGCCTTGGCCGGCGATTCGACGATGAGCAGGTGCTTGGGCATGGCAGCAGGGTCTGTGGGGCGAACCGTGGGGAAGGGGCCGCTAGGGTGGAGCAAATGGCCGCATTAGTGAAGCGGCCACGCGCAAATCCATAAACTGAACGCCCGGTAATGTGCCGGGCGTTCAGGTTTCACCTTATTAGAGGAATCACGCCCGGCCAGCCCGTGTCAAGCAGCCAGCCGTGAGGATGGCCGTTCAGGAGGCCATCTTGGCGATGAAGCCGACCGCGAACACCAGCAGCGCCAGGCCCACCAGCGACAGTACCGCCGTCAACACCAGTACCAGCACGGTGACGGTGCCCAGCTCGCGGCGCTGCAGGTGGGGCTGGTCGGTGTAGGCCCAGCGGTCGACCACCAGAGTGTCGCAGATCATGTCGTGCAGGCCCTGCTTGCGTTCGGTGAAGGCCGCCATCAGGAAGCCGATGCCGAGGGTGAAGCTGCTCAGCAGCATGGCCCAGTAACGACCGAACGCGCGGGCCTTGGTCAGGCGCTCGCCGTTGCCGCGGACGACCTTGATGCCGACCGCCATCTTGCCCAGCGTGGCGCCGCCCTTCGATGCATGGAACCAGGTGTAGTACGCCATGCCGATGCAGAGGTTGATCAGGGCACTGGCCAGCTGGGCCACGATCTCGATGGCCGATTCGCCACTGCCCACCGCGCCCATGCTGGCGCCCAGGATCGCACCGAGGATGGCCCCGATGATGCTGCCGGGGATGACCAGCACGAAGTAGTCGATCATGTAGGCCGCCACGCGCTTCCAGAAGCCTGCGTAGACCACTTCACCGCCAACCACAGGCTGTGCGTGGCCACCGCTGCCGACGGCGGCTGGAGCGCTGTATGGCGAGCTGCTGAGCGCGCCGGTGCCGGGCAGCGGTGCGGTGCCGCTGTCGATGGCGGCATAGTCGCTGCGCAGGTCGAACCCGCCGCTGCTGGTGGCCGTACTGGCATCGGCCAGCGTCTGCAGGCCGAGCTCGTCGACCACCTGGCGCAGTGCAGCCCACTGGGCCATGCCCTCGCGCCAGACCAGGGTGTCCAGGTTCAACTGGCCGCGCTGGAAGCGCTGGCGGATCTCCTGGACCGGCAGCGGGCCCTGGCGTTGCTGTCCTTCGGCGTAGTACCACTCAGTCATTGCATGTTCCCTGTTGAATCATCCTTGGAGGTGCTGGCGTGCGCGTGGCTCAGCCGCGGCACGTCGGCGGCAGGTACTTGTCGTTGCTTTCGCCACTGCATTCCCAGCGGCCGCTGTCGCGATCGTATTCCAGCCACAGCAGGTCGCCGTCGATGCCCTTGCCTGGTACCGCCAGCGTTGCTTCGATGCCGCAGTGACCGTTGTTGAAGCGGCCGATGTTCACCGCCGACAGGCCCGCGTTGGCGAAGTCGCCCGGGGCCGGGAAGCCGGCGTCATTGGCACCCGGGCAGCGGCCTTCGTCATCGGCGAAATGCTGCACCTGGTCCTTCAGCGGCTGCAGCGCGGCCACGGCGCCGGCGACTTTGCTGCGCACGGTGTAGTCGTTGTAGGCCGGCAGCGCGATGGCGGCCAGGATGGCCACGATCGGGACCAGTACCAGCAACAGGGCACCACCGATGATGGCGGTCAGCGCACAGCCGGACAGCTTCTTTTTCGGTGCCGGCAGGACGGTGGCCGATGCACTGGCGGCGTAGGGCGTGGACGCCGGCAGTACCGGCGG
This sequence comes from Stenotrophomonas sp. YJH_SMC_6, assembly GCF_059371335.1. Taxonomy (NCBI): domain Bacteria; kingdom Pseudomonadati; phylum Pseudomonadota; class Gammaproteobacteria; order Lysobacterales; family Lysobacteraceae; genus Stenotrophomonas; species Stenotrophomonas sp. YJH_SMC_6. Next base: position 111,080 of record NZ_JCAFUM010000004.1, on the reverse strand, counting down.
CTGCGGCGGAGGCGGTGCGACGGGTTCCGGTTCCGGTTCGGGTTCGACCGGCGGTACGGCGGCGTCCAGCGCCGGCACGATCAGGCCGAGTTCGTCCACGACGGTGCGCAACGGCTGCCATTGCGGCAGTCCGTCGCGCCACACCAGGGTGTCCAGGGTGATCTGGTTGTTGCGGAACAGCTCGACCAATTGTTCCGCCGGCAGCGGACCTTGCTGCCGGTTGCCTTCTGCATGGAACCACTCGCTCACGGGGACGCTCCTGAATGCGCTATGCCCCCAAGTGTACGGTCAGTGCAGGGGTTCTGGCTCGTCCATGAACATCTGCGTCTCCATCCAGGCATAGGCCGCTTCGGAGCCAGGCTGGTTGAACAGCACCATCAGTACGACCCATTTCAGGTCGTCCAGGTCCAGTTCGTCCTGGTCCAAGGCCATCGCCCGGTCCAGCACCAGTTCGCGCTGGTCGGCGTCGAGGATGCCGTGCTGTTCCAGGTACAGCAGGAAGCCGCGGCATTCCACGTCCAGCTTGTCCAGCTCGGGGCCGTGGTAGACGCGCACGGGGCCGTCGACCCGTGCCTGGGCCACGCTCGGCCGCTGCGCGGCCAGGGCGTCGAGCCAGTCGAACGCCTTGTTGATCTCGGTTGGGCTGAAACCGGCCTGGATCAGGCCGTTCTGGAGCGAATCGCGGTCACGGATCAGGTCCGCGTCTTCGCTGAAATAGTGTTCAAACAGGTACAGCAGTACGTCCAGGATGCTCTCTTTCATTGCCCCTCGGCCTGCGTCGCGCGACGCTGTGGAGGTGAAGAAACTAGGGAGTTCGACAGTAGCGGCCGTGTACGCACACCACGATTCCCGCCAGTTCCATGGCCAGCAGCATGGAGGACACCTGGGGCGCCGTCAATCCACAGCGTGTGATCAGTGAATCCATACTGCTTGGGTCGTGGTCCAGGGCCCGCCACAAGCACTGGTAGTCAGGGTCGTCGGCCCAGCGCGCCGGCAGGAGCGCCGGCGGTGCCTGTTCAGTGGGGGTGCCCAGCCGTGATTGCAAGCCCGGCAGCTGCTGGCGAAGGGCAGGGGCCAGCAGTTCCAGCACTTCCTCGGGGCGCTCGACCAGTGCGGCCCCTTCACGGATCAGCCGGTGGCAGCCCGCTGCGCGTGGGTTGAGTACCGAGCCGGGCAGGGCACAGACTTCACGGCCCGCCTCGGCAGCCAGCCGTGCGGTGATCAGGGCGCCGGAGCGTTGCGCGGCCTCGACCACCACCGTCGCCAGCGCCAGCCCGGCCACCAGGCGGTTGCGCGCGGGGAAGTGGCCCGGGCGTGCCGGTGTGCCGGGCAGGTACTCGCTGAGCACCGCGCCCTCGGCGGCGATCCGCCCCTGCAACCGTTGGTGGCTGTCCGGATAGGCCCGATCAGGGCCGGTTCCGATCACCGCCACGGTGCAGCCGCCTGCCTCCAGTGTGGCCAGGTGGGCGGCCGCGTCGATGCCGGCCGCCAGGCCACTGGTTACGGCCAGTCCGGCCTCGACGAAGCAGCCGGCAAAGCGCGCGGCCAGCGCGCGTCCTCCCGGGGTGGGCGAGCGGCTGCCGACCAGCGCCACCGAGGGGCGCCAGGCCAGGCTCGGATCGCCCGCCACGAACAGCGCCAGTGGCGGGTTCGGGACGTCCAGCAGGGGCGGCGGAAAGGCCGCATCGGCGAAGGACAGCAGATGGTGGTCGTCGTCTTCCAGCCAGTGCCGCGCCACGGTCCAGGCGCGGGCGTCGGGGTGTTCCAGTGCAGCGCACTGCTCTGGCGTGCAACCGTGCGCGCGCCAGTTCGCGGCGCCCTGCGCGATCGCGGTCTGCGCGCTGCCCGCGGCCTGCAGCAGGGACCGCCGTGGCGCCAGCGCGCCGCCTGCCATCACCAGGCGCAGCAGCGCCTCATCAGCTTGCTTGGTCATTCCCCCACTATCGAGCGCATGCAACAAAGGCGCCCTAGGGCGCCTTCGCATGTGGCTGTCAGGTTTTGCCGGAGACCGCCCCTGTAGAGTCGACTGTCAGTCGACTACCGCGCGCAGCGCGGGCGCTTTCGGGGGGCGGTGAAGAGCAGTCGACCAACAGTCAACTCTACCGCGCGTCCGGGTGCAGCGCGTTGTACCCCACGCGCACCGGCTTCACGCCCTGCATCACCAGCGCGTAGCTGACATTGTCGAAGGTGCGGAACACCATGGCATGCGCCGCGTACTCGTCCGGCAGCGAGACCCGGCCGGCGCCGGTGCTGAGCGAATCGTCCGTGCGCGACGAGTTCGGGTACTTCATGCGGTGCGCCACATGGCGGCCCGGGCGCCACAGCGAGAACACGGTTCCATTGTCCACGCCCTGCGTGCGACCAGCCGAGATCGCGATCACGTCGCGGGGGCCGCCGGCAGTGAACATGTCGGTGACGGCCAGCACGCGTACGTCGACGCCCTCGACGCCTGCGGCGGGGACATGGGGCACGAACTGCAGGTCGTACGGCCTGGCCTCGATCGGCACCAGGCGGTCGCCGGCACGCACCTCACGGCCGCCTTCGTTCTTGTCCAGCACCAGGGTGGACGCCTCGACCTTGCCTCCGGCGACATGGGTGATGGTGCCGGTGGCGACCTGGGCCAGCTCATAGCCGAGCACGCCGCGGCGGTGGTTGGGTGCGCTGTAGGCGCGCCACAGGTTGCCGCTGCCCGGGGTGACGTCGCCGTTGGCGGTCAGGTCCTCGGTCGGCTTGGGCTGGGCGTAGCGCACGGTCGGGCGGACAACCGCCCAGCGCTGGCCTACCTGGGCGTCAGCCAGGCGCACATAGACGGCGTGGCCGCTGGTGGCGCGCAGGCGTTCCTCTTCCAGGCCGGCCACGTAGGGCAGCTGCTCGATGCTGTCGACCACGCTCAGCTGCTTCAGGAACGGCTCGACCTGGGCCAGCGGAATGGCGTCGATCGGGGCCTCCTGGCGTGGGCCGGGCCGGGCCGCCACGGTCACCCGGTCCAGGTAGGCCAGGCTCAGGACGTCACCGGGATAGATCAGGTGCGGATTGGCGATCTGCGGATTGGCCTGCCAGATCTCCGGCCACAGCCACGGCTTCTGCAGGAAACGTGCGGCGATATCCCACAACGTATCCCCTTTTCGGACCACATAGGTGTCCGGGTGCCCGCCATTCACTTCCACGGCGGTAGCATAGGCAGCCACGGTCAGCATCGCCGCGGCGACGACCGTACGAAAACGAAGCAACATAGGTGTGAAGCCCTGATTCCCCAACAGGTCCGCGCACTATAGTCCAGAAACCGGGGCGCAAGGCAAGCGTTGGAGCTAGAATCTGCGACGTATGCCGGCGTGCCGGCCCCCTATCCGGAAACAGCCATGGCCCTTCTCCCCATTCTCGAGTTCCCCGATCCGCGCCTGCGTACCAAGGCCGCGTTGATCGAAGCTGCCGAAGTCACCACGCCGGCCTTCCAGGAGCTGATCGACAACATGTTCCTGACCATGTACGACGCCCCGGGCATCGGCTTGGCCGCCACCCAGGTGGACGTGCACAAGCGCTTCATGGTCATCGACGTCAGCGAAGAAAAGAATGAACCGCATGTGTTCATCAATCCGGAAATCGTCGCCAAGGATGGGGGCCGGGTGTACCAGGAGGGCTGCCTGTCGGTTCCGGGCATCTTCGCCGACGTGACCCGTGCCGACACCATCACCGTGAAGTACCTGGACCGCAACGGCCAGGAACAGCAGATGGAGGCTGGTGACGTGCTGGCCACCTGCATCCAGCACGAGATGGATCACCTGGACGGCAAGCTGTTCATCGACTATCTGTCGCCGCTCAAGCGCGAGATGGTGCGCAAGAAGCTGGCCAAGCAGCGCAAGCACGTGGCGTGATCGCCAATCCGGGCCACCCTTCGGGTGGCCCGTGCCTGCGCGGCTCGCGCGGGCTCTACGGCGCCGGCCGACGGCGCCGTTTTCTTTCCTGCACGAATCCATCCTGCAAGTGGGGTAGCCATGAGGATTGTCTTTGCCGGTACGCCGGAATTCGCGGTGTCGTCGCTGCGCGCGGCTGCGCGCCACCATGAGGTCGTGGCCGTCTATACCCAGCCTGATCGCCCGGCCGGCCGAGGCCGTGGCCTGGCGCCTTCGCCGGTCAAGCTCGAAGCCGTGGCCCGTGGCATTCCGGTCTACCAGCCGGAGTCGCTGAAGGACGCGGCCGCCCAGCAGCAGTTGCGCGACCTGCAGCCGGACCTGATGGTGGTGGTGGCCTATGGCCTGATCCTGCCCAAGGCAGTACTGGCCATCCCGACCCATGGTTGCTGGAACGTGCATGCCTCGCTGCTGCCGCGCTGGCGCGGCGCTGCGCCGATCCAGCGTGCGATCCAGGCTGGTGACGCGAAGACCGGGGTGTGCCTGATGCAGATGGAGGCTGGCCTGGATACCGGCCCGGTGCTGCTGCACCAGGAGCTGCCGATCGCCTCCACCGATACCGGTGGCCAGCTGCACGACAAGCTGGCCGAGCTTGGTGCCCAGGTGTTGTCCGATGGCCTGGGCCTGCTGCGCGCGGGCATCAAGCCGATCGCGCGACCGCAGCCGGAACAGGGCGTGACGTACGCGCACAAGCTGGACAAGGCCGAAGCCAGGCTGGACTGGGCGCAGGACGCCGACGCGCTGGCGCGTACCGTGCGCGCGTTCAATCCGTGGCCGATCGCCGAGGCAACGCTGGCTGGCGAACGCGTGCGCATCCATGGTGCGGTGGCACTGGAGGCAGACCACGGCCAGGCGCCGGGCACCGTGCTGGCCGCCGGCCGCGACGGCATCGACATTGCCTGTGGCCAGGGCGCGCTGCGCCTGCGCGTGCTGCAGCGTGAAGGCGGCAAGGCGATCACCGCTGCCGATTACCTCAACGCTCGCCGCGACCTGCGCGTGGGGGCATAAGCGGTGTCCAAGCAGAACGATTTCTCCGTCGCCAAGGCGGCACCGGGCGCGGCCACGCGCATGCTGGCCGCACGCGTGCTGGCACAGGTGTTCACCCGTGGCCGTTCGCTGAAGGCCGAACTGGCCTGGGCGCTGCCGAAGCTGGCCGACAGCCGCGACCGCGCGCTGCTGGAAGCCCTGTGTTTCGCTGTGCTGCGCCGTCGCAGCACCTATGACGCGGCCTTGCAGGCCTGGATGCAGAAGCCGCTGTCGGCGCGCGATGCCGACCTGCGCACGCTGCTGATGGTCGGTTTCGCCCAGCTGGACGTGCTCGAACTGCCTGCGCACGCAGCGCTTTCGGCTACGGTCGATGCGGCGCGCGCGCTGGGCCGTGAGCGCCAGGCAGGCCTGGTCAACGCGATCCTGCGCCGCGCCCAGCGCGAGGGGTTCCCCGAACAGCCTGCGCGCGACGCCTTCCCGGAATGGTTGGCTGATGCGATCGAGCGCGACTGGCCGGCGCAGGCCGAAGCGATCTTCAGCGCCAGCCTGCAACCCGCGCCCTTGTGGCTGCGTGCCAACCGCCAGCATGGCGGTCGCGACAAGGCCCTGGCGACGCTGGCCGAGGCCGGCATTGCCGCTGAAGCCACTGCACTGTGCGCCGATGCGTTGCGCCTGGCGACCCCCGTTGCCGTGAACCAGCTGCCGGGCTTCGGCGATGGTGCACTGTCGGTGCAGGACCTGTCGGCGCAATGCGCGGCCGATGCGCTGGCACCCGCGACCGGTGCCCGCGTGCTGGATGCCTGCGCGGCACCCGGCGGCAAATCGGCGCATCTGCTGGAGTGTGACCCGAGCCTGCGCCTGCTGGCGCTGGATATCGACGCGCGCCGTCTGGCCCGGGCACGTGACACTTACACCCGCACCGGTGTGGGCGAGCATGCGCAGACCCTGGTCGCCGATGCCAGCGATCCCGGTTCGTGGTGGGACGGCGTGCCGTTCGACGCGATCCTGCTGGATGCGCCATGTTCGGCCACGGGCGTGATCCGCCGCCAGCCGGATGTGATGTTCCACCGTCGCGCCGAGGACGTCGATGCACTGGTGGGCGTGCAGGCGCGCCTGCTGGAAGCCTGCTGGTCGATGCTGCGCCCGGGCGGCGTGCTGCTGTACGCCACCTGCTCGATCCTGCGCGCCGAGAACATCGATCAGGTGCGTGCGTTCCTGAAGTGGCATCCGGACGCGGTGGCGCAGCCGCTGGGCGATGCGTTCGGCGTGGATTGCGAAGGCGTGGCACGCCAGCGACTGCCTGGTGACAACGATGCTGACGGTTTCTTCTACGCGCGTCTGATAAAAGCAGCCTGACCCCCGCTGCCGTTTCGAGTCCCATGCTGAAGACCCACGCGTCGCGCCAGACGTGGTTGTTCGTGGTGGTGGCCCTGCTGGTGCTGGGGGCCGGGCTCGGTCTCCGCGATCCGTGGCCCTCTGACGAACCACGCTTCGCGCTGGTGGCCAGGCAGATGGTCGACAGCGGTTACTGGTTGTTCCCGCATCGCGGTACCGAGCTGTATTCGGACAAGCCGCCGATGCTGATGTGGTGGCAGGCCTCGCTGTATGGCCTGGTTGGCCACTGGCGCGTGGCCTTCCTGCTGCCCTCGCTGCTGGCCGCATTGGGCACGCTGTGGTGCGTGGTCGATCTGGGGCGCCGGCTGTGGACGCGGCAGGTCGGGCTCTGCGCGGGGTGGGCACTGCTGTTCGCGCTGCAGTTCACCTTCCAGGCGAAGAAGGCGCAGATCGATCCGCTGCTGGTGCTGTTCATCACCCTGGCCAACTATGGCCTGCTGCGCCACCTGCTGCTGGGCCCGGCCTGGCGCTGGTGGTGGCTGGGCTGGTTCTTCGCCGGTATCGGGGTGATCACCAAGGGCGTAGGCATGCTGGCGCTGCTGATGATCGTGCCGGCGGCCATCGCTGCAGCCCTGCAGTGGCCCCGTGTTTCCCTGCACGCGCGCGATGGCCGCTTCTGGCTGGCACCGCTGGCCTTCCTGCTGGCGGTATCGCTGTGGCTGGCGCCGATGCTGCTGGCCGCGCTGGGCACCGGGTCGGACGAGTACCGCGCCTACATCAACGACATCCTGGTGCGGCAGACGGCCCGCCGCTACACGCAGTCCTGGGACCATCACCAGCCGTGGTGGTACTTTTTCGGCGTGATGCCGTCGATGTGGATCCCGGCGTTCCTGGTGCTGCCATGGGCGATTCCCGCATGGCGCAGGCGCCTGCGCCGACGTGACCCTCGCTACCTGCTGCCGCTGGCCTGGTGGTTGCTGGTCGTGCTGTTCTTCTCGATTCCCCAGGGCAAGCGCGATGTCTACATCCTGCCGGCGCTGCCGATGTTCTGCCTGGCGCTGGCGCCGCTGCTGCCCGGGCTGCTGAAGCGGCGCGATGTGCAGCGCGTGCTGGGAGGGTTTGCCGCGTTGCTGGCACTGGGATTGAGCCTGGTCGGGGCGCTCGCGTTGCTGGGTGATCCGCGCTTCGAGGTGAACCTTGCCCATGGACGCGGATTGCCGCCGGGCGCGACCGATGCACTGGCGTGGACGATCCTGGCGATGGGGCTCTGGGGTGGCTTGAGCCTGGTGGTGACCGGCTGGCGTCGAAGCCATCTGGCGCTGCTATCGACCCTGGCCGTGGCCTGGGTGCTTTACGGCCTGTTCGGCTACCCGTTGCTGAATGATTCAAGCTCTGCGCGTGGTCTGATGCGTGACGTCGGCGCGCGTCTCGGGCCAGGCGCGGAACTGGGACTGGTGGCCTGGAAGGAACAGAATCTGCTGATGGCGGACCGCCGCGCGGCGACCTTTGGATTCGAGAACCGCTGGCATGAACAGCTGCAGGCGGCCGTGCGCTGGCAGCGCTTGTCCCCCCGGCATCGCTGGTTGCTGGTGAATGACGATGCCATGCAGGAGTGCATTGATCGTTCGCAGGCGCAGATGGCCGGCATATCCAACCGCCGTCGCTGGTGGCTGGTTCCCGCCAGGGCGGTGTCCGGGGCCTGCGTGCCTGACCTGAAGGAGCTCGAGCGCGAGTACCGGCTGCAGGGGCCACCGGATGCGGACTGAACGAATGAGCGACGGACATGGCCAGTCTGCGTCAACCAGCGGCCTGCTCTGTCCTAGAATGAGGGCCGCTCCCGGCACCGTGCCGGTCTATCGCCATCGACCTGCCGACCGCACCACGTGACTCCGCTTTCCTTGCCTACTTCCCGCACGACGGGCTTCCTGGCCGGCGCCTACGCCGTGGTGCTGGGGGCGTTGCCGACGCTGCTGATGATCACCATGGAGGGCGGCAGCGCGGGGTTCTACCTGGCGATCCTGCTGTCGATCGTCCTGCTGCTGTTGCCCTCGGCCGCTCCGCGCCTGCTGCCCGGTTCCGCCCGGCGCTATGCATGGATGGGCATCGGCATGGGCGTGATGCTGGTCGGCGTGCTGATCAGCCTGGGCGTGCATGGCATCTGGAAGGGATCGGAGGTCGAAAAGGCCGCACGCCTGTTGTCGATGCTGCTGATCCTGTTCGCCGCGCTGCGGGTGCCGCGCAGGATCCTTGCGCGGGCGATGCTGGGCACCCTGCCTGCGGTGTGGTCGGCAGCAGCCATCATTGGCTGGTTGGCGCTGGAGACCGGCGTGCGGCCTGCCACCCAGCAGTTCAATGCGGTGACCTACGGCGACCTGACCCTGTTGTTCGGTGTGCTGAGCCTGATGTCGCTGGGCCTGCCGGTAACCCGTTTCACCCGCATCGAAGCCACGCTGAAGCTGCTGACCGGCATCCTTGGCCTGGTCGCATTCCTGTGGACGCAGACCCGCGGTGGCCTGCTGGCGATTCCCTGCTTCCTGCTGATCGGCCTGCTGGTGATGGGGCGCCGGCTTGGCCGGATGAAGATCCTGCTGGGCCTGGTACTCGCGGCCGGCGTCGGCATCGTCGCCACCCATGATGGTGCGTTGCGCGATCGCATCGATGCGGGCGTGAGCGAGTATGGCGATTGCAGTGCCGACCACCTGGCAGATACCTCGGTCTGCATCCGCCTTCAGTTGTGGACCGCGGCTGGCTACATGATCCGCGAGCAGCCGGTGTTCGGTGTCGGTGGTGGCGACCGCTTCCGCCAGGAACTGGAACGACTTGCCGGACAGGGAAAGGTGTCGGCGATGGTCGCGCGTGATTTCGGCGAGACCCACAACGACCTGCTGTATTTCCTGGCCACCTACGGCGTGCTGGGGGGACTTGGCCTGGTGCTGGTGTACGTGGCCCCGGCGCTGGTGTTCGTGCCACGCCTGTGGCGTGGCGACGAACGGTCGCGGTTGCATGCCGCGGCAGGGTTGAGCATCTGCGTGGCATTCGCCGTCTTCGGGGTTACCGAAATGATGCTGCGTGACATGCGGACCGCCTCGTTCTATGCCGCCTGGGTTGCCCTGCTGCTGGCCCTGTCCGAGCCGCGCCGGTCAGATCAGGCTGAGGCCAGCACCGCTTCGTAGCTGGCCAGGGTCGCCCCGGCGAAGGTCTGCAGGCCGAACTCACGCTCTGCATGGCGGCGGGCGGCCATGCCCATCGCCGTCAGCGCCTGGCGTTGTTCATACATCGCCTGCACCTGTGCGGCGATGGCGGCCACGTTGCGGGTGGGCACGACCCAGCCGTCGACTCCCTGCTCGATGTTTTCCGGCAGCCCCGCGTAGTCGCTGACCAGCATCGGCCTGGCGCTGGCCATCATTTCGCGGCAGGCGAAGGAAATTGTCTCGATGTCGTTGGACAGCACGAAGCCGACATCGCCGGCGGCGATCAGTGGGCGCGTATCGGCCAGCAGTCCGGTGAAGTGGACCTGCGCGGCGACATCGCCGAGGGCCTGCACCTGCGCGCGTTGCTGCGCGTTGGGCAGGTGACCTGCGACCGCCATGTGTACGTGCGGCCGGATCGCGTCGGGGAGCAGGGCAATGGCCTGCGCAAGGTCGATCCAGCCCTTGTAGTCATCGGTGCCGGCGTTGCTGACCAGCAGCAGCGCATCCGGATCCTGCGTCCATTGCTGCCGCATTGCCTGGCCGGCGTCGACCGGCAGCGGCGCGAAGCGGTCCAGGTCGACGCCGTTGCGGACCACATCGATCGGGCAGCGCCGGTACGGGCCCTGCTCCAGCAGGCGCTCGGTGTGTGCCGAAACCGCAATCACGCGGTCGGTGGCCCAGCGGGCCCTGAAGGCATTGCCAAGCGTACGGGTGGGCTTGCTGTTGTGCTTGGTCAGGATGATCGGCGGGCGGCGCATGCCGAGCAGTCCCTGCATCACGAAGCGGTGATCACGAGCACCGTTGACGTGGACCAGGTCGATGCCCTCGTCCCGCACCAGCCGGCGCAGCGCATGCTGTTCGGCCAGTTGTCGTGGCAAGGTCGGCAGGCCGCTGCCAAAGGCCATCGGCAGCGGGGTGGCGATTCCTTCCTCGGCCACCGTGCGCAGCAGGCGGCTGTCGGCGGGGGCTGCGACATGGACCGTGTGCTGGCCATGCAGGGCGCGCGCCAGGGACACGATGTACGTGGTGTGGCCGCCACCGTCGCCATAGTGGAAGTTGGTGTACAGGATTTTCATGGGGGATCTTCAGGCAACGCGCGGCAAGTGTGACACAGCCGGCTCAGGGCCGTTCCGCAGGGGCTGGAGGATCGGCCACCGCCTGGCCGTTGCCCAGCATCCACAGCATGATGGTCTTCTGCCGTACGTAGTTGGCACGCACATAGGCATAGACCAGGCCGTGCCAGCCGTCGCGGAAGCCGCCGCGGAACAGGAAGCCACGCCAGAACCGCCAGGCCGGCGCCAGCACCAGCTTGCCCAGCGTGGCGCGCTTGCCACGCGCGAACTCGTGCTCGGCCATCATCCGCGCATACTTCTCGGTCTTGGCCAGCTGCTGCTGCAACGATCGATAGGGATAGTGGATGAGATCGCCGCGCAGGGTGCCGACGCTGCCATCGACGCTGGCCGCCTCGTGGATCTCGCGCTTGCCGCGCCAGCCGCCCTGGCGGCGGTCGAACAGGCGCATCACCCGGTCCGGGTAGGCATTGCCGTGGCGCAGGAACCTGCCAAAGTATTCGGACAGGCGGGCGAAGCGGTAGCCGGCGTGGCCGGCGAAGCCGCCGTCACGGGCCTGTTCGATGGCCGCACGCAGCTCGGGGCTGATGCGCTCGTCTGCATCCAAACACAGTACCCAGTCGTGGCTGGCCTGCTCGACGCAGAACGCCTTCTGGCTGCGGAAGCCCTCGAACCGACGCTGCAGCACGCGGGCACCGGCAGCCTCGGCGATGGCCACGGTCGCATCGGTGGACTGCGAGTCCACCACCACGATCTCATCGCAGAAGGCCAGCGAGGCCAGGCAGTCGCCGATGCGCCCGGCCTCGTTGAACGCGATAATGCACGCCGTGATGCGAGGCCGTTCGATGGGAGCGGTCGTGGAGGACATGATGGCCGGGTACCTGTTGTTTGCGACGGAGCGCTATGCGCTGCCTATTCTCGCCCCGTTGGCGCAGGCGTTGCACGCGTCCGGGCAGGAGGTTGCGGCCTGGTTCGAAGGCGGCGCGGCCGGCAGCAGCCTGCCGGGGGTGGCCAACGTCGGCCTGAAGCAGGCCCTGGCAATGCGCCCGCGGGCGGTGTTCAGCGCGGCGAACTGGGTGCCGACCTTCCTTTCGGGGGCCAAGGTGCAGCTGTTCCATGGCTTCAATGTGGAAAAGCGCGACAGCGCGCGCGGCCACTTCCGGGTGCGCGGCATGTTCGACCTGTACTGCACGCAGGGGCCGGCCACCACCACACCGTTCCGCGAGATCGCGGCCCAGCAGGGCCATTTCGCGGTGGCCGAGACCGGCTGGCCGAAGCTGGACCCGCTGTTCCGCGATGACGGTGGCGAGAGCGCCGCACTGCGCGCGCCGGCCGGCGATCGCCCGGTGATCCTGTTTGGTTCCACCTTCACCGAGCGGCTGAGTGCGGCACCGCACCTGCATGCGCAGATCGCCGCCGATATCGCTGCCGGTGGGCGCTACTGGCTGCTGACCCTGCATCCCAAATGTCCGCCGGAACTGTTCGAGCGCTACCGCGCGCTGGCCGGTGCCAATGCCCGCTTCATCGAGCCGGAGCAGGTGATGGCCGCGCAGCGCGCCGCCGATGTGCTGGTGTCGGACACCTCGTCGATCGTTTCGGAGTTCATCGTCCAGCACAAGCCGGTGGTGACCTTCCGCAACCGCGTGCCGAAGCCGCACATGATTGATTTCGACGACCCGGCACAGCTGCCGGCGATGCTGCAGCGCGCGCTGCATCCGGATGCCGCGCTGCAGGCGGAAATCGTGCGTTACGCCGATGCCATCCATCCGTACCGCGACGGCCTGTCCAGCGAGCGGGTAATCGCGGCCACCGAGGATTTCCTGTCCGGTGAAATGGGTGCGCTGCGCCGCAAGCCTCTCGGCAGCTGGGTGCGCGATCTGCAGATCCGAAGGGACCTGGGCTATTGGGGCCCCTCGCAGCGATGATGCCTCGCTGACCCTGCTCGCGGTCGTGCCGGCCGCTGGCCGGCAAACCGGGGGATGTGCAGTTGCCGGCCAGCGGCCGGCACGACCCGATTCAGGCCGGGATCCGACCCCGCATCACCAGCGCAGTTTGCGCCGCGCCAGCGTGGCCGCCAGTTGATCCATCGCCTGCTGTGCCTGTGCCTGCGGCAGATGGTGCAGGGTGAGTGCCACGTCGCCATGCGCACCGGCGGTGTCCAGTTGCAGGCTGCTGGTGCCCAGCACCTTGTCCAGCGGTGAACGCTGCAGGCGCAGGCCCTGCACCTTGTCCAGCTCGGCCCAGCGCCACCAGCGTTTCCACCAGCCGCCGCGCACGGCCACATAGTGCTCGTCCAGATACCAGCCCATGCGTGCCATCTGCCGGTGTGCGACCAACAACGCGACCGGCAGCCAGGCCAGCACGACCAGGCCCCATGGGCCCCAGCGCCAGTACGCGGCGGCGGCCAGCAGCGGCACCAGCAGCAGCGCGCCCAGGCACAGCCGCCACCAGCCACGCTGCGGGATGGACTGCCATTGCGCCGGTGGCCAGTGCAGCTGGGGGAGCAGGTGCTGCACCAGTTGCGTGCAATGCTCGCGGGTTGCCAGCGGCGCCAGTTCGCGCAGGGCGCGGTCCTCATCACGCGAAGGGCCACCGGCGGCACTGTCGATGCGCAGCTGGCGCAGCCCGAACCAGCGCTGCAGGGTGCCTTCGCGCAGCGTCCAGGCCTGGATGCTGCGACGTGCCACGCTGCTGCGGGTGCGGCTGAGCATCCCGGCCGACACCGTCAGGCGGCGGTCCTGCTCGACGAGGGTGAAGCCGTGGTAACGCAACAGGGTCAGCACCACTGACAGCACGCGCAGCGCCAGCCAGCCCAGCAGCAGGGCCGCCGCCGCCAGCAGCAACGCGCCGGTCACGCCGGGATGCAGGTGGCTGGCATAGCCGAAGGCCTCGCGGCCGCCGCGCTGGATGGCATCGTCCATCACCGGCCGCGGCACTGTCTGGAACAGGACGCCGAACGCGGCCACTGCCAGTGCCCAGCCGCGGTTGGAGAGCAGTCCCATGCGCACCACGTCCCAGCTGGACAGTCGCAGCAGTACGCGTTCGCTGTCGACGTCGGCAATGGGCGGCGCATCGACGGCGTCGTTGGCCTGCGGCGCCTGCCCGCGCTGGCGGACCAGCCGTTCCAGCGCCAGTGCCTGGTCCAGCTTCAGCACCCGCATCTCCGCTTCAGGGCGCACACCGCCGGCCGATTCCAGGCGCAGCTCGGCCACGCCGAACAGGCGGTGCAGCGGGTTCTGCCGCACTTCCACGTTGTGGATGCGGGCGAACGGGATCTCGCGGCGGTTGCGCGCCAACAGGCCACTGCGCACGGTGATCGCATCGCTGCCGATGCGGTAGCGGTAGCTGAGGTACTGCAGCACCGACACCAGGACCAGGGCGGCAATTGCCGTCAGCGGAATCAGCTGCGCCCACATCGGATCGCGGTCGCCGCGCTGGCCGAACACCAGCAGCGCGACCAGTGGCAGGAAGTAGTGGCGCAGCTGCATCAGCAGCACGAACAGCCACGACCACGGGTGCAGGCGGTGGTCCTCGGTACCGGCGGGCAGCGGTGCAGGCAGGGGCGGCGGCAGGCTCACAGGGCGTCGGCGTCCTGGTCGAGCTGGTGGGACAGGGTGTCGCGCAGGCGCTCGGCATCCGCCTCGTCCAGGCCGCTCACGGTCACCGCGCTCATGCGGGTGCCTGCGGTGTGCACGATCAGCGTGGCCAGGCCGGCACGGCGCTCCAGCGGGCCCCGGCGCAGATCGAGATGCTGCACTCGCGAAAGCGGGATGCGCGTTTCCAGCTGCCACATGAGGTCGCGGCGCAGGCCCAGGCCCTGTGCGTCCAGCCGCCAACGGGTGCGGACCAGGCGTCGACGGCCCAGCCACGCACCAAAAGCCACACCCATCAGCAGCCCGGCTGCAGCGGTCCACAGGCCACCGGGCAGATCGAAGAACCACGCCGCCGCCGCCAGTGGCAGGCCCGGGACGAACAGGCCGCCAAAGGCACCTTCCAGTGCGGCCAGGCGGGCTGCGCGTTGCGGCAGTGACTGCCAGTCGGTGGCGGGTGGTGCAGGAATCGTGGCGTCGGTCACGCGGGCTCCGTCAGGCAGCAGGGCGGGCGGTAGCGGCCGTGGCCGCACCGCGCAGACGGTAGCAGGTCGGCTGCGTTACTGGGCAGCCTGGATCAGCGCATCGACATCCAGCAGGTGGCCGGCACGGTCGGCCTTGGTGCGCAGGTAGTTCTCGTTCTCGGCAGTGATCTCGCCGGTGACCGGAATGCAGTCCAGCACTTCGATGCCGGCATTGCGCAGGCGCTGTGCCTTGGTCGGGTTGTTGCTGAGCAGGGCCACGCGCGAAATGCCCAGGCCATGCAGCATCGCCACTGCACTGCCGTAGCGGCGCTCGTCGGCACCGAAGCCCAGCTGTGCATCGGCATCGATGGTGTCCAGGCCGTCGTGCTGGTAGCCATAGGCGCGCATCTTGGCGGCGATGCCGGTGCCGCGGCCTTCCTGGTCCAGGTACAGCAGCACGCCACCACCCAGGTCCTTCAGCTTGCGCAGGCCACGCCGCAGCTGGTCGCCGCAGTCGCACTTGAGTGAACCGAACAGATCGCCGGTCAGGCACGAAGAATGCACGCGTACCGGCACCACTGCCGACAGGTCCGGCTCGCCGACGATGATCGCGACCTGGTCGCGCTGCGCCACGCCGCCGCGGAAGACTGCAAAGGTGGTCATGCCGACGTCGCGCAGCGGAACCGGCGAACGCGCCACCAGTTCGTAGTCGTGGGCCGCATGTGCTGCGCCTTCGGCCAGGTCGCACAGGGCCACCTCGGCCGCACCGTCGAAAGTGTGGTCATCGACGTCCAGGCGCACCGCGACCATCGCTGGCAGCAGCAGACCCAGGCGGGCAAGCTCCACCGCGCCGGCATCGAAGGCGTCGCCGGCGCTCCAGCTTTCGGGCATCGGCCCGGGTTCGCGCAGGTAGCCCAGCGAGGGCAGGGCCTCGAAGGCCACGCCGCTCAGCGGCAGGCGCGCGCCCTGTGGTGCCTCCACGCCGAGCACGCGGGCGCGGGTGGCGGTCAGGAACAGGTAATGGCGCTCGCGGGCGGCAGCGGCGAAGGCGGCGAAGCTGCTGGTCGTGGCGCTGTCCAGCGCGATCACCGCCAGGCGCTGGCCCTGGCCATCGTGGAGCAGCACCGGGCGACCGGCGCGCAGTTCGGCCACCGCGCGTTCGCAGCGGATCGCGGCCGGATCGCCGAACAGGGAAGAAGCAGCAGGCATGGCAGGACCGGGGGAGGCGGACATCGCAGTCTCTATGGGGGCGCCGGCGTCGTATTCAACGTGGTGCGGCCAGTGGTCGCAGGCGGCCGTCAGTGGGGGTGTTCCTCAGTTGCGTACGGGTCTTCCTCGCTACTGCCCGGTGGCCGCAGCGTATAGCGCTTGTAGGTCCACTGGTACTGCGCCGGGTCGCGGCGGGCGATGCGTTCGATGCCGGCGTTGAGGGCGGTGGCCGCCACCAGCGGGTCCGGATCGGCCACGGCCGGGTCGGTCGGCTCGATGTGCAGCGCGAACTCCATGTCCGGCCCGATGCGTTCGCACCAGCCATAGAGCACGGTGGCACCCGTGCGTTCGGCCAGCCGGTTGACCAGGGTCATGGTCAGCGCCTGCACGCCGAAGAACGGCACGAACACGCCATCGCCGGCCTTGGGCTGCTGGTCGGGCAGGATGCCGGTGGCGCCGCCGTCCTTGAGCACCTTGAACAGCTGGCGCACGGCCGGGCCTTCGGCGCGCACCTGCTGTACGTTCTGGCCGCCGCGCACCAGCTGCAGGAAGGCATCGCTGGCCTCGTCCTCCGGCGGCTTGTAGACGATGGCGATTTGCCCGCGCGAGGCCAGCCACTGGTTCAGCAGCTCCCAGTTGCCGAAGTGCGGCGCGGCCACGATCACGCCCTTGCCGCTGGCCAGGGCGGCGTCGTACAGGGCCTCGCCATGGCGCTGCTTCAGGTGCCGGCGCAGGTTGTCGGCCGGCGCCTGGCTCCACAGCCGCAGGGTTTCGATGGCCTGCAGCGCGGTGGAGCGCAGCAGATCACGGTGCAGGCGGTCGCGCGCGGCGCCATCCAGCTCCGGGTAGGCCAGTTCCAGGTTGCGCCGGGTGACGCGGCTCTCACGGGCATTGAGGGCGATCCATGCCCACGCCAGGGCGCGCGCGAACGCCCGCAGCAGCGGCCAGGGCAGGCGGGCGAACAGGGTGGTGGCGCGGTAGACCAGCCGGGCTTTGCGTTGCGGATTCATCGGCGCCAGTTTAGCCAAGGGCGCTGCTATCGTGGCCGGCCCTGTTCATTGGAAGCCCACGATGCTCGCCCTGATCCAGCGTATCAGCCAGGCCGCCGTCCATGTCGACGATGAGGCCGTGGGGCAGATCGGCCCTGGCCTGTTGGCCCTGGTCGGCATGGAGCCGGGCGATACCGAGGCCCAGTTGCGGCGGATGGCCGAGCGCCTGCTGGGCTACCGGGTATTCGCCGACGAGGCCGGGAAGATGAACCGCTCGCTGCGCGATACGGGTGGCGGCCTGCTGCTGGTCAGCCAGTTCACCCTGGCCGCCGACACCCGTTCGGGCATGCGGCCGAGCTTCACCACGGCCGCGCCGCCGGAAGAGGCTGAACGCGGGTTCAATCGATTTGTCGAGATCTGTCGTGAAAATCACGCGCCAGGGGTGGAAACGGGCCGATTTGGTGCCCATATGGTCGTCAGCCTGGTCAATGATGGTCCCGTGACCTTCCTTCTCCGGCCCTGAGCCTGCGGGACCACCGCCCGGCAGGCAGGGCCCCGGGCTGGTATAATGCTACGTTCCCTATTTCTCCCTGCCGGTGGCGCGAGCACTACATGGCCAACGAACGTCCTGCCCAATCCGAAATCAAGCAACTGATCAGCAAGGGCCTGGAACAGGGCTACCTGACCTACGCCGAAGTCAATGACCATCTGCCGGACGACATGGTCGACCCGGAACAGATCGAAGACATCATCGGCATGATCAACGGCATGGGCATCGATGTCCATGAAGTTGCGCCGGATGTGGAAACCCTGCTTCTCAACGATGGCAACACCGGCAACCGCGAAGTCGATGACACCGCGGCTGAAGAAGCTGCCGCCGCGCTGAGCGCGCTCGACACCGAAGGTGGCCGTACCACCGACCCGGTGCGCATGTACATGCGCGAAATGGGCACCGTCGAGCTGCTGACCCGCGAAGGCGAGATCGCCATCGCCAAGCGCATCGAGGAAGGCCTTTCGCAGGTCCAGGCGGCCCTGGGCCAGTTCCCGGTTTCGGTCGAGTCGCTGCTGAACGACTACGAAGCCCACAAGGAAGGCAAGAAGCGCCTGGCCGAAGTGATCGTCGGCTTCAACGACCTGGTCGACGAAGAGCCGGCGCCGCCGGCGGTCGCTGCCGATGACAGCGCCGATGCGGACGCCGAAGGCGACGAGGACGAGGACGACGATGTTGACGGTGGCGATGAAGAAGCCGCACCGACCGGTCCGGATCCGGAGGAAGTCGCCGCGCGCATGCAGGCGCTGAGCGATGCCTTCAACGCCTTCAAGAAGGCCGCGACCAAGGGCGACAAGAAGAACCTGCCGCGCCTGCGCGAAGAAATGTCGGCGGTGTTCGTCACCCTGAAGCTGCCGCTGCCGCTGACCGATGTGCTGACCAAGCAGCTGCGCGACACCATGGCGTCGATCAAGGCCCATGAGCGCCGCGTGCTGAACCTGGCGACCGTTACCGCCCGCATGCCGCGCAAGGACTTCATCCGTTCCTGGGAAGGTAACCAGACCAACCTGGAGTGGGTGGAAGACGCACTGAAGCGCAAGCAGAAGTGGTCCTCGGCGCTGCGCGAAGTGAAGGACCAGATCATTGCCGAACAGCAGGCGACGATCGACATCGAGACGCTGACCCAGCTGGACCTGGAAGAGCTGAAGGAAATCAGCCGTGCCATGGCCTACGGTGAAGCCAAGGCGCGCAAGGCCAAGAAGGAAATGGTCGAGGCCAACCTGCGCCTGGTGATCTCGATCGCCAAGAAGTACACCAACCGTGGCCTGCAGTTCCTCGACCTGATCCAGGAAGGCAACATCGGCCTGATGAAGGCCGTGGACAAGTTCGAATACCGCCGCGGTTACAAGTTCTCGACCTATGCCACCTGGTGGATCCGCCAGGCGATCACCCGCTCGATCGCCGACCAGGCACGCACCATCCGTATTCCGGTGCACATGATCGAGACGATCAACAAGTTGAACCGCATTTCCCGCCAGATGCTCCAGCAGTACGGCCGCGAGGCCACGCCGGAGGAGCTGGCCAAGGAAATGGACATGCCGGAAGACAAGATCCGCAAGGTGATGAAGATCGCCAAAGAGCCGATCTCGATGGAAACCCCGATCGGCGACGACGAGGATTCCCATCTGGGCGACTTCATCGAGGACACCAACGTGGAGTCCCCGATCGAGAACACCACCAACATCAATCTGTCTGAAACCGTGCGCGACGTGCTGGCCGGCCTCACCCCGAGGGAAGCCAAGGTGCTGCGCATGCGCTTCGGCATCGACATGAACACCGACCACACGCTGGAAGAGGTCGGCAAGCAGTTCGACGTGACCCGCGAGCGCATCCGCCAGATCGAAGCGAAGGCCCTGCGCAAGCTGCGTCACCCGAGCCGCTCGGAGCAGCTGCGCAGCTTCCTGGATATCGATTGATTTCCAGCGGCTGTTGAAGCGTTGAGAGAAACCCCGCCTGGTGCGGGGTTTTTCTTTTTGGGGGGTGTGTGCTTTCTGTAGAGTCGAGCCAGCTGCTGTTTGCGATGACGTATCCAGCAGGTCTTCTCAACGGCTGCGCGTTTGCGCCGCTACTGCATTGGGAAGATGTGATGCGCGACGAGCGCGAGGATTCACTGGGATTTGCCCGAAGAGCGACGCTGGCATTGCTGACGCAGTCTGGTGCTGGATTATTTGCTGGCTTCGGCGGCGGACAACCAGAAGGGGCTGGAAGAGACCAGGAGGACTGTGGCGCTGTTCCACGCGCACCTGCGGCGGCAGGTCTGGTTTGCGGACGTGGCGGAGAAGCGGTTGGGGCATGTGGCTGAGGCTCTTGCTGCTGCCGGGTAGCCGATCGAGCGCGGCCTCCACTACACTGTGACGCTGCGCCGGGCCTATAGCTCAACGGTTAGAGCAGGGGACTCATAATCCCTTGGTTCCAGGTTCGAATCCTGGTGGGCCCACCAATTAGACGTCTGAGGACGTCCAGATCAGTCCAGAAAATCCCAGAAAGCGCTGAAATATAAGGATATCGATGCCGCTGGGGTCTCTCCCCTTCCGCTTGCATCCACGAAAAAAGTGAGTCAGTGTGTGAGTCACTAGGCGATCCAGTTCCGCCTGACTCACAAACATCTGACTCACATGCTGACTGACACCAAGATTCGTGCACTAAAACCAAGGGGCGCAGCGTATCGGGTCGCCGATACGAACGGCTTGGTGATCGAAGTTCGACCCGCCGGCAGCAAGGCTTGGCGCTATCGCTATCGCTTCCTCGGGAAGGCAAGCATCGTCACCTTGGATGAGTACCCCGCTATGGGGCTGCAGGCGGCACGTGCTGAGCGCGATAGGCTCAGAGCAATGCTCCGTGGTGGCGCCAATCCTGCCCAAGTGGCCCGGACTGAGAAGGCAACACACAGTGAGAAGGCGGGCGCCACCTTCGCTGCAGTTGCCCTGGAGTTCCTGGCTAAACGGACAAAAGAAGGGCTATCTCCGGGATCGGTTGTGCGAGAGCGCCGACTGATCGAGAAGGACCTGGCGATGCTCGCCAACATGCCTGTGTCGGACATCACCGCTCCGATACTGCTGGCTGCACTGCGGAAGCTTGAGCAGAGGGGCGTGATTGAGACGGCGCATCGAGCAAGAGCCCACGCTGGGCGAGTCTTCAGATACGCAATAGCCTCTGGCCGTGCTGAGCGCAATCCTGCCCAGGATCTGGCGGGGGCTTTGGAGCAGCCCCGGACAAAGCACTTCGCTAGCATGACCGATCCCTCAGCGATCGCTGATTTGCTGCGCGCGTTGTGGGGCTATCAGGGCTCCCGCGTCACCCAGGCGGCTTTGAAGCTTGCTCCGATGACCTTCGTGCGTCCTGGAGAACTACGGAAGGCGAAGTGGGCGGACATAGATCTGAGCGCTGCAGAGTGGCGATACGTTACGAGCAAGACGAAGACGCCGCACATCGTTCCATTGTCCAAGCAGGCAGTGGATGTTCTGCGTGGCTTGTATCCGCATGCCTCGAAAAGCGAGTTCGTGTTTCCCGGCATTCGAAGTGCGCTGAAGCCAATGAGCGAGAACACGCTCAACGCCGCTCTCAGATACCTGGGCTTCGACTCGGACACTATGGTGGGTCACGGATTCCGCGCTATGGCGCGGACCGTACTGGATGAGGTGCTGGGCTTCCGGCCGGACTACATCGAGCACCAGCTTGCGCACGCAGTCAGAGACCCGCTGGGCCGTGCCTACAATCGCGCCACCCACCTGCCCGAGCGCAGGAAGATGATGCAGGCCTGGGCTGACTACTTGGATAGCCTCCGACTAGGTGAGTCCCAGATTGCGGCAATGAGTGCTCGGAAGCGAAAAACCGGCTGACTGTAGCGGCCATTCATCAGTGGCCGCTCACCTGCCTGGTAGAAGGCCCATCATGACTGCGTGGTTATGGAGATCCGCTGCGTGATCTACGCCAAGGCGGATCATCGCGGCGGTTTCGTGGCAACTGATTGCGCCAGTAGACCGGTGTACGGCCGCGCAGAAGGAGCGTTACAGCTCCCGTACTGCCTCTGCTTCGGTCGAGGCCGGCTATGCCTTTACGCTGCGTCAGACTGGTGAGTCATCGCTGTACCTGGAGCCGCAGGCCCAGGTGAACTACACCGGCTACCACAGCGACCGGATTACCGAGCGCAACGGTACGGTGATCGATGGCGAGCGCGCCGGCGGGCTCGCCACAAGGGCTGGCATGCGCCTGTATGGGCAGGCCGATGTCGGTCGCACTCGTGTGCAGCTTTTCCTTGAAGCCAACTGGCTGCATGCCAATGGCGACAACGCACTGGAATTTGACGGTGAACGACTGCAGGGCGGTGTGCCTTCGTGTCGGGTCGAGATCAAGGCTGGCGCCCAGTTGCAGCTGGGTGAGCGCTGGTCTGCCTGGGGCGAGATGGGCGTACAGAACGGCAGCGGTGGCTACCGTAATCTGGGCGCGCGCTTCAGGTGCAGCAGCAGGAGCTGCAGCTTGCCAAAGAAAAGGGTACCGGCCTGGTGCCGGTACCCTTGATGTGCCCCGATAGGGGAGTGTGCCGAGTTTGAATGGGGCAGGGAGCAGCCGGGCTCAATCGCCCCTGTCTATGCCTGCTTGGCAGCGGTCCGCTGCCCCTTGATGCGGAAGAGCAGGAGAATCAGAGCAGCGGCTGCCGAAGCGATCGCCAGCCAGAGCTGAAGCTTCTCGGTGTTCTTCTCGCCCTTGACCACCGCGATCGCCGGATTGTCGACGTTGTAGCGGATGTCGATTTCCCCGACTTCTTCGATCTCGCGCATCTGCTCTCCGAGAGCATTGGAGACTTCGATCTTCTCGTGGCGGAGCTCGCCCTTGTCGGTTTCGAACTCGACGCTCAGAGCAAAGTTGCTCTTGTGGAGCCTGCGTTCTTTCCAGCTCACCTCGGTGACCAGGGCGACGGCGTCTCGTCCGGCCTGTCCCTCGGTGAGGCTGTAGCGTTGATGTTCGCGGTCCCGGCTCCAACCGCATGCCATTGGGTGCAATCCACATTGCGCCAGGCAAGGCCAACGGAGATGCCATGACGATGGACCTGGCGGGTTTCGGCGATCTATTCGTACAGCCATCGATTGCCATCGGGAAGACGTTCGATCCCATGCTCACCCTGGATCCAGCGCCGACGTCGGAACCACAGTCCCAAAGCTACCAGCAGGCCACCAGTCGCCCCGGCAGCCAGGCCCACAGTGGCGACGAAGGCCCTGCTATCAGCCGGCGCACCCCCTATCACGCACATCAGCAGCAGAGCGGCTGCCAGCAGGAGCAGCCCAAACAGCATGCAGGCCGTCGCATTCAGAGACTGGTTGATATGACGTCCCAGTTCAGGGCCGATCTGGGCCATGCGTGGTTCCTTGTAGAGCGCCATGGATGACTGCCGCGTAGTGACCTGACGCGTGCTCGCTGAGCCGGCCACTGGCAATCAGGTCACGGGCGCTGCGGGACTTCTCATCCCTGTTTGAGGGTTGGGCCAGTCTCCCGCTCACGCCGCTTCTCGCCGGCAAGCCGCGTCTGAAGCCCATCTTGGTGGAGTCCAGTGCAGTCCGAACTGTTGACGGAACCAATTCGTAGGTTCCCTGGAACCAACTCAAGTGCCGAGATCTGGCCCGAAGCCTGGTCAGCTACCCCTGCTAACGTACTTCAAGCGCTTAAGGTACGTGACGATCGCCGATCTGGTGCATACCTTGGAGGTCCCTTCCACGAGATGCGACACCATGGAAATCGACACCAGCACCCCGCGACTCATCCGCCGTCAGGAGCTTGAGCACCGAACGGGCTTCCGGCGATCCACGATCTACGCAGCACTGAAGCCAGGCAACAAACGCTTCGATCCGAGCTTTCCCAGACCAGTCAGGCTGAGCGCCGGCGCCGTTGCCTGGGTAGAGAGCGAAGTGGACGATTGGATCAGGACGCGTATGGCCGAGCGCCAAGCCCAGCGGGCGTAGCCACGTCCGTCCGGCGTGAAAAGAACCGCGGCAGAAGATGGACACTAAGTTTGCCCGCTTCAATGCCGCCCAGACCTTTCGCCGCAAGGGCCGAGCAGGGTATCGCTTTCCGGACTTTATATCTTTTCGGATTATCTTCGGATTATCGCTTCGGCTTATCCCATTGGTTGGGTGTTCCCGACGCTAGTCATGTTAGCCCAAGCCTAGACCCGAACGATCACATCGATGCAGCGCATCGGCTGCATGGGAGATTCTATGTACAAGAAGCACGAAAACCTGCTTGACCAGTGGGGCGATCGACTGGTGGATCATCAGGACGGGATGGTAGTTGTCGATTCGTGTGTGGACTACCCCCGGCAGATCGTTCGGGTGGATATGGCCATGCGTGCCCTGGTCAAGTCCAAGCACAAGCTGTTCACCCTGAAGGCGGGGCCGGGTAGGAACTTTCTGGTGGCCGATCCCATCGCCCAGGCGGTGCAGCAGTGTGCCAAGGTCGACTATAGGGATATCCAGAAGTTCTACAGCAAGCACAAGCTGAGTCCGTACTTCGAGCTGCTGGCGTCGGAGTACGAGAGCTCTCGAATCAATCCAATCATCGGCCCCCGCGGGGATGTCGATGCGGCAAATGGTTGGGTAGACAGCATCCGTGAGAGAGCCAAGGCAAGCGACTTCGCCAGGCTGCTCAGTGCCCAGGAGCGCAGTGCCCGCAAGAATTCCTGCTCAATGGTTGACTACATCAACGAGCTCCTTGAACGTCATGCGCGGCTCTGCGTGGTGCGTGTGGACTTCGCGTACAACATCCACTACCGCCAGAGTCTTGTTCCAGGCGAACTTCACCCGGCCAGGGTGAAGAAGGATCTGGCAGCGATGGTGCGTCTTCTGCGCAAGAAGTATCCCGCTCTTGTTGGCTATGCCTGGAAGCTTGAGTACGGCCAACAGAAGTCGTACCACATCCATTTCATGGCCTTCTTCAACGGTCATAAGGTCTGGCAGGACGTGGCCATCGGCAAGGCGCTGGGTGAGCTCTGGCAGGATGAAGTGACCGATGGGGACGGCGGTTACTGGAACTGCAATGCGCAGAAGTCCTTCTACGAGCGTAGCAGAGGGGTTGGCATCGGGATGGTGGCCTATGATGACGCTGAGAAGCGTAGTCGCCTTGAGTACGCGGCGTTGTACCTGGCCAAGGCGGACTACTACGTCAAACTCAACGAACCGGCATTGGGAAGGATCTTCGGCAAAGGGCAGTTGAGCCCGGTCGGTGAAGCGAAGCTTGGGCGACCGCGGCAGTCTGCGGCATAGCAGTTAAGCGAAAGCCCAAACTCAAAGCTTGGAGCTCTGAAGTGGGGCAGAGTGAAACCAGGTACTACCCCCGGCTGGACCGTGCCTGCCCCTCCACCACCTTGGCCTTGCGTTAAGGTGATGGAGCGCGTTCTTCACACTGCTCAGGTGATGGATTTCGGGCTTCAGGCACGTACGGCGACATTGCCCAGTCTGGAACAGCTAGGGACTAGCGGTACATAGGGAGTTGGCCATGCCTCAGATAGTGCATAAGAGCCGCATTGGCCATGGCACCAGAGTAGAAAACGTGGTGCCACGAATTCACTGACTTGTCCAATGCGTTCTCACGAAACATCTCGATCTGCTCGTCCAAATCGAGGCCTTTTGCACGGATCCTTCCCGAAAGCCTGAGTAAGCGCATGTACTCGTCCTTGAAAAAGCGAGTGTAACGCTCCACGATTCCGAGTTCCCCCAGGTGTCTAGAAACAAGGGAAGCTTGCTCGGGCTCCAGAGCAGGGTGCGGGCCTAGTGTCATGGTCGTTGGGGAGCTGTAGGGGGTCCCAATGTCTAGAAAATACACCTGCTGATCGACGAATTCGTCGAAGTACGGGTGCAAGAAAAGACGCTCGTTTGCCGTGTTTACCGTTGACGTGAGCTTATTTCCCTGGCATATGTCACACATTGGGACAAGATTGCATGCTGTGATGGATAGTTCAGGGTAAGTCTGCTTCGGCAGGTGATGGTCCAGCGTATTGGGCGTTCCTTCCTCACCGCAGAACGGGCAGAGCTGCAACTCTCGTGATCGAAGCGTATCCAATACAGGCTTCTGAACCGAATCAACGGCGGGGCTTAGATAGAGAGTGTGGAATTTCGTCGCGTGTGGCTGTACAGCGGCCCAAGGCTGAATAACCGAGGGGTCGCCATTCGCAGCGATGTAATTCTGTACACGCGCTTTCCAATCGTTTTTGATCCCGCTGAAGAACTTTGCGTTACAGCCGGCTTGGCGCTCGAGAACAACTTTATCGATGAAGGTATTCTGGTCCGCATTGGGTCGATCAAGCCGCATCACCATTGTCCGCGCTCCATTGCATGGATCTGAATGATCAGCTCTTCGTTGATGTTGTCGCCGAGGGCATGGATCAGCTGCTCTGCAGTCCCGTACTTCTTCAGCTGTGCCTCGACCCACTCCTCATATGGCTTGGATAGGACCTTGTCGCCAAAAACATAGGAAGAGATGCGCTGAACGTCACCACCAAATGTCTCAAATGGTGGAGTCTTGATTGCCAGCCCGTTCACGGTCTGCTCGAAGACGTGGACGCAGTCACGTGGGATTTCACGAACAGTGACAATGGAGTGTGTGGCCACCAGTGCCTTGGAGCTGTAGCTCGCAAGGATTGACTTCAACATGCGAATGAACGCAATCTCCAGTGTCGGATGAAGGAACAGCTCAGGCTCGTCAATAAGCAGAAGACTGTTACGTCTTATGGTGCCGAGAATGTTGATGATGATGTAGGAGAACAGTCTCTGCCCGGAGCTTAGGTGCATGACTTTTCCGTTCTTCAGGAAGATCACGCCCATGCGATCATGCAGGTGCTTTCTCAATGGCTGTACTTTGAGTGCGCCAACTCGATCCGAGGCAATGGGGAGATAACGCTCGGTCGATGAGCTTCCGTCTTCATCATCGATTTTTAGTTCGAGATAAGGCTGCGTCAACCACATTTGATTTGTGAAAAATTCATCGGCATCGGCCGAACTGTCCACCGCGACTGCGGCGTGGTCGAACTCGAAGGCAGACCTGAGCACGCGCTCCATTGTCTCAAGCTTGCTAGATCGCTCTTTAATTGCTCCATACTTCTGGTCGTCCGCCAGACAGGCTAGTAGAGAGTGAGCTGCGTTAGCCTTGGGGAACTCTCGCGATAGGGTGATCTGAGGTGATCCGCGCTTGCTCTCGGTCAGGGTCTTCTTTCGCCCTCGAAATCCGAAGTAACGATAAACTTCGTGATCCTTTCGCTCGGTGTCATCGCTCGTGTCAACGGGGAAGAGTTCAAAGGGGCTGTATGAGACGACCACGACCTGGTTAAGGTTAGGGCGCTCTGAGAAGCCAGTCTGGTTCTGGGATCCGGGCGTCAGCCTCAGCCAATCATCAACTATCTGCCGTAGAAGTTGTGACTTGCCAACTCCATTGGCACCAATCAACACGTTGATGTCGTGAGGAAGGGGGCTTTGCGAGTGGAACCGAAGTTCGATTGAGGCAATCTCTCTAGATGGGCTGAGAAAATTGAATGCCTGGTTTCCAATTGTGATGCTTTGCTGGTCGAATAGCTTCCAGCCATCAATGAAAGCTTTAATCGCGCCACGCTCGCGCTGAAGGGAGTTCAGGAAGCCGCCCGATTGCGTTAGTCGCAGGGCGTCCTCGTCCTTAAGAATTTTGGTGAGGTAGCTTGCATCTCGCAGTAGCTGGGCGACCTCAATTGCAGTGTCTAAGCCAAGGTGGCCTTCAATCTGCTCATAGAAGGTGAGACCTGCCGGTACCGAGATATATTTCCCGTTGGGGATAGGGAAGACGCCGTTCCAGCCCTCCGCAACAAGCTTGTCCAGGTATGAATAGGTTGTCTTCTGCTCCTCAACGAGGAGCTGAATTCCTCCGACCTGCACAATCTCTCCGCCGATCCTGCATTCGATCGGGAAGGTTGTCTTGTAAGTGTAGTCATCCCAGTTGTCCCAGAGCAGAAGAATGACGTCCTCATGCGATGCAACCAGGGCTTTGCGCTTCTTGCTATCGAGTCCCGTATAGACAACTTTCATGTTCCATTATCCCGCTGCGTTATTGCGAGCCTCTTCCAGGTGGCGCCTCGCCTTCATTGACGACGGGATGCTTGCGATCCTGAGCATCCGATTATCGTTGAGCAGCCCAGCATGGGGTCACGGAGAGGCAGCACTGCTATTGGCTGCATTCGCCGGCAGTGCACCGCCGGCGAATGCAAGGAGCGCTTCTTGACGCGTCTGTCAGCTGTCGTGACTCAACACAACCTTGGCTGCGTCGACATGCCATCCATAACCCTGGAGGTCCATGACCCCCAGATCTTGGCGATTCCGTCTGGCGATAGCGACCATGAGCAGAAAACTGGCTGTGACTTCATGGGGCTGGCTTGACGGGCTAAAGGTGTTCAGCTTGCGAAGAACAGTTCGGTCGGCCTGACAGAATTCACTGCAAAGCAGATCAAGATCTGTAGTGGCCACTGAGAACTTTTTGCAGATCGCGGCAAGAAGTGGAACCGTGTCGATGAAGCTTGGCGGAAAGTTCTCGTTGACCTCAACGAAGACCTTCATTCCGGAATCGCGTGCAGCGTCCAGCAGTTCGCGAAGTTCATTGGGCTGGCTTTTGATGTAGTCCCGCAGTTCGTTCTGCATACTTCTTCCTTGATTTGTTATAAGAGACACGTCCGTCCGAAAATAGCATCAGCAAATAGCCAAGTCACTCTTTGTTCGGAGTGCGGACGCCATATCGGCGGAAGAGTGTGAAACTTTAGAGGCTGCCGCTGAAACTGGCGAACAACGTAGTGTAGCGAGCTCGCTTCTGCAGGGTAGTGGAGCTGATGCCGACGTTGCTCTGCAGGCCCCACAGGTTCAGGCGTGCGCCCAGGACTGCGGTGACATAGTCTCTGTCGAACTGCAGGCCCGGGACTTTGTATGTGCCAGCCTCGGGCACGGTCCGTAGCCAAGCACCCGCCTGCTTGCTGTCGTCGAACTCGTGGTCATAGGTGACCTGTACATACGGCTTGACGCTGCCGCCGTCGAAGCGTGCCTGCCAGCCGATGCGACCCACCGTGGAGTCCATGTTCTGCTCTTCGTAGCCCAACGCCGTGGCGCTGGTGTTGCTCTCGGTATAGCCGTCCAGCTTCACCTTCTGCCAGATCACCGCAGCCACTGGACCGTGGCGGAAGGCCCCCTCCGTGCCGAACTCATAGCCAGCGTTCAGTGCTGGGGTCAGATTGCTGCCCTCTGGGGAACCGGTGTGCTCACTGGTGGCCGGACCCAGGTGGACCTTGCGGGTTACGTCGTAGTCCAGCCAGCTGTAGCTGGCGTGGCCATTGACCCAGGCGCGCTGCCCATACCAGCCAGCGAACAGCGCTGGTATCGGACTGGGTGACGTCACCTTGGCTGTTGCCGAAGTCCGCGTCCATGCGGCCGTAGCCGGCAAAACCACCGACCACCATGCCATCGCGTGCCCAGTCCACGCCGAACAGGCCGGCCGGTGCCATGCCGTCATACAGATCGGAATGCGCATAGCGCTGCATGTCACCACGCAGGTTGCTCCACCAGCTCAGACCGCCGGCGGGGCGGCCATCGAGATGCCAGCTGACCTGGTCTGCCCGTGAGCGGCCCACTGCCTGGGCCGAGTGGGTCAGCACCTGCTGCAGACGAGGGGCCTCCAGGATCGACAGGGCGTACTGGCCGAGCATCTCGTGGACAACGGCGGAGGGAGGGACGCTGTCTGCGAACATGTAGCTGGTAGCGGCGTCAGAAGTCACATACTGCGTCGGATTGCAGGGCAGCGAGGATCCGACAGGACATGCCTTGTCGATAACGTTGGTGAACCCGTATGTCCCTGGGCTTGCCACCACTTCCTGCAGAAGATGGAAGGTGTCCACTGGAATGACCTGAAGGCCCGTTGCCTTGAGACCGCTATACAACGCCTCGTTGTATGCCTGGGCCAGCGTGGTACCGGTGGCAATGCCTACATCCCCCTGGCTGCGGAACATGGGGGTCAATCCCAAATCGGGCAGGTTGGGCACGACAACGTACTCGGCGCCGGCGCCCTTCAGCGTCGCCAGGATCCCGACCTGATCGGCCACGGCCGCTCCAATCACTGCCGGGCCCTGCGCAGGCGAGGTGATGGCAAACACGTCGTTGGCGCCGCCCCAGACTGAGTGCAGAGCCTTGGCATCGGCGTGGCCGCCATTGGCTGCCAGGTAGGTGGTAGTCTGAGTCTTGGCGGTGGCACAAAGCCCAGCTCGTTGACCAGATCAATTCCCACGCGCGCACTGCCAGCGGCGTAGTTGTCGCCGGTCTGGCCGTTGCCGTTGGCGCCGGCATTGGTGCCGTAGTAGTTGGAGATCTGTTGCGGCCAGACCCAGCCAGGATTGGTGGTGAACTGGCCGGTGACGGGGCGGACGAACTCAGGCTGGAGCGGCCCGAAGTAGCCCGCGTCGCTGAGGCTGTCTCCGATGAAGATCGTGCTGCTGTAGGGGTACTGCGCCAGGGCGGGGGCCGCCGTTGCGCCGAGAAGGCTATCAACAGGCAACGCTTGCGGTTCACACTCAACGGCATTGAGAACTCCTAGGGTGAGGCGAGGCGGCACAAGCCGCCTCGCCTCACCCTAGGGTCTATCCCAGTGACGTCATATAGAAAAAATCGATCTATGCGCCAAGGCTATGGAAGGGGCTCGGCCCTGCTAACGCGGACACTTCAAAGAAGTCTCATCATAGGGCAGGCCAAAGGACAGTTCGGAGCGCTGGCGCTTTTCGGTTACAGGAAGCAGAAGAAGCTCAACCTGGGTACAAGAGACCGTTCTCCTATCGTGCCCTGGCGATGCTCCGAGGCTCTCTGCCGGTTCTAGGCCTTGAGCTTGCTTTGAGGTTCGCCGCCAGTAGGCGCCTTTGACTTGGGTGATCGCTTGGCTCGCGTGTTGAGATCTGCAACGGCCACGCGTACGAACTCGGCGCGGATTTCCTTGTCGCCATTGGTCCAGCGGCTGAGCTGTTGCCTCGGATTCTGACTTCTTCCATAGACGCTCTTGCCCGCCGAGCCATTACTATTGGACGCATTGTCGACAGGCTCAGCGTTCTTCTTGGCTGTAGCCGAGGCGGTGTTGAGCTCCTCGGAAATGGGGGCTCGGAAAGAGGCCATATGGGGAACAATCTCTTCCCAGATGTCCTGCTTCGTAGCGCGGGATTTGTCTTCCATCTCTCTCAAGCGCTCTAGAACCATGCTGCGCAGATAAGGTGAATACCGTGAAGAGTTCTTTCCACCTCGGGATGAGCGTTCGTTGTGCGTCTCGTGGGAATAGCACATGCCGATGTAGTAGTTGCAGCGAGCCAGTGCAGCCCACGATCTCTCTTTGTCCCCGCAGTCAAAGGCGTGCTTTGCTTCAAGCCACAGGACGATCGGGACCCGTATCAGAATGTGGACCTCAGGAAGTACCCCGTGAAGCCGCATGTCATCGGCGATGCGATCAAGCCTGCTGGCAGTGTCGTTGCCTTTAATGATGTCATCGCAGAGAAGGTTCCATTCATCGACGAATGAGCACAGCGGGTTGGCTCGCTTGGCTCGGATGTTGTAGGCGATCTCGATGTCTGCGCGAGCGCGCTGCAGGCATTCGTCCAGCTCAGGCGTTTCATCGTCGGAGCGGTATATCCCTTGTTCGAACATGATCTTCCTTGGTGGTGGGTCTGACGAAGTCTTGTTCGAAATGATCCCATTTGCCAAGTGCATCGGCTGAATCAGTTCGGTGCTGATTGCCGCTACGAAACCTTACGGCGTAGCGAACGGCGCGAAGTCGCAAATGGACTGGGAGCAGCTAGATCGACTGGTGGCATGCAGTGTTAAGCCGGCCTGGAGCGCTGCAGATTGTGGCGGGGCCGACATCAGAAGATGCTTGAAGCGCAATGGATAGTGGCGGCAAAGACGATGTCTTGCGTCATGCACTTCCCTGAGGAAATTTCCGTTTAGAACTTATTCTATGTGAATTCTTCCTCAGTGCTGAGGTGGTTGTCGGCTTCCTTATTTGGATTGTCGCAATGAATAAAATGATGATGCCGCTCAGGCGCTATACGCAGTTCAGCGGCCGCGCCAGCCGGGCAGAGTTTTGGTGGTTCCAGCTCTTCTGCTGCCTGGTGCTTGTGCCGCTGAATGTTCTTCAGATCGTGGCTGCTTCGAATGGATGGTCCGCGATTGCGCTGATCGGCACTGCTGTAAGTGCGCTGTTCTCGCTGGCAATCCTGGTGCCCGCCCTCGCGGCTACCATGCGTCGTCTTCATGACACCGGTCGGTCTGGTTGGTGGTTGCTGGCGATGTTCGTGCCGATCGTCGGCCTGATCCCGCTCGTGTTCACCCTGCTTCCGGGGGGGGGGGCTCGACCAGTAGCCGCTACGGCGCTCCGGTTCCGCATCCGTAAGTGGGACGCCGGAGATGATTGCTGGCGCGCCGGTGGGCTGGTCCCACTGGCCTGGGAGGAGTTTCGCCCTCTCAAGCATGGCGGCTGAGCGCCTTGGCCTGAGGGTGATGGTCAAAAAAGCGACTGTCCAGATCGGTGTTCGACCTGGGTCAATCGAGTTGATCTACCGCATCCCGGTGGTGGCAACGGCTACATTGGCCGGCAATAGTCAAATGCACTTCCGCTGTGCCTGTGTCAGCTGCGGTGATGTGCTTGACCCCGATTATCAAATCCACGGCATCCAGCACAAGGCCCGGACGAACCGGGCCTTGTGCTGGATGCCCGTGAAGAAAACTGAGGCGCATCGGAGCTCCTCGCAGCCTTGATGGACCCCCCTCCTGCATGGAGCGATCAACCGCCCGGCACGTGAGTTGAGCTTCCGATCGCGCAATAGGCCGGAGTTGCTGCAGGCGCCGCGGCAGGATCACGGACGCCCAGCTCATACAGGCGCTGCTGATAGACAGGCCAAGTGATGTTCAGAGGAAGGTCCCGGTAAGCGCTGGGGATCAGCCGGGGCATGCCCGTCGCCTTCAATCGGGCATTCTCCTCCCAGGCGCCTTCTCCTCCCTTCCTCACCGCCATGTGGATTGCGATGCGATCGATTGTGGAGACCGTGCTCTCCTTCATCGCGATCAGCATCAGATTGTCAGCCTGCTCCCGGGTGCATAGCTGGGACCAGTACAGGTAGTCGTGAATGATGGCGGCCCGGCCATACCAACCTGTCTTGGGGATGGCGATGTGAAGGATTCTCGGGATGGACGCTCCGTCATGCACGAAGCCGGACGGTACCGTGATCACCTCCTGGGTGTCGCCGATCCGGTAGTTCATATCCTTTTCCTGCAGCCAGAACCGTCCATCTGCGAACTCGGTGGTTGTGGCAGCGGGCGGCGCCACGGTGGGCATCCCAATCCAGTGTGAGCAGGCGCTCAATCCAAGGACTGTGGGCAGCAAGGCAAGTCGGCACATCAACGCGATCGTGCGGTTCATGAGTCCCCCTGTGGGGCCGGTCCTCGCCGGCCTGAGCGGATCCTACCTTCAAGCGTGGCCGGATTGCTTGATGGTCAGAAGCGACAGAGGAGGGGGGCTCGATGTGGAAGCGGGGGTGTGGGTGCTCCAATCAGGTCCATTTTTGTGGTTTTCAACCAGAAAATGACGGGCATTTATGGCATCTGGCCCCCTCGGATGCCCATTGCGCGCGCTCTGCCTCGATCCAAGAACATTTCAGATACGTAGTACACCTATGAAGCCGGTGGTCATTGGCTTCGTGTGCGGCATCACGCTGTGTGATGCCCTCTATGGGTGCAACTGATGATGAAGAGCAAGATCGAGTTGATCTACTGCGTCATGGTGGTGGCAACGGCTGTGCTGGCTGGGATAGTCAAATGCACCTCCGCCACCACCTGTATCAACTGCGGTGACTTCCTCGATTCATAACCACCAACTCCATGGCATCCAGCACAAGGCCCGGCTCGTCCGGGCCTTGTGCGTTCTGCCTTCTGCTTACAAAGGAAATGATGATGCATTTGATCGAAGTGTTGGCCCGTGCTGGCCGCAAGCTGTGGAAGGGTCTGGGTAAGAAGAAGCCTGGGCAGGAGTGCGGTCCCGGGCCGGACGATGGTGCCGTGTGCGCCCCGCAGGCAGGGACAGAGGAAGGGAGGATTGGCGTAGACAGCTGCGTTGCGGTGGCGATTAGTCGCTCGCGCGATCGCGAGGTGCCGCACTTCGGCAGCGTTGGAGACTCGGGTCGGCCGAATCTACGACGGGCTGGTGGTGAGGCCGGGGAGGGGGAGGTGTGATGCGCCCGCAGTTGCCTGTCGATCCGCTGGATCGCAGTCAATGTGCCGCCATAGAGGCTGCAGCCGTGCTGCGGGATGATCGGGCTATTGCACGCGCGCTACGCATTCTGGCACGGCGCGCCTGCAAGCCGGGCCAGGCGATGGGGGACGTATCCACATGCGGTGCGTTCTTCCGGCTCCGCCTGGGGAATGAGGGCAGGGAGCACTTCGAGGTGGCATTCCTCGATGCCCAGCATCGGCTACTGGCGGTGGAGCGACTGTTCTCCGGAACGATCGATGGGGCGCACGTGTCGCCGCGGATCGTGGTCCAGCGGGCTCTGGCCATGAATGCGGCAGCGATCATCCTGGCTCACAACCATCCCAGCGGCAGTCCTGAGCCCTCGGCTGCAGACGAGGCGATTACGTCACAGCTGAAGAGAGTCCTGCAGTTGGTGGACGTAAGGCTGCTGGACCACTTTGTGGTTACAGGTGATCAGGCGCTTTCGATGGCTGGTCGAGGGTTGCTGTAGCGATCTGCCGGCGTACGGTAGCGGCATAGTGCCCGGCCGTGAGGCCGGGCACTGCAACTGCGACGAGCGATGGCCCTCAGCTTACCGAATCAGGTGCCGTGGTCCGAGTCTTTGCTCACAATCTGCGCGATCAGTGCCGCACATTGCCCGGCGGATAGCTCTGCCAAAGCGGCTACGGCGGTGGCCACTTGGACCTGCTGGGACTCGCTCATCGAGCCCAGGGTCAGAACCGCGTCGGCCATCGCAGGTGTGCTTGCGAGCAGATACGCAGGCGGAACACCAAGCGCATCTGCGAGGACAAACAGCGAGTCCAGGCTGACGGCCATGGATTCACTCTCATACCGACTGATTCGAGCAGATGCCGTGTCCTTGTCCAGCCCCATACGCACTCCGACCTCCCGTTGGCTGAGTCCGCGTAGCTGACGGGCTTGGCGCAAGCGCGCAGCCACCACGCCACGGGGATGGGAGGGGGCGGTGCTCATCGAGACCTGGAGGGCGCTTGGCGCATGCCAACAGGATGACGCGTCCCCTACGTCCCGGGTAGACTCTACGTGACACGTAAGTGTCAGCGCAAGCAGGTTGCTTGTTGATGTACGACGTCGCCCTCCGGATGGCGGTGGGTCGGCTCTGGCTGCTCGAGAGAGCGAGCTAGGAACCGTAGCCGTTGGGCCGAGTGCTTCTTCTCCCCTCTCTCAGTAATCCACACCTAGAAAGGAGCAACACCACATGGGAACTGTCATCTACAACCTGGTTATGGCTTTCTTCCTCATCCCGCTGACCATTCGGGCCTATCTAAGCCTGAAGAATGGCCGTCTGCCCTTGCCTCACTTCCAGAACAACATCGTCGTTAACCGCATCAAGCTGCAGAAGGCGATCGGAATCCTCTCCCCGATCATCTTCTGGGTCTTCCACATCGCCTGGGTGATGTGGAACCTCTCAATCGACGCATGGCTTGGCGCGGCGACTGCCGTCGTCTACATGGTCGTCAGTGCAATGCTCTCCGGTCAGATCAAGGAGAAGCAGATCGGTGTCATTCCCGAGAAGGCTGGGGCTGCAGACAACAACCAGGGTTGAAGGGAAGGGGGCATATCCAGCGTGCCTCGGCAGACGAGATGCCCACGCTCCCATTGCGAGGCGCGTGGCTCTCCATGCTCTAGGGAGTGCAGGCAACATCAATCGCGAGAGGATCTATGAAAAAAAACGGTAGCCGAGCAGAAGGCGGTCTGGGCAAGAGCTAGAGCAGCAGAGCTGTGGGCGCATGTCAACGAGCTAGAGGCCGCGGTTGGTGGTGACTGGCAGGCCCGTGCCCGGCGGCGGCGCGCGGCTGATCGGCTGATCCGAGAAGCTGGCTACTTCGAGCGGATGGCTAAGAAGCTGGAGGGGCCAGACTTCTTGGAGGTAGAGCTGCCCTTCTAGGGCTCTCCCGAGTGGTGATGGGCATAGTGCGACGTTACGGCGCTCCCCGGCGAGTTGACGCGAGCACGCTGAGCAGCTGGTGAAACACCGACAGAATTCCGCCGGATCAACCGATTGGTGGCGCACGACGTCTTCATAGACGCAGCTAGACCTGCATGCCAGGACGCTGGCCCGCAGATGGCCAAAGATGGGCACAAGTCTGGAGGGAGAGAGTGGCTTGGGGGCCATTCTTGCCGGCAGATCTTTCGACTGACGACCGTCCCCATACTCGCCGGAACCTAGCCATGAGTCTTCATTGCATTGCGAGACTCGGCAAGGAAGGGGGTACCAAAGCTGCAGCTCATCCGATGGGATGGGCTGCGGCGTCTCCCGCAATATCAATTTTCTTTTGACTCTACTCTGTGGAAACGCTCTGATTTGCTCGATAGAGCGGAGTGCATCGCAATCTCGATTCACGATCGTGGCGGGCCCAATTCAGCAATGGTTACGCCAGCCTGCCGGTGTTGACGTTGGCGCTGTCACCTCAGTGGGAGCAGAGGGCGAAGAGCTCAGCCCTGCAGCTGAGCGAAGCTCAGTTGGTGGCCGCCGCACTGGAATTGTCCGGCTCGCTGTTGGCACTGTTTGTGGGAAGGGAGGGCCCCGCATACGGGCTACGTGCTCTGCCTGGTCATCGCCCTGGCCCCGGTGGTGATCGCACGGAGGGTCTTGTCTTCCATGCGTTACAAGCAGGAGGGCGATCAGCATCCCTGCCACGAACGGTGAGATCATGCCCGCGCGATCCTCCGCGGTCGCAAGCCGCGCGAGCAGCTGCGACTAGGGCGGGGTCCCGCTGTCAGCGTGGCCTTGGATGCTGGAACTAAAGTCCGCTACAGAGACTCCGGCGACAACGCGACGGAGTCTTGCGCTGGAGCTCTAGTTGACGCCAACGTAGGGCTCCAAGGGCCAAGAGCTAAAGGACGTCAATGGCGCCAAGGTCTTCGTGCTCTTCGAGCGCTGTACGCGCAGGACAGTCGGCAGGCGAGCTGCCTCGTATTTGGGGAGCCGGCCATCCAGGTTGCTGCCCCATCGGTCTTCCCCTGCTTGTTTTGGTTACGCCGTAGAGCGGTTCCCGTGGGGATAGGCACACTACCCATCCCAAGCCCTGCAAGGAGAGAGAGAGCAAATGCATACCTACCTGGATCGTAAGACCCTCGAAAGAAGCGACTTTGCTGATTGCTGTCTCTTCACCGGTGTTGTTCCCGTGACTCAGGGGAGGTTGCTTTCAGTCAGGTCTGCGTTCTATTGCCCCCCCCCGATGTTCCGGATACAATCTATCAGGACGTGATGAATGACATGGCTCGGCGCCGTGGTGAATCCGATGTCGGTCACGCACAAACTGTGTCAGAGCGCCTCCAGGTGCACCGCGTTGCGTCACTGAATACCGTTGACTTGATCGCGTCAATAACGGGTCTTCTTCGGTGGTGTGGAGTACCGCTTACCAACCTGGGCTCCAGCCCGGTGACTCTGCAGGACCCGAACTACCCGGCTATAGGACGTCGCAATTTCAACACCAACCACAGCAGCGTCACGCTGAAGCTGAATTACCACTTCTAAGCACCTGGCATCTGTCCCAGCTGTCTTGTGGCGGGGACAGCACCTGCTTGCGCGAAAGATCCGCGAGACCTTTGCTCGATGAGTCGCACCGGCTGGGACTGCCCGGTCCGGCTGTGATGGCGCGCGAGGCCGCTGGGCTATACCCTTGGCACTCTTGTATTTGGAGTGAACCTGTGGCCCTGACTACCCTCAAATCGCTGGACGCGGAAATCAGACAGCTGGAAGCTCAGAAGAAGCTGGTCGAGAAGCGTGATGGCGAGGTGCCCAAGGCTCTGGCCGTGCTCCAGAAATACGCAAAGGTACTCACGCCTGCTCAGCGCCGACAGGTGGCAAAGCTGATCGGGCAGGGTGTCGAAGTTGAGGCTTCCGGTGCTGCCAAAGCTGCGAAGGTGCCGTCGAAGGCCCGTAAGCTTGGCAAGGTGGCGCCCAAGTACAGGCTGCCCAATGGTGCGACCTGGACGGGCAGGGGCCTTACGCCCAAGGTGTTTGCGGCTTGGTTGAAATCGGCTGAGGGCAAGGATTGGAGCGCAGCTAATCCTGGCGAGGGATTCCCCGCTGCCGGCGGGAAGAAGGCGACGACTAGGCCTGTGAAGAAGTCTGCAGGCGGGGCCAGCGTCGGCAAGAAGAAGGCTGTGAAGGCACCGGTCAAGAAGGCAGCAAAAAAGGTTGTCCGTAAGGCTTCCAGGAAGCCTAAAGCAAGCTGAGTATCGGGAATTCATGATCTGCCTGATCGTGATGTCTCTGGATTTGGAGCTTGCGGATCACTTGCTGTTTCGCTTGCGATAAAGAAAGTGACTGGCCAGTGGGGCGTCTCGCGTGAGACGCCCCAAAGTAGAATTCAATCAGCTCGCCTGTCCGCTAACGCTAAAGATCGACCCGATACCAGATTTCGGAATCGCTTCTTTTTAGCTCACGCGCGCCAAATTTCGTCAGCAAACGATTGCTGGCGCTTCCGATACGTGTCTTTGCAGTGATGGAGCGGATCGATCGCGATATCGCAACTGGCTTTGCGAGCATCAAGGCGGCAGATGCGATACCCTGCCGATGATGGGACGGGTCGATGCCGATCATTGCCTCTCCGTTCTGCATGACGGTTATAACTCCAACCAGTGTCCCCTTGAAGTTAACTGCCTGAGCCATTCCGCCATTTTGCTCAAGCGGCAGAATGTACTCGGACGGAATGCCGCGCAGCAGGAGCCGCAGCGTGTCGGTATCGAAATGTTCTTCCTTTAGGGGCTCAATTGACACGCTCATGTGCTCATCTCCAGCGGCATTATTGGAAAGGGGGCGAGGCTGATTTGATCTCTGCTCGCCCAGGCGAGTATCCGAATCAAGCATGTACATGTCCAGAGACGATTCTGTTGGGCCGCTCCGTTCGCCTGTAGATGCGGTGTCGGCACGTGCCTGCAGCCCAAACAGTTCCGTGTCCGAATGCGAAGCCGCTTGTCATCCCGAGATGGTTGGAGGCTAGCGTTGCGCAAGCCGGTGAGAGGGCTGTCGGAAAAATCCTACCCCTTCGATGCCGCTTGGAGGGTGGAGGTTTCTGCAGCTGCACGGCATTATGGACGCAGGGGAATCAGACTCGCCAATTTAGGCTTGGCAGCCTATCCCCTCATTTTTGGCATGCAGGGGATATCCATGGCTTACACCGCTGAGATCAGCAGAACCAGTCCGACCGCGTTCCTTTTCCTCGTCGATCAGTCCGGCTCGATGCAGGACACGATGGAAAACGGCAAGTCCAAGGCGCAGTTCGTCGCAGACGTGCTCAACCGTACCCTTGCCACCTTGATTACGCGATGCACCAAGTCGGAAGGCACGCGCGACTACTTTGAGGTCGGCGTCCTCGGCTACTCCGGGTCTTCAGCGGGAAATGGCCTGAGTGGCGGATTGGCATCGACGGTCCTCCATCCGATCTCTCAGATCGAGGCCAATCCTCTACGTGTGGAGAGCCGAACCAAGAGGGTCGATGATGGAGCCGGCGGTCTGGTGGATCAGTCAATCAAGTTCCCCGTATGGTTTGAAGCCAACGCATCAGGCGGAACCCCGATGTGCCATGCGATCACCGCAGCGGCCGGAGAGTTAGTCGCCTGGTGCGATGCGCATCCGGACAGCTACCCGCCTACTGTGCTTCACGTCACCGACGGCGAGTCCACCGACGGCGATCCGGAATCCCTTGCCCAGCAGCTGCAGCAGATCAGCACCAACGACGGCAACGTGCTGCTGTTCAACCTGCACGTGAGCACCAGCGGTAGTGATCCGGTCAAGTTCCCGAGCTCTGATGCGGGCTTGAGCGACGCTTATGCCAAGCTGCTGTTCCGCATGTCCAGTGCGCTGCCTCCCCACCTGCAGAAGGTCGCAGAGGAAAAGGGCATCAAGGCAACGATGGAGTCCAAGGGCTTCGTATTCAACGGTGAGATCGCCGAGATCGTGGACTTCTTCGATATTGGTACGAGGGCTGCGCAGCTGCGCTGACCATGGCTTTGACCGTTCTCTTCGAAGGAACGGTGGCCAAGCACGTTGAGTCACCGGATGACAATGAGGACGCCCACCGCCTGGCCCTTGAGAGGGGGCGGGTGGTGCTGTCTGACGGTGCGTCGGAGTCTTTCGACGCCCGTAACTGGGCGCGTCTGCTCGTTGAGCGGATCCTGGATGAAGATCTGTCTATGGATGCGGTCGCCATGTGCGCGCGCTCGTACGAGGCAATGCATGATCCGGAGACTCTTTCCTGGTCAAAGGCTGCGGCCTATGAGCGAGGGAGCTTCGCCACGCTGCTGGTTGCGCAGGATCTGCCCGATGCCAATGCCGTTCAAATCACCTCGGTGGGTGACAGCTTGGCCGTGTGGGTCGACGGTGACCAGTGGGTGACCTCAGCCCCGTATGAGTGCTCGGATCAGTTCCAGGAGAAGCCTTCATTGCTGGCCACCCGTTTGGAGTTGAATGAGCCGGGTGATCGTCTCTGGAGCGTCCGAGAGTGGACGTATGAACCCCAAGGACATCGGTTCCTGCTCTGCATGACCGATGCGCTTGGTGCCTGGCTTCTCGCCCACCAGGAGCGGGGAGATGGCTCGGCACTGGAGCTGCTGTGTGGCATACGCGACGTTCAAGAGCTCACCGAGCTGGTTGAGAATGAGCGAGCTGCGGGGCGCATGCGTCGAGACGACTCCACGCTGATCATTGCGTCTGCAACCCAGTCTTGAGGCGTACCGGACGATGGCCTACCCATCTTTGGAGCAGTACAACGAGGCGCTGCAGTCACCACAACTGGCGCTGCTGGACGCGGAGCTTAAGCGCGGCACCCTGAGAACTACCGGGCTGGGATTGCCTCTGGCGCTATGCGGCGGCTTTGCCTTGACCTACGCGGTAACGGTTGGGCCGAAGAAGTTCGCATTGCGCTGTTTCCACAAGGAGTCCCGGGAGCTGGAGCGGCGCTACCAGGCAATTTCGACACGGCTGGATCAGCTCAAGAGCCCGTACTTCCTGCCATTTGAATTCAACCCTGCCGGGATCCGGATTCAGGGCAGCACGTACCCCACCGTCAAGATGGCCTGGGCCAGCGGCAGCACATTGGCTGAGTTCCTTGAAGCCGAGCACGCCAACAAGGGGGCTCTTCAGAATCTCCGCACGGCCCTGACGTCCTTGGCCAGTTACCTGGAGCAGAACAACCTCGCCCACGGAGACATCCAGCCCGAGAATCTGATGGTCAGCGCCGATGGCGCCCAAGTCCAGTTGATTGACTACGATGGTCTCTATGTTGAGTCGCTCAAAGGGTCGAGGGCGACCGAGTTGGGGCAGCTCAACTTTCAGCATCCCCAGCGGTCCGCGAATGACTTTGGTCCCACGCTTGATCGCTTCTCGTTCCTGACGCTGGATGTCGCCCTACAGGTCCTGATTGCCGCTCCCAGGATGTGGGCATCCTCGCGCTCCGAGCCGAGCGCCGTTGTATTCCGGCGAAATGACTTCCTCGACCCCGCGCAGTCGACCGCATTTCAGGACGCGGTTGCCTTGCCCGGCGTCAAGGCTCATGTGGAGAATCTGGCTAAAGTTGCTGCGGGAGCCTTCTCGGCTGTCCCATCCCTCGTTGAATTCCTGCAGGGCAAGGGAGTTCCTGCGGGCCCCATCGCTATTCGAGCTGCTGCCCAAGTACTGGTGTACCAAGGCCCTTACGTGGTCGCCGACGCCGCCGATTACGGCCAGGTTCTCCAGATGGTGGGAAGTCGCGTAGAACTTGTAGGACGCGTTTATGGTGTGACGCATCAAAAGACCAGTAGTGGTAAGCCTTACATCTTCGTAAACTTCGCCGATTGGCGGGGTCTGGCGGTCAAGCTATCCATCTGGTCGGAGGGCATCGATGCCATCAAGCCCAACCTGCCCGACAAGTCATGGGTTGGACGCTGGCTATCGGTCTCGGGCCTGATCGATCCGCCCTTCAGCAAGAGGTCCCGCTCTGGAGGCTACACGCACCTGTCGATCACCATCAGCTCACCTGGACAGATTCAGTCGCTGGCGGAGAAGGATGCAAAGTTCCGCCTGCAGGTCGCGGGAAAGGCGGCGGGCGTTGCTGCGCCGACCGCGACCAGTCGCAATGCGGACATCTTGAAAGGCATGGGAGGGGGAGCGACAAGGCCGGTGGCCCCGGTAGCTGCATCGATTCCACCCGCGCCTCCACAGAGTCGCAATCAGTCCATTCTGGGCACGATGCAGCGACAGACGACGAATCAGGCTCCCGCACCATCCCATCGACCGGCCACTCCGAGTACGCCACAGCTGGGATCCACGTCATCCAACAAGGGGTGTTGGCCGGTGCTGCTTATCGGCGGATTCTTCCTGCTGGCGCTACGGGCATGCGCTGGATAGGGCGAACAGCTCGTACGTTCGGAGCAACTCAATCTGCCGATGCGTAGCCCATCACTTGTATGGTTGGCTTCGCGGCGCATGTTCTATCAATCTACAGGGGATGGTCATGTCCAGTTTGGTTCAGGAGATTCAGCGAGATGCGCTCGACCCAGCGGTGGGTGTGAGCGACTTATTGCGTAAGGCGCTGGTTGTTTCAACCAAGCTCAAGATCACCGTTGATACTGCGTGGATCAAGTCAGAGCTATCGGGCTATGGGGGTGATGTCGAATTGCCAAAGTACAGGGAACTGCGCGGTATCCCTCAAGTTCATAACCCTCGGCACGGCTACATGCCCCTTCAGATGCCGCCGGAGATGGAGCTGGAGTTCTGCAGGCTTCCGATGGGATTTAGCGTGGCTGAGGTTGAGTCGCTCCTTCAGCAGAACGAGGGGCTGCTCCGCTTCACCTTTCCCGCGCCGGTCACAGCTCACTTCTTGAAGCATATGGAAGTGAAGATGCAGCCTTCATTGGCCATTTCCCCCAGCGTCTTCCATGGAGTGCTGGACACGGTACGCAACCGCGTTCTGCAGTGGGCTCTCGATCTGGAAGGTGCGGGCGTCGTTGGTGACGGCATGAGCTTCAGTCCAACAGACGTGAAGGCTGCGCAGCACGTGACCACTATCACCAACAACATTGGGTCGATGCACAACTCCCAGCTTCAGCAGCTTTCTTCTGGCCAGCAGTCGTACCAGATCGCGGAAAGCCGTGAGGAGCTCTCAGCCCTTCTGAAGGAAATCAGAAGGGCGGCTGAGTCGAAGGGCGGAGCAGGGCAGGTTCTGGTTGACGTTGACACCGTGTTGGTGCAACTCCAGTCAGCAGAGCCAAAGCGCGGAATCGTCGAGGAATCACTCAGGTCGTTGCGGACTGTGCTTGAGGGTGCCGCTGGCGGAGCATTGACAGCCTATGTACCAAAGCTCATCGCTTTGATGGCCGCGATCGGGATGGGATGAAGTTGCTCAGGTCATCTGGCGGCACGCGCGACGTTCCAATGAGCGCCCCACCGCGATTGTCAGGGGTATCAACCAATTGCCACCACTCGAACGACGGTTCGGCTATCGCCAATCGAGGATTGGGACCTGGGTGGCTAGAGAACTCTCGATGCGAGTCACACGCCCTGGCTTCGGGTTGACCAAGAAGCGCTCGTGGACAAGCTCCGGAACTGGAAGGTCTGTACTGTGGTCGTGTAGGTCGCTGCCCACGGTGAGGCGCGCCGGCAAGCTCCTGAGAGACAGGGGCTTCCTGCAGATCAACTTGATGGCAGTTCGCTTGATCTCTGCCCATATCGAGTCCGCACTTCTTCCGTTTGAGGAGAGGTTGGTACGGGCAGCAGGAGCTGACTTATCCGGGACGGCAGCTCTGTTCCGGCAGTCGGGTCATCTGTCGGGGGCATAGATGGGGAGGCCGGCGGATCGGGTGCTGCGGGTACTGGGTAGCGCGACCCTCCGGGCGGCGCGGAGGTTGGCCGGTGACGGGGCGGTGGTCAGAGTGAGCCG
The DNA here is from genome assembly GCF_059371335.1 of Stenotrophomonas sp. YJH_SMC_6. Classification (NCBI taxonomy): domain Bacteria; kingdom Pseudomonadati; phylum Pseudomonadota; class Gammaproteobacteria; order Lysobacterales; family Lysobacteraceae; genus Stenotrophomonas; species Stenotrophomonas sp. YJH_SMC_6. The sequence continues at coordinate 67,640 of NZ_JCAFUM010000004.1, read as the reverse complement.
AGCTGGTTGGGTCCATGCCTTTGGACCTCTCTCGATCCGTTCAGCTCGGACCCGGTAGTTGGTCGGAAAGGAGGGCTGCGGGTGTCTTGCAGGGCTGGTTGAGAACGGGTCAGAAGCGAGGATCCGGGACTGATGCAATGTAAGTTATTGAAAAATAAAGATTGATTCGTTCAGGTCTTCTCTCGACAGCGCTGGCGTCCGTGGTCTGAGTTTGCTATAAAAAGCGATATGTTTTTTATAGAAAATTGACATGAAGCTGCCCGTCCCAGCTCCTCAGGTGAGCGAAATGCTGATGAATCATCACGATCAGCTATCCAAGATCCTTTCGGCCAATCTGGGTCCAGAGGTCAATGGGGTGTATGAGCACTGGGACAAGCTCAGGCACCGGACTCCGCCGGCCGGTCTGACGCCTGAGGAGTGGTGGCTGGCCATCAGGTTTCGCAGGTCAGGCATGGCCAAGCGACTGCCATTGGTCGACAGTGCGCAGAAGCACTTCGTGCTTTCCTTGACTGACTCAATGCAGCGTCGCCTTCACTTCATTGATCGGGAGGCGGCCGGCGCGATCAAGGGAATGGACGCCTCTGGCAGCCAGGGCCGCTTCCTGATTCGTTCGCTCATTGAGGAGGCGATGACATCGTCTCAGCTGGAGGGAGCAGCGACAACTAGAGCGGTTGCGAAGGAGATGCTCTCCACGGGGCGGCCTCCGCGGGATCAGTCCGAGCGGATGATCTACAACAACTACGTAGCCATGAACATGATTCGGGAACGTGGTGTCAGGCCAATCACTCCTGAGGAGGTGTTGGAGCTCCACAGCATTCTGACCGACGGCACCTTGGAGGCCGCCTCTGACTGTGGCCGATTCCGGACTGCAGAAGACAATGTAGTGATCTACGATCGAGGAAGTCCCCCGACGTTGCTCCACATACCGCCCCCCGCATCCCAAGTCCCAGACCGTCTGGCCAAGCTGTGCGCCTTCGTGAATGACGGAGCCGGCGAACCTTTCATCCACCCGGTTGTTCGAGCGATCGTGCTGCACTTCCAGATCGGGTATGACCATCCGTTCGTTGATGGCAATGGAAGAACCGCCAGAGCACTCTTCTACTGGGCGATGATGAATGCTGGGTACTGGCTGACAGAGTACCTGTCCATCTCCAGTGTCCTGAAGAAGTCTCCGGCCAAGTACATGCGCGCCTATCTCTACACCGAGAGTGATGGGCAGGATGTCAGTTACTTTGTCGCTCAGCAGCTTGAAGCACTGGAAGAATCCATCCAGGCGCTTCACGCCTACATTGCCAAGAAAAATCAGGAAGACAGAGCGGCACGGCGCGTACTGCGTAGCGCGAAAGTGGGAGAGGTGGTCCTTAACCATCGCCAACGGGCGTTGTTGGTCAATGCGCTCAAAGACCCCGATCGCGTGTACACAGTTGCGAGCCATCAGGCTGCGCATACGATCACCTATCCAACAGCATTGAACGACCTCAACGTCTTGGTCGGCGCGGGCCTCTTGCTCAAGCAGAGGATCGGGAAGGCCAACGAGTTCCTGGTTGTTCCGGGTCTTGGAAAGAAGTTGGCCCTCTGATGGTCCGTGCTCGGCAGCTGGCGGACCCCATCACAGCCTTGGATCTTGATCAGAAGTGCGCCCGCAGCTGCGATAGCAAAGCTCGTTGGGATCTAAGCTGCGCTGATTCGACCATCTGATAGAGTCCAGGGAATGGGACGCACAGGCACATGGAGATGAGCGACGTGGCAGGAAGATCGTCTGGGACAGCTGGAATGGTCATCGTCGGACTCCTGGTAGTGGTCATTGCCATGTGCAACGGAGGCGGGCGGCAAGGCCCTCAGTCCTTGTCGTCAGATAGGGAGCTGCTCCCCACGCCAATTGAGCCGGAACCCCGTCCCGTAGAGAATGCAGAGGCACAGTTTGTCTCAGCGACCGCTCTCAACCAGCGTTCCTCGCCCAACGGCAAGGTCGTCGGAAAGCTGGCCGGTGGCGACTCCGTTGTGGTGTACGAACGTCAAGGGAGCTGGGCACGGGTGTCGCCCGAGGGTTCTTCCGCCAGATGGGTCAGCTCCAACCTTCTTTGCAGCGGAAGCGGGTGCTACAGGTCTGCTAGCAAGCCCTCTTCGCGATCACCTGAAAGCTCTCGTCGAGCTCGCAGCAACTATCTGGATGGAGGGTGCCCATGTTCGGGGTCTCGAGTGTGTATTGGCCCGCGCGGTGGACGCTACTGCATCACATCTGGTGGGAACAAGCGATACGGCGTTTGATGAAGTCAGCTGCTGCCGCTGAAAAAGGCAGGGTGCCCGCCGATCACAGGTGGCACCCGGGGGCGAACGGCCGTTTGCACGCACAGGGAGAGTAGATTGGTGGAGATTGACTGGACAGCGATCGCTGCAGGAATAGCTCTTTTCATCTGGGTTGCCGATAAATTCCAGCGATCACGTGAGAGGTCCGCTACCAGAAGACTATTGGCGCAGATTATGACGTCTCCAATAGGAAACGCGCGCCTCGATGTTGTAAAGATACGTTTCCGGCTTGCCGAGAATGGTGCCGAACAGCTTCAGGATTTGGCGAGCTCTCGCGATGCGCGCGTCGATTTCTGGGATCAGGTTAAGTCTTTGAACGTTGATCTGCCACCTCAGTTCTACGACAAAGCAGACATCTTTGATACCTCAACCACCCGGACTCTGGCCGTAGCGCTCTCGGCGGTAAACGAGCTGCGGTCCATCGTTAAGATGACCTCCGAGTTAGCTGCTTCGGCAACAGAGGAAGATGTCTATGCTCACATTCGCACAGTCGGTGAGAAGGTTGTTGCCGCGGATGCTGCACTGGAGCATGCCTTCGATGAGCTGATAAGAGTTGGGAGGGTGAGTTAGCTCAGTCACTTGATCAAGAGTGTGGTTCACAAGCTAGACATCTCGTCATTCTTCGCTATAACGGCCCACAGGGCTGCTCGTGTAAGGCTTCCCTGCATCCATCTTTCGTGGGAGGTAGTTGATGCGCACTGCGTTGGCACCAGGCGGATGAGGCGACTGGCTGGAGTTCCCGTGCGTTGATGCTGGCCACTACTGCGTGGAAGGCACTGGATGCCCACTATCGCTTCTTCTTCATGGCAGATACTTCGTGGTGAACTCAGAGAGAGACAGAAGGAGGTCATCGTCCTTTGCTTTCCCATTGACGAAAACGGCTCTCTGCCAACGCTTGACGGCCCTGCACCAAGCCCTTTCGTCACCAATTCCGTATGTCCCGAGGGCCCGTCTAGCCTGAGTTACGAAGATGCCGTTCGTCTTGGGGTCCATCGATCCCGCCGGATCCTTCGGGCTCTGATAGATCCCTTCGAAAGAGATCTTGTCTGAGGGAAGGTCATAGTAGAACGAGAGTATCTCTGCGGCCGGGGGCATCTTCGTCCAGTTCTCCCAGGCATCGATGCCGCTCCCTAGTTCTTCTTGGAGCTGCGCTACCTTCCTTTCAACCTTTCTGCTGTAGGGTTCATAGTCGAGACTGATGAACAGGCTCTTCATCGCGAATGCTTTGGGGTTCTCCTTCACCGCGCTGAGCAGGTCGAGTGGGTCCACACGAAGCGTAGGCGGTGCCCGGTCAGCTTGCTCGAGCAGGATCTGAGCAATCTCTGGGATAGAGAGGTCTGCTGCTATCTTCCAGAGCGAGTCAAACCAGGCAGTCAGCTGACTGATCTCATCAGGGCCGTCGATCAACGTACAGGCCTCGTTCCAGCCAGATCCGTCCTTGTTGAGACCCAGTCCATCGGCTGACGCGTTGGCCGAGCCAAGTACGGCCGAGGTGGGACCCAGGTAGACCTTGGCATGCAGGGACGCAAGTGCACGCACCTGAAAGCCACGTTTGATCAGATCACGGATCACGTCAGGATTGCAGCCGCCTACAGACAGGTTGCAGAGGATTCGCACTCCAGCCGTTTGGCTTCTCTCCAGCCCAAGTGCCTTAAGCGCCCCCCAGCCCCAGAAGGGAACGGCGATGCGAGCTGGTGACAGGGCAATTGCTCGCTTGATGGCGCCACAGATGGTATTCGGGGACGTCAGAATCGATGTTGCCATAGCCTGCTTATAGCCAGTGATTGAACACATTCAGAGTAGCAGTTGCGTGGGAAATGGGTGGATCCCTGATGGAGTCGGGCATTGCGTTCGAGGCGCCCTGCTCGGAAGTAGTACACCAAAATAATCGCCGCCGCTTATCAGCTAGCAGGCGTCTCCAAATGGGTGATATAGGGTTCTTCCTCCCGGACCTCCCCAATTCACCGGAAATAGGTCGAAGTAGCGCTGAAGAGTTCGCCCTTCGGTCTGACTGGCTAAGGGATAGCTCTCCCAAGTTCTATGCGCCGTCGTCCTATCACGGCCTGGAGTCCCGATATCGTCTCTGCTGATGCGCAGTACGTCACTGTACTCGCCTGCCAAGTGAGGGTTTGCAGGGCCTGACATGCGCGGAGGTCTTGTCCAGCGTTGGTAGTGCACTGCCCATATGACCGAACCAACAGAAGGCGAGATTGCCCAACGATGACCGCGGGACCGAACTGGTGTTTGACTCGTCGCCCGAGAACAGACGAATAGTTGCCACCCGCAGCCATTGGTGACAGCCACCTCCGAGCTGGTCTTACGGACTGGGGCAACATGCGTCACCAGGCAGACGACTTCATGCAGTGGAGAACAAAATCGATCAGACGGTTCTCATCGCATGTGCGCTGCTGCAGGCTGGCACCGTGACGGGAGAGTGGGACGGAAGCTGACGTGAGCTCGGTCGCTCTTTGACTGCCGCAGAAGAATTAAGCTGTATTTAAGGATCGACGGGCATTGATTCGCAGGATCCGAGTGCGTCGAGGCAGAACTCAAAATTCAGCATCTGATCCTAAAAAGACTGAGCCGACCTGGGACAAGACCTCCCATGGACCAGGAAAATGTATCGCGGATAGGGTGAATGCCCGCTCCCGGCCGGTAGCAGACATTGGCGGGGCGGGGGATTAGGATTGTTTATCGGGGGTAGGGCATGGCAGCTCCCGACCCGTAACAGCCATTCGAGATGAGACACGCTCGATGGGCTTCGCTTATGTTACCCCGCTTGCATATTTGCCATGCACCCCCCACGGATCATGGCTAGCTCATAGGTGCCAAATTAGAATTGGGCGGGACGAAGCATGCATCGGCCATTGAAAGCGCTATGGCGGCTTTCCGACTAGTATTTGATTTACGGCCCCCGTCAGGGGGGGCATCCTACGACCCAGGGGAACGCATTGGCTCTTCGACACAGCTACGTCTACCACGTCCTGAAATTCCTCAGGAACGGACAGGCCCGAACGGCTCGCGACCTACTCCGACTGCTCGCGGTGGAGCGCGAGAACATGCGGTCGAAGGAAGGGAAGAACTTAGCAGGCCCAGAGAGACTTGAGCAAATGGAAGAAGTGCTCGCCGGCCTCGCGGAAATCGGCGTGCTGTCAATTGGGAGCGACGGTCGCATCTTGCCTGACAACGATTTTCTTTCGCCAAGCTTTGACGGTGGTGGTGATGAAGGTGGTACACCTGGAGGACCCACCGGACCGCAGTCCGGTGACGGCGGCGGGGCGGGATTGTCCGAGATTCTTGGGCACGGCGTACTGTTCTGCCTATCCGATGACGCGCAGGATACCTTACTTGACGCTGCATTCAGCGCCGGACTTCCGGAAGAAGGAGCTCACGGATGATCAGTGTCTCAGCGCTACCGCTGTTGGCCTACAAGGTCGGACCGAACCTCTTTGACCTGTCGAGCAATTTGCATCACGTCAGCATGCGCGATCAGATCCATCGCGCCGTGGCGCTTGCGGAATCACTTGTGGCGGGCAACCAATTGCAGCCCGGCCAACAGGCGCTGATCGTCGGTGCCGGGGTTGCTGGCGTCGTGGCGGGCATGGTGCTTGCGCGCCACCGTGTGGAGGTCCAAATCGTCGACGCTTCGGTAGATGCGCCTTTCCGGTTGCAGCGCGGTGTCGCCACGCGATACGTGGGTCCGTACATGTACGAATGGCCACTGGCGGTACATGGCTGCCAAGAAATGCCTCCGCCAGTGAATGAGGCGCTGTTTCCTTGGGCTGCTGGAAAACCGACGGCGTTGCCATTCAGCACCAGCTTTCCGGCCAAGCCAGATGATCTCGTCAAGGATTGGGAGCCGATCCTCAAGCAGGCCATCGCCAATTCGGGCGGCCGACTTAGGCTACAGGTAGGGATCAACAGCCTCGCAACCAATCGAGACGTCAAGCGTTGGCTCCATGCCGAACGGTATATCGCGGAAAAGCGACATCCACGCAAGCGAACGCGTGCGGTCACCATTTATGGCGGCACTCCTTGGGGTGGAAGCCAGAAGCCATACACCCCGCTGATACCACGTTTCGTGCTACTGGCTGCGGGCATGGGGGAGGAGAACAACATCGTCACTGACAGCAGCGGTAGCGTCTTGCTGCAGGGAAACGCCTTCTGGGCGAATGACGACATTCGCAAACGTTATTGTGGCCTGTCCTCACCGCCGCGAGTGGTAGTGATCGGCGGTGGCGATGGTGGCCTGCAAGATGCGCTTCGAGCGGCGACGATTGACGACCATCCTCTCGCCACTTGGGATCGGCTCTTGGCCAAGGACACGAACAAGGTATTGCCCGAGGCGCTGGCTGATATCCAAGCCATGGAGGCGCAGCATGGGCTCAACGCCATCTGGACGGCGACGGATCCTTTCCGTAACCAGGAGCTACCCATCCTCGACGCCGCCTATCAAAAACTGGCCACATCGCTCGCGGGAGATCAGTACGTCAAGCTGGCTGTGCTTTCCAGCTTGCGCGAGGACGTGAGCAGCGTGCACCTCTGCATCAAGGATGCGTGCTTTTCCAAGGCTTATGCGCTCAACCGCTTCCTGGTGCACCTGCTCGAGCAATGCACGAAGAAGGAAGCCGGTGCGGGCGTATCCCCTTTTCTGGAGGTAACCCGGAACGTGACGCTCACTTCCGCGAAGAATAGCAGTGCCATGCAGACGCTGACTTTTTCGAATGGCATGACATTGCATGCCGAGATCGTGATCGTGCGATTCGGGCCGGATCGTAGCGCTCTTCCGGCACAGTGGCTCGGGCTTACCACCAAGGACACGGTAAATCGGCAAGAGCTAGCCGCCGTGCCCCTGCCTCTGTACCTGCCACCAAGTTGTTGAAAGACCGCTTTTGGCCGGAAGCTGACGTCAGTCTCCCTAGCAGCTCGGTTCTCTGATGAGGAACACGTCGATGATCAGCAACCGGTGCAACATTTGCGGTCGAAAGCTTGACGTCTCTGCCGATCTGCTCTCTGCCGACTGCGGCGGAGATTGCTGGGGCTGCGTGGGGGCCATGGAGCTTGGTTGGCCAGAATCGGCCAAGCGGGTCGCGAAGGAAATCCGAGCCGGGCTCCGAGAGCCTGACGGGGCGGCTAAACCGCCATCCGAGAACTAGCAGGCCAATGTCCGCTTCTGGCCGAAAGCGGAAACAGGACTGAGCAAGCGCCTAGCGATGGCTAGGTTTCCATCTAGCCACTTCGTTATTCCAACTTGTCAATGTGTCGTGGTGGCCTCAGTATCTGCCTCTCTAGATGTGTTCGCAGCGAGCGCCAAGGCGCGAAATTGGCACAGGTGGCTGTGTTTGTCCGATGTAAATACCGGTGAGTAGCATGAACGAATCGTTTGACCAGGCCGAAGCGTTACAGAACCTTTTGATCTCGCATGCCACCGGAGGCAGCGAGAGCAATCAAGAGTATGCAAGCCTACGCAACTCGTTGATGAATAATGCGTTGGTGGAGGCACTGACCCCGCGCTTTGTGCGGACCTGTCGCAACCTCGATCAGTTCTGGCAGTTCATCAAGTTCGAGCTTCCAACCTACGCGGAACGCAGGCAGCTCATATGGGACACGTTCCGTCCTATTCTGGAGACGCTTGAGCGCGCTTCCATCTCACCGGCCGACCACATCTTTGCAGACAGGCTGAGTGCCGTGGACGCTTTGCATGTTCAATCGGCATGGACAAAAGCGTTGGAACGCCGCGCGACCGATCCAGAAGGTGCAATTACATCTGCTCGGACATTGATCGAGTCGGTATGCAAACACATCCTAGATAAGTCTGGCACTGATTACGACGATGGCGCAGATCTTCCGAAGTTGTATAGGGCCACTGCCGAAGTGCTAAACCTGGCCCCATCCCAACACACTGAGCCGGTTTTCAAGCAGGTGCTTGGAGGTTGCACATCGGTTGTCGAGGGGCTGGGGGCGCTTCGTAATCGCCTTAGCGATGCGCACGGGAAAGGCAAGATAGGTTCCAGACCAGCGCCGCGTCACGCAGAGCTTGCCGTGAACCTATCGGGAGCGCTGGCTACCTTCCTTCTCGCTACTTGGGAGGCCCGCTGCCAGGATTCCATCAAATAGGCTGGGATCGCGCATTTCACGTCGAAATGCCACTGCGCATTGCGGCATAGCCACTGGTGCCGGATCAAACCAGCAGCGTGCTGCTAATATTCCCTTCTCGCATATCTCGATGCGCAGCAAAAAAGTCCAAGTCGGTCCGGGTCTTAGCGGACCTTGATGGACAGCTGTTTGAATAGAGGTGCGAAGCTGCTGCTGATCCCCCAGCACAACCTGGTGCTCACCGCGCGTGGATCCACGCAGTTCTTCCTTCGGATCTACGAGCTCGCTCTTGCAGGCCAGTTTTCGAGCTGACTTCACTATGGAGCAGCTCATGGCTGAGCTGGGCCTGGTCATTGATCAACTCTGGCCAAATTACGAGAGGGCAGCGGCCGAGGCGGGCTTGCCGATCGAGCATCTTGGTACAGAACTCATCTTGGGGGGGGCAAAAATAGCCGCATGATGGCTACCGCCTATGCCAAGAGCGACAGTCAGCGCCCTACTGTGGTGCAACCGATCAGTGGACAACTGGCATCTCCCGGCGAGCCGTTGCACGGAGTGCCGGGAAGCATGGCGAAGGCAGAACTGATGGCTGCCGGCCGGCCTCAGGCAGCCTACCTCAATGGGAAAATGGGCCGCACGGTAGCGGGTGGTCACATGCTGATCGGATTTCTGCAGCACGGCCAAGCGGTCGTGAAGGATCTGGGGCCGATCTGAGTGGGGCCGGTCGAGAGAGGCCGTTGCAGGCACTCAGCTCCCGAGCGTCGGCTAGGTGGGCGGCCTCCCGTGAGCGGTCGCCCCTCCTTGTCAGCTCTTCGGCGCGAGGGTGGGTGCCCGATCGCGACTCCGGGATCTAGCTCACTGCGGGCTCCTGCGCAGCGTCGAGTGAGGGAGCCTTCTTCGCCTGCGCTTTAGCATTCTTGGAGACTGCCCGGCGTATGCGCTGCTGGGCATCCTTCACCTTCTCTCCGTCCAGGACCTCACGCTTCAGAATCTCATTGTTGAGAAGCTCAACAACTGCCTCCGACTCGATCTTCAGTTCCGGGAACAGACGGCGAAGCTCTCGGCGGATGACAGAAACGACCGGCTCTCCGAGAACAACCTGCGCTACCGTGAACTTATTGAGCACCGAGATGTGCTGGTGATACAGGCCCATCGCGTCAGAGGTGATCCCTTCTCTGCAGAGCAGGAACAATTTACGCTGGTCTTCTTCGTTCTTTAGGTTGACATCCGCTATGCAGAACGATGAGACGAGCTCGTACTCAATGGGTTGGCCGAACTTGATTCTATAGAGGCGCCACTCCAGCGCATTGGTGAGCACGATCCACTCGATGCCCTCGTGGGCGCCATAGTTGATGGCCTGGCGCAGATGTGTCTCGTTTAGCGAGATTGCTGCTGCTTTCACTTCGATCAGAACTCTGATCTTGCCATCGATCTTTACCGCTAGGTCGCAGAACGTTCCCCTGATCTGCTGCTCGCTAGTCAGTTCGTTGTACTTGTCGTAACCGAAGATGTCGGCAAGCATGTCCTTGACCAGGGTCACGGTATCGGCTTCAGACACATCTTTGGTCTTATGGGAAACGGCGACCGATACCAGCGACCTTACCGTTGTCGGCCATCTGTCCGAGACCTTCTTTGGAATCTTCAGCACATCCATGCTCCTTCCCGTTGTCGTCTGCGAATACTGATGCTTTGACCAGTCCTGCGCAATGGAGTGCAAGGGGGAAGGGGCATCCCCGCCGTCTGTTACCGTCCAGGCTGATCCTGCGTTGATTCGGTAGTGTCCTGAAGAGCGGGATCTGGGAGAAGTGCTGGCCACTGCCTCAAGGGCGCGCCAAAAGTGGACGAGATCTCACGCCCGCCCACTTGAGGCTTGTCTGGGCGGGGAGGGTAGATCCGGTTTTCGGGCCGGACATTCGCGTTAAAGGTGCGCCCGCAATGGGAACCGATCATTGAGAGGGCCACATGTGCATGAGCCAGTTCGGGTTGAACTCGATCTCCTCGTCCGCAAGCGTGATGCTCCCCAGTGGCGCATCAGGATGCTAACGCATATGGCATGCACCTGGCTGATGACGGACGATACGGCTGTGGCCATTGCGGGACCGCTGGGGCCCTGGACGGACGTGTAGAAAAGCAGTCAATTAGTCCGTTGGTTTCTGGGTTCGAAGGCAACTCACAGGCCCAACTAAAGTGAGTCAAAATGTGAGTCAAATCTCAAGGGAATGATCCTTGATGTCTTTATAAATCAATTGTGTACACTGTCAATGTGAGTGCTGGTGGGCCCCAACCGACCTCGCCTGACCGGTCGCAGGTCTCATCGCTCCCCAACGCGACCTGCAGCGTCGGTACCATCTGATCCGCACACAGGGATCGACCATGGCCAGCACCGATACCCCGGTGGAAGACTTCACCAACGAAATCGAAGACAGCCGGCACCTGTTTGCCTGGTGCCTGGTCCACTATGGACAGGTGCCCGAGGCGCTGGCACTTGAACAGGCACGCCAACGCTATCCCGACCAGAGCCCCGGCCGCGATTACGAACACGCGCTGATCTTCCACGACGAGCCCTGGCATTGGGCGATGCTGCAGGTGGCGGGGGAAGGTTATTGGCACCGGCGCCCGGAACTGGCGCAGCCATCGCTGGACTACGAAGCCGAATCGGACGCACTGTGCCTGGCCCGCAGTGAGCGGGTCCCACTGCTGGATGAGGACGAGTACCTTGGCGCGCTCGCGCATGCGCGCCACATGCGTGCATGGACGCTGGTCCATCAGACGGGTCGTTCGCCGGATGAAGCGCGCCAGGAGGCGCTCGGCCACTACGCGTATCATCCGCGCCATCATCGCGGTCGATTTCAGGTTCATGATCCGCGTGATGGCTGGCGTCATGTGATGAGCGTATTGAATGGCGACGATTACTGGGCGCGACCAGAGTTGCGGGAACCGCCACAGGCCTATTGGAACGAGTCCCGCGCCTTTGTTTCGGCGCAGGGAATCCGCTTGCCGGACCCTCCGGGCTGAGGACTGCTCGGCCGGCGAAGGCGCAGCACCGTCGATCACCGCACTCTGTGCCGAATGACACATGCCCCGCCATTTCTGCTGGCGGGAAGATGGCGGCATCCCGAAGTGGAGTGATCTGATGCCTGGTACGCTCAGTCGTCGCACCTTCCTGGCCAATGCCGCGGCTGTTCCGGCGGCCACGCTCCTGCCCACCGGCGCTGCCACGGTGGCGCAGCCAACCGTCACCACCGGGAGCCTGATCGACGCGGAACGCGGCGTGATCCGCTCCGCCATGAAAGGCAGCGGCATCGGTGCCGCTGCCGTCTGCCTGGTCGAAGGCGGGCAGGTGCGCTGGACTGAAGGCTTCGGTCACGTATCAGGCCAGGGTAGCGCGGCCGCGGACGCCAGCACGATGTTCAGCATCCAGTCCACCTCGAAGAATTTCGCGGCGGTGGCGGTGCTGTTGGCCGTGCAGGACGGCATTCTTGATCTGGATGCGCCCATTACCCGCTATCTGCCGTCGTTCACCGTGCGCAGTCGCTTCGAGCATTCCCCGCAGGAGCGCATCACCCTGCGCCTGCTGCTTGCCAACCGCGCGGGATTCACGCACGAGGCGCCGCTGGGCAACAATTACGAACCGGCGTCACCGGGCTTTGATGCGCACGTCCGCAGCATCTCGCAGACATGGCTGCGCTTTCCGGTGGGTACGCGCTATCGCTATTCCAACCTGGGCTTCGACCTTGCCGGTCATGTCCTTGAGCAGGTTGCGGGCATTGGCTATCCGGCCTGGCTGCAACGCCGGATCTTCGAGCCGCTGGGAATGCACGACAGTACGGCCGATGCGTCGGTCTACCTGGCAAGCAATGGTCGGGCACTGGGAACCCAGGAGGGCCATGCGCAGGTGCCGCCAGTGACACCGCTGGTGGTGTCGGGAGGCGTCTGGACCAGTGCCGCCGACATGGCGAAGTATCTTGGCTTCCTTCTCGGCGGCGAAGAATCCGGCGCGCAGCAGTTGCTTGAGCCCCGTCTCTGGGAAGAGATGCATGGTTTCGGCCTGGGCGGTGACTACGGGCTCGGTGTAATGCGCAGCGAACGCCTCTACGGTGGTACACCGGTGCGGCTGCTGCACCATCGCGGCGGAGGATTCGGATTCGGGTGCGTGTTCACCTACTGCAGGCAGGCCAACGCTGGATTTGCCGCGATGTTCAACCGCGCGACGTCCGCGGGGTACGGCATCGGCGAGCGTCTGCTCGACCAATTGCTGTCGGCGCGTTTCGGGCCCCGTCAGCCGCGTGTGCCGCTATCGTCCCTGGCGCCGATCAGGTTGAACCAGGACCAGATGCAGCGGATGGCGGGAGACTGGATAGGGCGCAGCGGCAAGGCGAAGATCGTGGTTGCCGGAAGCGGTGAACTGCAACTGCATCGTGGGGCGCAAGCTGTGGGCAGACGGTTTGCGGCCATCGACAGCGACCAGCTGTTCACCACGGACACCGATGGAGAGGTTGCGACGTACCGTTACCATGCGGCGACGGAGAGGCTGCCGGCGCACCTGGAATGTACGAACGGCGAGGATGGCCTGGACCAGAACGATCCCATCGATGGGGCCACAGGGCCGCAGGCGTCCCATTGGCGACCCTGGCTGGGGCGCTATCGCATCGACCAATGGGGGAAACCGGCGATGTCCGTTGTGCTGGAGCAGCGACAGGGCTGGCTGTACATCGATGGCATCCGCCTGGTCACTGAAGTGGAGCCAGGCCTGCTGTTCACCAGCGATGGCGAAGCGGTGGATTTCCGCAGCTCCCAGCCGACATGGCGCAACCTGCGTCTGCAGCGCGTCCAGCCCGTGGGCCGGGGATGATGGCGGCATGCCGCGTGCTCATCCGCGCCGCCCACGCCCATCGATGCTGTAGCGCCCCGCCCCGGTGCAGGCCAGCAGCAGGAAGCCACCGGCAAGCCCCAGGTTCTTCAGGAACATGATCTGCTGGGTCGGGTCGGCAACGTTGTGGTGGAAGATGAAGGCGGTGACCAGGCTGAAGCCTGCCAGCACGATCGATACCAGCCGGGTCTGGGAGCCCAGCAGGATGCACAGGCCGCTGCCGATCTCAAAGGCGATGGTAGGCCACAGCAGGATGCCGGGTACCCCCATCGATTCCATGTAGCCCTGGGTACCGCTGAGGTCGCCGAGCTTGCCGATGCCGGACACCAGGAACAGTGCCATCAGCAGGATGCGCGCAAGCAGGTAGGCGAGCGAATGCGATGAGTTGCTCACGTCGAAGTCCTCGGAGATGGCTGCCGAAGGCGATCGGAGCCCACCGGCAGTGAAGCCCGTGTCTACGTACCGGGCAAGGCGGCTTGACAGCTGGCCGGCCGCAGGACACCTTTCCACCATGACGATCGATATTGAATCGCTCAGCCTTCGGGAGCTGGGCGCCTTGGTGGTTGCCGCTGAACAGCGGAAACAGCTCATTTCCAGCCGCCGTCCGGCCAGCGCGGTGCGGCGGATGTTGAAGGCTGCCGCGGCCGAAGCCGGCTACACCCTCGAAGAACTCTTCGGTGGCGAAGCCTCGGAAACACCTGCGCCCGCCCGCAAACCCACCCGCCGTAAATCCGGCAAAGTCGCGCCCAAGTATCGCGACCCGGAATACAAGCGCCTGACCTGGACCGGTCGCGGGCGCATGCCGCGCTGGTTGGCGTCCAAGGTCTCGATGGGCCACAAGGCCACCGATTTCCTGATTCCTGGCTTGGCCAGGCCGACCGCTGGCAAGACCAGCACCATCGGCAAGCGGACTGTCATCAAGAAGGGATGAGGCTGCAGCACTGCTACCCTGCCCGGGTCTTTCAACCAAGGAGCACCGGATGGCACACGAGGGTGGCATGACGATCACGCCGAAAGTCCTGTACACAGCCGCAGGCGTGGCCGTGCTGGTCAGCCTGTTGGCCTGGGCGGTGGAATGGAGCGGGATGGCCTATGTCTGCCCATACTGCCGCGTACAACGCACTGTCATCGGTGTGCTGGGCGTGCTGATATTGTTCGCGCGGCCGGGGAGCCTCATCGTGCCCTGGTTGTCGTACACAGCGGGCGGCTTCGCGTTCGTGGTTGCAGCGATGCAGCACTTCAACGGCTGGAAGCGCATTTCCGCCGGTGATTTCAGTTTCAACGCGCAGTGGTACATCGACCCGTGGCTGCTGTCAGGCTGCGCGATGATGATCCTGGTAGCGCAGCTGATGCTGGTGCAGGCCGCCTGCCGGCGCAGCCTGCGCTGAGTGTTTCCACCCATGGCGTGGAACTACCCGTTCTGGAATACCGCCAACTGCGCAGCAAACGCGCGCTGATAGGCGGGACGCTGCGTCGCCCGTGCCACATAGGCCACAAGCAGCGGGTACTCGTCGAGCAGGCCGCTGCTCTTCAGGCGCAGCAGTACCGAGACCATCATCAGGTCGCCCACGCTGAACCCGCCGTCCAGCCACGCTGCCGCGCCCAACCACGCGGACAGTTGTGAGAGACGCATCCGCACGCGCTCGTCCAGCATCACCAATCGCTGTGCATACCAGGGCTGTTCGCGCTCCAGCACCCAGGCCATCGAGCGCTCGACGATGGGTGGCTCCACCGTATTCAACGCGGCGAACACCCACATGACTGCGCGCATTCGCGCATCCGGACCAACGGGGAGCAGGCCGGCATGCTGTTCGGCCAGGTGCAGGACGATCGCGCCGGATTCGAACAGGACCTGGTCGCCCTCCTGCCAGGTGGGAATCTGTCCGAAGGGATTCCGCGCCAGGTGGGCAGGTTGCTTCATTTCGGCGAAGGTCAGCAGCTGCACGTCATAGGGCACGCCCAGTTCCTCCAGCGCCCAGCGCACGCGCATGTCACGGGCCAGGCCCTGGCCGCGGTCGGGGGAGGTGGCAAAGGCGGTGAGGATGGGGGACATCGCGGCGCTCCTGCAGGCGGGAAGGCCTGTCTCTTCTGTTCCGACGAACGACGAGGACGGAAATCGACATCCCTCGATGCGCTCTTCACCCCGCCCGATGCAGTTTCCGGTACTGGTCCGGCGTGCACTGTGCGTGCCGCTTGAACATCTCTGCGAAGGCGCTGACGCCGGAGTAGCCCAGCTCCTCGGCAATCCGGCTGATCGGCCGGCGTGTGCACAGCGCTTCGGTGGCACGCACGAACTTCACCCGACCGCGCCAGTCACCGAGTGACATGCCCAGCTCGCTGCGCGCCATGCGCTCCAGCTTGCGTACGCTCATATGATGCCGCTGCGCGATATCGGCGACCGACTCGGCTGCCGACAGGTGCTTCTCGATGTACGCCATCACCTGTTTCAGGGCATCGCTGCTGGCGATCGGCAGGAAGCTGGGCAGCACTGCGGCATTGAGGATCTGGTCGATCACCACGGCGGCCATGCGCCGCTGGGCCGGCGTCCGCGGATCGGTCGCGCCCTGTCGCGCCAGCTCGTGCAGCAGCTCGCGCAGCAATGGGCTGACTTCCAGCGCACTGCAACGCTCGGGCAGGCGGCGTGACAACGCCGGCGACAGGTAGGCCGAGCGATAGGCCAGCCGCGACCGGTTGCGCGAATAGTGGGGCATTCCCGGTGGGATCCAGATCGCGTAATGGGGTGGGGACACCATCCACTCGCCGTCGATCTTCATCTCCATCACCCCTTGTGCGACGAAGTTGAACTGGCCCCAAGGATGGCTGTGCGTGCCCCAGTCGGTGGGCTCCATCGCACCCTGCCGGAAGTACACCGGACCGGGCAGCTGGCGGAAGGTGGGGATGGGCTCCATCGGTTGCCGCAACCCGGGGTCGGAGTGACGCATTTTCAGGATGTCCTCGATATGCGCCAAGCGTACGCTGGCCATTCCCCCACGTACACCCACGCTCTTGAACTACCTCTTCCCAATCCTTGCCTGCCTGCTGTGGGGCGCGAATACCATCGTGACCAAGCTGGCCTCGGGCGCGGTCGGTCCCATCGATATTGGTTTCTTCCGCTGGCTGATGGCGGCCATTGTCCTGTTGCCCTTCGCGCTGCCGCGGCTGCGCAACAACCTGCAGATCGTGCGTGCCAACCTTGGCCGCTTCCTGCTGCTGGGGTGCCTGGGCGGGGTGATGTACCAGTGCCTTGCGTACTATGCGGCGCACTTCACCTCGGCCACCAACATGGGCGTGATCCAGGCGTTGATTCCACTGATTGCACTGGCGTTGTCGCGCGTGTTCATGGGGCATCCGGTGCGCGGTACCTCCATTGCCGGTGCGGTGATTTCCACTGTCGGCGTGGTGGCGGTGGTCTCGCAGGGCGACCTGGCGCGACTGGCCGCCCAGGGCCTGAACCGTGGTGATGCGATCATGCTGATCGGTGCGTTGGCCTTCGCCGCCTACAACGTGCTGATGCAGCGCTGGAAGATTCCGCTGTCGGTGCTGGAATCGTTGTTCCTGCAGGCCACGGCCGCGTCGCTGATCCTGTTGCCGGTGCAGCTGCTGGTCGGTACCGGGGTGAACAATCTCACTGCGGTCGGCTGCATCGGGTTTGCGGCAGTATGCGCGTCGATCCTGGCCCCGCTGACCTGGATGACCGGATTGTCACGGTTGGGCGCAGCGCGTGTCTCCGGCTTCTTCAACCTGGTGCCGATCGTGACCGCCGCACTGGCCGTGCTGTTGCTGGGCGAATCGCTCAGTGGCTGGGTACTGGCGGGGGGCGTGCTGGCGGTATCCGGTGTGGTCTTCGCCGAGTACGCAGCGAAGCGCGCGACGATGGCGAGTGGGGGCGAAGCGTCCTGACGCGGTCGGGCCGGACCCGCGCGGACCTCAGCCGTGGCGTGTCGTCCCGCACAGCGCCTGCTCCACCTCCTGCTCCAGCGCGTCGGCGTCGTAGCCGCGCTTGCCCTGCAGGCTCAGGTACAGCGACAGCGGGTCCACGCGGTCACCGCTACCGGTGAAGGCAGGCGGATACGACCATATCTGCAACGTTCCGCTGCGCGTGCAGTCGGGGCCGGCTGCAGGCAGTGCCCCCAGCTTCCGCCAGGCATCGATGTACAGGGCGCGCGTGATGCCGTGGTCTTTCGACGGCACCGCAAGCATTGCTTCCGTCCCTGCCTGGGGGGCGGATTGAGCATGTCGGGCCAGAACGTCGGCGACCTGTTTCCAGCAGACCTCCACTTCCTTCAGCACGGGGGAGCGCAGGAACGGCTGCGCTCTCGCCCAGACCTCGCCGCGGCTGCCGGCGAGTCTCAGGAAGCGTTCGCGTCCGCCGGTGGAGCGTTCGGCCAGTCCGCGACCGACCAGTTCAGCGGAGAGCCTCGACGCGGTCATCGAGGTGTATCCGGCAGCACGGCTGACCTCACGCGGCGACCACCAGCGTGCCTGGCCGGACAGGAGTACGTGGATGAGCACGGCCTGCGCCGAAGGCAGCAGCGAAATCGCCTTCTTCTCGTGGTCGGGCGCATCGCGGAATTCGATCGCCAGGCTGGGGGCGTACAGCTGGTTGTGCGGTACCACGAAGTCGATATGGTTCTCGACCAGGAACCTGCGCTGGGTGGGGGTGAGGTACGGCGAGACATACAGCACCATGGCCTTTGCCGCTGAGCGCAGCACTTTCACATCCTGGATGACGCGGCTGCTGGATTCGCCCGGGACGCGTGGAACTGCCAGCATCGCCGGCGTTTCACCATAGAGGGTCAGCTCGGCGATGTGATAGCGCGAGGCCATGGTCTGCGGGATGAAGCGTGCCGCAGCCACGGGGCCGACCACCGAGGCCAGGCCGGGCAGGATCCGGCGCAGGTAGCGCTGCGCATCCATGACCAGATCGGTCAAGCCACTGTGTACTGCCGTTGTCATCGCTTGCTTCCCTTGGACCAGCCTCATCCCCGCAGCGGGGAGGGGGTGGTCCATCGCATTCAGTGGTGAATCCGGAGAGGTCGGGCGAGGTGGATGCCACGCGGGCGCTCCTCGCTTGCCTGCTCCATCTGCTGCCGTTGCGCCAGTGTTGCCGCGGATGTTGGAGATTGGGTCGAAGTAGCGTGGAGATTGGGTGGAGGTTGTGTGCGGCGTGGCCGGCGGAACTCCCCTTCCGCCGGCCACGTGCACGGACGCTACGGTCAGAAGCGCTGCGAGTACTTCACGTACACCGTGCGGCCGATGTCGAAGCCGCCGTAGTAGGGGAAGGAACTCTCCGGCTTGGAGAACATGATCGGGCCGCGATGGTCGAACACATTGTTCGAGCCCACTGCCACGGTGCCATCCCAGGGCAGCCTGTAGCTGACCTGGATGTCGTGGAACGCATTCGAGCCGACCCTGCGCACGGCATCCGGTTCGCCGTTGGCGATGCGTTCGGGCGCGGTGCAGGGCCGGTTTGGCATGCAGCCTTCCATCATCCCGGAGTAGTAGCGGACCGTGTACTGGGCCGAGAGGTTGCCCAGCTGCCAGTTGACGCCGAGATTGGACCGCAGGCGGAACACCCCAGGGCGTCCAATACGACCGTCCATGATGGTGTCACCGGCCGAGTTCTGCTTCTCCTCGTCGTACTTGGAGACGTAGCTGTTCTGCAGGTCAAGGGTGAAGCGACCGAACGCGTACTCCGGCAGGCGGTAACGGATGCCCAGGTCCCACCCCTCGGTCTTCATCGCGCCGAGGTTGGTCAGGCCGTAGAACATGCTGGTGATGTGGCCATCAGCGGCACGCTTGACGCTGCCGCAGCGCGAGGCATTGCCCAGCACGTAGCAGTCACGGAGGATGCGATCGACGTTGTCCTCGATGATCATGTTGGTGATCTTGTAGCTGTACCAGTCCAGGTTGATGTCCAGACCGTTGACCCAGCGCGGGCTCCAGACCACACCGACGGTCTTGCTCTTGGACTCTTCCGGGCGCAGGTTCGGGTTCGAGCCCGTGGTGAACTCGTTCGGGGTGGCGCACGGGTAGCTGGTGCAGGGCTTCAGGCCCTGGGCCAGCTGCTCGTAGCCACGCGGAACACCGGCGGCGTTGCAGGCCGCGTTGCCGTTGACGCTGTTGGTGGCGCCGATGCCGCAGGGGTCCACGTAGGTTTCGAAGCTGGTGCCCAGGCCGCCATACAGGTCGGAGATGCTGGGAGCACGGAAGCCCTCGGCGAAGGTGCCGCGGACCATCAGCTCCTCGACCGGGCGCCAGGCGAAGCTGGCCTTGGTGTTGGTGGTGCTGCCGAAGTTGCTGTAGTCGGAATAGCGTGCCGCAACGTTGACGGTCAGCTCCTTGGCGAACGGAAGGTCACGCAGCACCGGCACATTCACTTCGGCGAAGACTTCATTGAGGCTGTAACCGCCTGCAGTGGTCTGTGCCCCCAGTGCAGTGCTCTGGCGCGACTGGGCAAAGGCGTCGGGAACGTAGCGTCCTTCTTCCTTGCGGTACTGGTAGCCCATCGCCACCGAGAGCTCGCCCGCCGGCAGTTCCAGCACCGGGCCGGAGATGTTGGCGAAGTAGCTTCGGGTCTTGGTGATGCCGGTATCGGTGAACGTGGGGAACAGGAAGCGCTGCAGTTCCGGGTCGGCAAGCGAGCCGGCGCCAGCAACGCCGTACGGCAGCAGCGGATTCCAGGCCAGGCAGCCGGCGATCGGTGCACCTGCGCTGCCACAGCGTGCTACACCGTTGCCATCAACAAAGGACTGTCCCAGCGCTTGGCGCGAGGCGATCAGGCTCATGTCACCACGGCCGGTCTTGGTCACCTCGTTGCGGTTGAACAGCGCGCCCACCTCCCAGTCGAACGTTTTGCTGGCCAGTTCGAAGTAGCCCGACAGCGTCGGTGCCACGCGCAGCGACTTCAGCTTGCTTTCGGTCGTGCGCGGAAGCTCCCACAGGCGGCGGTTGAAGGCGATGTCATGGCCGACCGGATTGAACGCACTGTTGCCGGCCAGCGGCGTCCCGAACTTGGTCGATTCGTAGGGGTAGCCGGCAATCTGCTGGTCCGAGATGCGCTCGTTGTAGCCGATATCGGTGGTGAAGGTGATCTGGTCACTCAGTGCATAGTCGGAGCTGAGGAACAGCGACCGGCGCTCGATGCCGGTCTGCACATGCATCTGCTCGTTGCCGTTGGAATACTCGGCCGGCGTGATCGGATGGTAATCGTTCGGGTTCTTCGGGTCGCCACCACGATTGAGTGTCTTGAACACGGAATTTCCGGTGGCACAGTCGTAAAGCGCCGGGTCACACCAGGAGCCGTTCTGGCTGAGGTCGCTCCAGCCCGCGCGCGGATAACCCGGCCCCGCACCACCATGCTTGGAGAACCAGCGGTCGCGGGCGAACACCGGGTCGGCCTTCTGGTATTCCAGGGCCAAGGTGTAGCCACCTCGCTCGCCGCGCGCGCCGGTAACGAGCGAGAACGTGCTGTCCTTGCCGTCGCCCTGGCTGAACTGGCCATGCTGCGCCGAAAGCTCCAGCCCCTCGACGCTCTTGCGGGTAATGATGTTGATGACGCCGGCGATGGCGTCGGATCCGTAGAGCACCGAGGCGCCATCCTTGAGCACGTCGATGCGCTCGACCGCGCTCATTGGAATCTGGCTCAGGTCCTGCAGGCCGCTGGTGCTGGCGCCCAGGCGCTTGCCGTTCACCAGCACCAGGGTGCGGGTGGCGCCGAGGTTGCGGATGTTTGCGTAGCTGCCGCCGACGTCTTCGCCGGACGACAGCGTGCGCGAACGCGAGAGCGCTGGTGCGCCGGCCGACGTGAGGTTCTGCAGGACGTCGGCGATGGTGGTGAAGCCCTGCTGCTCGATCATCTTGCGCGAGATGGCAAGCACCGGCTGCTGGGTTTCCACATCCACGCTGCGTATCGCCGATCCCGTCACCTGGATGCGGTCCAGGTTCTTCGGAGACTTCGCAGCGTCGTCCTGTGCATTGGCAGCCGGCGAGAAAACGGCAGCCAACACGGCGCCGATCCCTGCCGAAAGCAGAGTGTATTTGTAGTGCATTGTTTCTCTCTCCAAATCCGTTGTGTGGTCGCAATGCGCGCGGCGCTACGACCGGTCTGCATTCCGTTACCCGGAATCGAGAGGAACCTAACATCCCGCTCACATTTGAACTGCGTTATGGACGCGTTATCTTCGCGCGCCCTTGGCCGCTGTCCTGCACGGGGAGTGCACGTCGCGTCGACGTTGTGCAATGTCGTTTCGCTTCAGTCTGGCAGCTCCTTTCCCGGCATACACAGGAGGCCGCCGATGAATACGCCTGGCAAGCCGAAACCCAGCTGGAAGCAATGGCATGTGCTGCTGGTGATTCTGGCGATTGCGCTGCTGATCAGTGTGATCATCGTCATCGCGCCATGGTGAGGCAGGCATCGCATGCTTGTTTTCCGTGAACATTCAATGATGCCGGCAATGAAGAAGTCAGCACGTGTTCCGCATGGTGATGTGTACATCAATTCGTACTCACCCGGCCGGCACACGAGGACGGTGATAGTGAGGTCGAAGGCAGTGCCGACGCGCTGTCATTCTCCACTGACTTTCGAGCACACAGGAGCGACGCCATGAGCACCCAGTCCACCATCGAACATCGCCTCAACGACCTGATCGAGATCGCGCGTGATGGCAAGTCCTTCTATGAGGAAGCCGCAACGAAGGTAAAGGATGCCGAACTGTCGGCACTGTTCACCCGTATCGCCGGGGTCAAGGCGCGGATCGTCGCGGCGCTGAGTGGTTCGGTCGCCGCCAGCGGCGGCAAGCCGGCCGAGCACGGCACCATGGTCGGTTCGATGCAGCAGTTCTACGGCAAGGTGCGCGCCGCGTTTGGTGATACCAACTACGGCTACGTGGCCGAACTGGAAGAATCCGAAGACCGCCTGCTGGGCGCGTTCAAGGATGTGCTGCAGGACAACGATCTGCCGCCCGCGGTGCGCCAGGAAGTGACCCAGCTGCTGCCGGATGTGCAGGAGTGCCACAACGTCATGCGGGCACGCAAGCACGCCATGAAGGCTGCCTGACGTCCCGCGCCGGGCGGCCGATCGCGGCCGTCGAGCCCCGGAGGCGCGTCATGGCCCGGGAACCTTCGCAGCCCGGCAGGGCTGCGAAGGATCGGGCGTCCGGCCCCGTTTCCATGGTTATACTTGGCCGAGTCCAGGGAACAGGCGCGGCATGACGAAGGGGGCTTCGTCCAGCATCAACGTCAATCGCCAACCGGATGCAGTCGCGTCCGGCTTTGTGCGTGTGCGCGGTTTGCTGTGATGTGCGCTTCGCCGGTCTTTCCGTTGCCTGATCCTGGTTGTCCCATCGCCATCCATTGCGAACAGGCCCACTGACGATGCGTCGAGTCAATGCACTTTCCGCGATGATGTTGCTGGGCACGGTTGTGGGAAGTGCGGGGGCGCAGTCCTACAGCAAGACCAACGTCATCACCTATCACGATGATCTATCGAAGTGGGTGCTTGGCCAGGTCCGGACGTCGGTCAACCAGGACACGGGCCGGACCGAGTCCCAGGTGGATTATGACCCGGCCACCGCGAAGCCCCAGCGGATCCATGCCTTCGGCCAGCTCCAGCAGACCATTCACTACAACAGCGACGGTACCGTTCGCGCCGTGGTGGATGGGCGTGGCAATACGGTGAGCCTGTCCGGCTGGAAGCGCGGCATCCCCGGGAACATCCAGTATGCGGATGGTTCGACCCAGTCTGCCGGCGTGGATGACAATGGCTGGATACGCTGGATCACCGATGGCCGGGGCAACACCACGCGTTACGACTACGACGCGATGGGGCGCATGTCGCTGGTCGACTACCCCGACGGCGATACGGTGGACTGGGCGTCCACCACGACACAGTTTGCCCAGGTGGGCGGCGCCGAGTACGGCATTCCTGCCGGTCATTGGCGGCAGACGGTCAGCACCGGCAATGCGCGCAAGGTCACCTACTACGATGCGCTGTGGCGCCCATTGCTGGTGCGCGAGTACGACGCGGGCAATGAAGCCGGCACGCAGCGGGCCTCGGTGACCGCCTATGACACGGAGGGGCGGGTCACCTTCCAGTCCTATCCTGTCGCGGGGGTCGGTACGGTCCAGGACGCCGGAACTGGCGTCCGTACGACGTACGACGCACTTGGGCGGGTGGTCCAGGTCAGCCAGGATTCCGAGATTGGCGCGCTGATCAGCACAACCGAGTACCTGCCGGGGCGGCGCGTGCGCACGACCAATGCCAGGGGTATCCCGACCGTCGTGACCTACACCGGTGCAGATGCCGCGAAGCTTGACTGGCCGGTACGTATCGAACTGGCAGAGGGAGCCGTGCTGGATATCCCGCGGGACGTCTTCGGCAAGCCGACGTCGATCACCCGCAGGGCCAGCAATGGCTCGGTGACGTCGACCCGGCGCTATGTCTACGATGCGGCGCAGCGGTTGTGCAAGACGATCAAACCGGAAACCGGCGCCACCGTAATTGACTACGACGCCGCATCGAACCCGGTGGGAAGCGCGCAGGGGTTGGACCTGTCCGATGCAGGCAACTGCAACCAGGACAGTGCCGCGGCGAGCGGGCGCCGGGTGGTGCGTTCCTATGACGCACGCAACCGGCTCGCATCACTGCAGTTCCCCGACGGCAATGGCAACCAGCGCTGGAGCTACTGGCCCGATGGCCTGGTCAAGCAGGTCACAACGTTGAACGCCGGGGTGGAGACGCACAACAGCTATGCGTACAACCGTCGCGGGCTGCTCATCGGTGAGGTGCAAAGCCCCACCGATGGCGAAGCGCTGGCGATGGGGTATGCCTACGACGCACTGGGCAACCTGTCCGCGCATCGCTATCCCTCCGGCAACGTGGTCGCGTATGCGCCCAACGCACTGGGACAGGCCGGGCAGGCGGGCTCCTACGCCGCTGGCGTGGTCTATTACCCCAATGGGGCGATTCGTCAGTTCACCTATGGCAACGGTATTGTCCACACGATGGTGCAGAACGCGCGCCAGTTGCCGGATGAAAGCCAGGACACGCTTGGCGCAACCCGGATCCTCAGCGACGGCTACGACTACGATGCGGTCGGCAATGTGATGGCAATTACTGACGGTGCCACGGGCCGCAACCAGCGTGGCAACCGCAATCTGGGCTATGACGCGCTGGATCGGCTCGTTTCGGCTTCCTCGCCCATGTTCGGCTCGGCGAGCTACAGCTATGACGCGTTGGACAACCTCACGCGGGTGACGATTCTCGACCGTGACCATCACTACTGCTATGACAACGCCTGGCGCTTGACCAACGTGAAGGTCAACGGTTGCGGAGGGTCAACCGTGGTCGGCCTGGCCTACGATGCGCAGGGCAATCTGCGGGCGAAGAACGGGCAGCCGTTCGCCTTCGACTTCGGCAACCGGCTGCGTGCGGCGGCAGGTTCCGAGAGCTACCGTTACGACGCTGACGGTCGCCGCACACAGACAGATTCATCGTTCGGACGGATCACCTCGATGTACGACCACGCCGGCGTCCTCCGCTACCAGGCGAGCGAGCGCGAGGACAAACGGACCGATTACATCACCCTGGGCGGAAGCCTGGTCGCCAAGGCAGCGGTGCCGATGCGGCGTTCGCCGGCCGCGAAGGACTTCGTTGGGTGGTCGCCTGTGGCCTCTGCCGTCCGCTACGTCGTCGAGGAAAGCGTGGACGGGGTGACCTGGACCACGGTCTACGAAGGCAACGCCGCGAACTGGACGTCGGCCGCACGCCCTGCCACCAGCTATGCGTATCGCGTGCTTGCCTGTGGCGCCACGGGGAGCTGCACGCCGGTGTCCGATGTCTCGCATGTCCAGCGTCCGCAGGGTGACATCGTGCCCCTGCTGTACCAGCTGCTGCTGGGCTGAGCGTAGCGGGCTGCACCGGCCGCAGTGCACCGTCAACCGGTTATTCATGACAGGGGAAGGAAGAACATGGCTGGAGTACGTGCTGTATCGCGCCCGCGTGGCGCCATCGGCGGCAAGGTCCTGCTGGCGGTGGTGGCAGTGCTGGGAACTGGCCTGGCCTCAACGGCAAATGCTGAGCCTTACAATCTGGAAGGCCATCGGATCGTATCCGTCGCAACTGGCTGGGGCGGGGAAGGGTTCTACCTGGTGACGCAAGGTGTGCTTCCAGCGGGCTCGGATTGTGGGGGTGGCAATCGCTTCATTCTCCTCAATGATCATCCGATGCAGAGGGAGATGGTCTCGATGCTGCTCATCGCCTGGCAGAACAAGCTGCGTGTCGGATTGCGTGTCGACGGCTGCACCTCCGGAGTAATGCAGCTGAGGGCCGTGACGATGCCTGAGGCCTGATGTCTGAATCCACAGGGGAACTACATGATGATGAGTGACGCGACGCCGGGCTTCCGCAGGAGGTTGGGAGCGGGGTTGGCCTTGACGTTGGCCTTGTGCTTGTCTGCACCACTGAAGGCGGAGCCGTCCGGCGACAATCTGACGATCCTTTCGCTGCGTCCGTACATTGGGGGCACCGCGGGAGTCGTGTACGTGCACGTTTCGAGCATGGACCTCTGCAGTACGGACATCTTCACCATCGATATGTCCATGCCGGGCGCAAAGGAAGCGTATGCGGCGGCACTGGCGGCGCTGACATCGGGGAAGAAGGTCCGGCTTGAGGTCTTGAATTCCACCGGTTGCAATGGTTGGGCGACCGGGCTTCAGTCGGTCACCATTCGCGCTTGATCTGCCACGGATGGATCCAGGACGCGATGATCCTGGGGTATCGCGCACAGCCCTGGGGCGTGGATAAAAAAGGGGCGGCCCTGAGGCCGCCCCAAACCGTCAGGAGAACACGCGTCTAGAAGCGAACCGACCAGCGCATGTTGGCGCTGTGGTCGCGGCTTTCACTGCCGTACTGGCCGCTGTAACCCAGCTCCAGCTGCTGGCGCGGGGTCAGCCAAGCCGACAGCCCCAGCTCGGCCACCACGGCGCTGTCGGCAATCGGGGCGCCTTCGACCACGAAGGTGGTGCTGCTGTTGGCGAATGCGAGGTCGGCCAGCTGGCTGCGGTCACCCGAGGCACGGCGATAGCCCACGCCACCACGCAGGTGCAGCCAGCTGTCCTGCTGGAACGATGCCTTCAGGCCCTTGTCGAAGCGCAGGCCCGCGGTGGCGATCGTGGTGCCGGTGTCATCCACCTTGCCGTGCAGGGCGGCTGCACCACCGCGCTCGTTGATCGGCTTGAGGTCCACCTCTACGCGCGCGACCTGCAGGTAGGGTTCCAGCCCGGCCTCTGGGCCACCAAAGCGGTAGCCGGCTTCGATGAAGGCCTGGCGGGTATGCGCGTTGTAGCGGGCGCTCAGGCTGTCGCTGAACCCTGCGAAGTCGACATCGCGGGTGCTCTTCACCTTGTGCTTGCTCCAGGCGACGCCGCCACGCAGGCCGAGGCCGCCCCAGTTGTGACTGGCATATGCACCGAAGTGGGTGTTGTCGATCTTCGACTTGGCACGAAGCGCCTGCTGCTTGACGTCGGTGCGGCCGGTGCCAGCCAGCACGCCGACCTGCCAGCCAGAGAACTCGTGGTCGATACCGGCCAGCAGGCCGTTGCTGTTGGCTTCGGTGCGGGCGGTGTTGCTGTTGCCGTCCAGCCTGCTGTTGCCGCCCAGAGCCTGCACCCAGGCGCCGGTGGCGTCGCCCGCATCGGCGCCTGGCGCGACTGCACCTGCACGGCGGGACAGCGCGGCATCGCGTACGTAGCGGCTGCCTTCCACCAGTGTGAGCGGCGTGGCTGCGTGCAGTTCGCCGCTGAGGCCGTCGAGCACGCCGCCGACCTGCTGCGGGAACAGCTGGGTCAGCGGCTTGGGCAGGCCCTGGTTGATTGCCAGCAGGTCCGCCGCGGCGGCCACCGCGCGCTGGTTCGGGGTGGTGGCGGCGCTGGCCAGCGAGGCACCGCGTGCCACGTCGATGCGGGTGCCATTGGCTCCGTAGGCGAGGCTGAACTGCAGGAACGGCGAGAACGCGCTGAAGTCGGTTTTCGCGAACTGGCCGTTGATGCCACCGTCGGCGCGGATGAAGTTGAACTGCTCGCCGAGATAGTAGATGCCTGGTTCCGGCAACGCGACCAGCGTGCCGCCGAGGGTGGCAGTACCGGTCACGTGCAACTGGTCGCTGCGCCCGCCAGGCGCGAGTTCGGCGGCGTAGACGCCGGTCGCGCCCTGCACGTAGTCGCCGTTGATGGTCAGCGTGCCGATCGAATTGCCGGGCGCGATGGTGCCGTCCACTCGGGTGCTGCCCAACGTGCCGATACCCTTCAGCAGGCCGTTGCTGCCGACCGTGGTGGTGCCGCCGGTCTGCATGCCATTGAAGGACACCACGCCGCCATTGACGGTCAGGTTCCCGTCCTTCAGAACGCCGCTGGCGCTGACCGTGCTGACGCCACCGGCGGTGGTGAGTGCGGTGGAGACCAGGCTGCCGTTGAGCAGGAACCGGCCGCCTTGCACATCGACCGCCGAGGTGAGGGTGTTGCTGCCGTTCAACTCCAGCGTGCCCTCGCGCAGCACCGCGCCGTTGAAGCTGTTGTCGCCGCTCAGGCGCAGCCAACCGATGCCGGATTTGGTCAGCGTGCCGGGGCCGCCGATGTCATTGGTCCAGTCGTCCCAGGCATCGCCTTCCCACACCTTCAGGCCGCCGGCCCTCTGGTTCATCACCACGTTGGTATCCACGCGCAGCGAGCCATAGCCCTCGATGGCCCTGCGCAGGTCAACCATGCCCCAGCCGTAGATCGGGTCGACGCCTGCCGCACCGAGGTCGCGCGCGGTGGTCAGCAGGACGTCGCGCACCTGGGCGTTGTCCAGGTAGGGGAAGCGCTCCATCAACAGGCCGAGTGCGCCGGTGATATGGGGGGCGGCCATGGACGTGCCGGTCTTCAGGCCGTAGTCGTACGTGGGATTCTGGCTGTCGATGAGAAGACGGACGTAGTCTGCGGTCTTCTCCAGCCGCCCCTGGATGTCACCGGAAACGATGGTGCTGAGGATTGCCGTGCCGGGTGCGGAAATGCACCAGTTGGCGGCAGCGCCACAGATGCTCGAGCCTGCGTTGATCACGTAGTCGGTTTCACCATTGGCTGTATTGGGCTGGCGAACGTTGGCGACGGCCAGCCAGTAGGGCTCGATCTCCGGCTTCCAGCGCGGCAGGGCCGCGGTGATACCGGCGACGGCGCCGCTGCCATTGCCGGCCGACCAGACCTGGATCAACTGCGAAGCGGGCGCGTTTGCACTGTCCTTGTAGATGCTTCCGTATACGTCGTAGCCGGCACCGATGCGTGCGTACTGGGCATCCAGTGCGGCCACGGTCATGTTGCGGGTGGAGATGCCCCAGCTGTGATTGATGGCACGCACGCCTTGTGCCTGCAGCTGCGCGTACATGTCCAGCCTTGCGGCACCATCGGGATCCGTCCGTTCCACGGCTTCAGGCAGGTAGCCTCCGCTCGCCTGGCGCCTCCATTCGTAGTAAGTGTCACCAAATACACGGGCGGTCGTCAGATCGGCACCGAAGGCGACGCCGTGCATCCCCGTGCCATTGCGGTTGGCGCCAATGGTTCCGAGGACATGCGTGCCGTGATCGGCATAGCGGAAACCCCATTCACGGCCTGCGGCAATGATGTTGGCCTGCAGGGAAGCAGGCACGCCCGCGCCGAGCGTGTAGTAGTTGATACCCGGTTGATCACCCTGTGTCTGGCTGCACGCGCCGGTACCGCCGACGGTTCCCGGTGACGCACAGTTCGGGCCGATGGTGATGCTGGAGGTGTTGCGGCCGGCGAATTCGGGGTGAGCCAGTGCCGAGCCGGTGTCGAACAGCGCCAGGCGCACGCCCTTGCCGGTCAGGCCGCGGGCATACGCGTGGTCGGCCCCCATCGCACCCAGGCCCCAGTCGGCGTTGAATTCATCGCTGCGCCAGCTGGCGGCATCGCCCGGAATGCCGAGCAGGGCGGTGGCGGTTGCCGCGGGCGTGGCGGCCGTCGATGCTGCAGGCGCGCTGACGGCGGGCTGTGCCCACGCCGCCTGCAGCTGGCGCTGTTGCTGCCATGCGTCGAGCGCCTCGCCGGCCATGGCGGGCGCGGCAGCGGCAAGCAACAGAGAGCTGGACACGGCCAGCGCGAGGCGGCTGTGCAGCGGGGAGCGGGAGTGGGACGAACGGCCGTGCAGCGGGTGATTCATCGGGCAACTTCCTTGGTGGACGGGCAACAAGGCCGTTAACGCCAATCCGTGGCGACATCCCCCATGCATGTGAAAGGAAAATTGTGAACAGGTTAAGTGTGCGTGACAGTGGGCTTCACTTCGTCTCCCCGTGTCCTCGCTAACGTGGGCCGGCCTGGGCTCACCAGGCTTATCAAGGAGTGATGGCGATGCGTGTTGTCAGGAAGGTGATCGCAGTGGCGGTATTCGCGTTGGCGTGTACCGGTTCGGTGGCAGTGGCAGGGCCGGTCGAGCCCTGCGACCAGCCGTGCTGGCGGGCTTATCAGATGTGCCTGGCCAGTGGCACCGATGCCGGTGAATGCCAGCAGGCGTACAACACCTGCGTGGTCGATCTGTGCATGGGCGTGTGAGTCGCGCCGTTTGAGCCGTACGCGGAGCCCCGTCATCAACGGGGCTCTTCTGTTCCAGCGATCGCCTCAGATGGCGATGCGGTCATCTGGCCCGAGCCCGCTTGCGGGCCATGCACGCAGCGGCGAGGATGGGAAATCGCACCGGAGCCGCTGCACATGGCCGTCAGACGCATTGTCGCCAACATCGCCACGCCCGACCCGGCGCGTGCCGCAGCGTTCTATGGCGGGCTGCTGGGCATGCCGGTGGTGATGGATCATGGCTGGATCGTCACCCATGGCGGGCAGGGCAGTGCGCTGGCGCAGGTGAGCTTTGCCAGCGAAGGAGGTTCCGGCACCGCGGTGCCCGATCTGTCGATCGAAGTGGACGACCTGCAGCAGGTGCTGGAGCGCATGCACGCGGCCGGCATCCCGCTGGAGTATGGCCCTGCCGACGAGCCTTGGGGAGTGCGTCGTTTCTTCGTCCGCGACCCGTTCGGGCGGCTGTTGAACATTCTCGCCCACACCTGAGCGGGAAGCGTTCCTTCAGCGGCGTCTGCCGCTGCGCGTCGGCGCTGCCGGAACGCCGACCATGCGCAGGCAATCCGCTTCCACAGCGGCGATGAAGGCATCGGCATCCTGTGCGGGTGTGGCGATCAGGTCGTCGGTGGCACCGTGCACGCCGGCATAGATCAACGAGGCGGTGACCTGTGGAGCAGGCAGCTGCCACAGTCCGGCTGCGTTGCCCGCTTCCAGGATGCCCAGCAGCTGCTGCTGGATCGCATTGCGCTCGGCATTGCCCCGCTGGTGGTGGTGATGGTTGGCGTACACCACGTCATGCAACGCGTGGGTGCGCGCGTAGATCTCGATGTTGGCGCGGATCCAGGCGCGCAGGCGCGCTGCGCCATCACCGGCAGGGTGCTGCTGCACTGCCTGCTCGACCTCGTCCATGAACTGCCGCGTGTAGCGCTGCGCCAGCGCCTGCAGGATCTCGGTGCGGGAGGCGAAATAGGTATAGAAAGTGCCCTTGGCCACGTCGGCCGCGGCGACGATGTCGCTGATGGTGGTGGCGTCCACACCCTGCGAAAGGAACAACGCCTGCGCGGCGTCCATCAGTTCCTCCTGGCGGGTTTCGGCGGGCTTGGTGCGAGGCCTGGCGACAGCTGGGGTCTGCATGGTGGGCGGTATCCGGGTGTGACGGACGCCATTCTAGCTGCCCCTTCGCACTGACTGACCGCCAGTCATTGACCGACGGTCAGTCAGTCGATAGGATGCGCGCACATCCTCCCCCCGGATCCACGCATGAGACGCCTCCAACGGCCCGCCCTGGTGCTGGCGGCCTACCTCGGTACATTCCTCGCTTCGCTGGACATCAGCATCGTCAACGTGGCCCTGCCAACCCTGCAGCAGGCGCTGCAGACCGACATGGCGGGCCTGCAATGGGTGATCAACGCCTATGCGATCGCACTGTCGGCGCTGATGCTGTCGGCCGGTCCGTTGGGGGATCGCTACGGTCATCGGCGGATGTGGCTGCTGAGCGTCGCCACCTTCACCATGGGCTCGCTGCTGTGCGCCTGCGCCAAGGACCTTTCGACCCTGGTCGCCGGGCGCGCGGTGCAGGGCGTGGCAGGTGCGCTGTTGATTCCCAGTGCGATGCCGATCCTGAGTCACGCATTTCCCGATCCGGGCCAGCGTGCACGCGTGATCGGTGGCTGGTCCGCCTTCAGCGCGCTTGCCCTGGTGCTTGGCCCGTTGCTGGGCGGTGCGCTGGTGCAGCGGGCCGGCTGGCCCAGCATCTTCCTGATCAACCTGCCTTTGGGGCTGCTGGCGTTTGTGCTTGGCGCCTGGGGCATCGCCGAGCGACGGCACCCGCAGCACGCCGCGCTGGATCCGGCCGGGCAGCTGCTCAGTATCGGCGCGCTGGGCGCACTGTGCTATGGCCTGATCGCGATCGGCGAGCAGGGCCTGCTGGCCCCGGTGACGCTTCTGGCGCTGGGCGCCGCAACTGCGGGGCTGATCCTGTTCGGCATCGTCGAGCGGCGGGTGGCACGCCCACTGCTGCCGCTGGACCTGTTTGCCGACGGTCGCTTCCGCATGCTCAACCTGGCCTCGTTCGTGCTGGGCTTCACCGCCTATGCGAGCCTGTTCTTCCTGTCGCTGTTCTTCCAGCAGGCACAGGGGCACAGCGCCGCGCTGGCAGGCTCGCAGCTGGCTCCCCAGTTCCTGTTGATGGGTGTTGTCTCGCTGTTGTTCGGGCGCCTGGTTGCCCGCCTCGGGCTGCATGCCGCGCTGGTGCTGGGCTACGTCCTGGCCGGTGTGGCGCTGTGCGCAATGGCCACGTTCGAAGCGGCTACTTCGCGCGCTTATGCCACTGCCGTGCTGATGCTGCTTGGCATTGGAATGGGGCTGGCGGTGCCGGCGACCGGCATGGCGATCATGGCCAACGCACCGGCCGAACGCGCAGGTATCGCGTCAGCCACGATGAACGCGCTGCGCCAGGCAGGCATGAGCCTGGGCATCGCGCTGATGGGCAGCTTGATGGGCAAGCGTGCCGTACAGCAGTTCGCCGCCTGCGCACAGGCCGCAGGGCAGCAGCGGCTTGTTGCGCAGGCGCGTGAACTGATCCTGCACCCGGGCTCGATGCACGCCACGCCGCAGGTGCTGACCTGGTACCGCAGTGCGATGGCCAGCGGGTTCGGTTGGGCGATGGCGGTGGCGGGTGCGCTGGCCCTGCTTGCGGCGCTTGGGCTGCATCGGCAGCGTTCATCGGCTTGACGCGCAGCATTCAGCCCTGCTGGCGTTGCGGGTCCTCTGTCGTGCGTTCGATCGCCTGAGGCTGTTGTTGCTGCTGGCGCGCGTTGGCGTGGCGTGCGTGTCCACCTTCGCGTCCGATCGTGGCCATGTGCTGGCGGTCGCGGCTGATCGCTTCGCCGCCCTTGCGGCCTGCGACACGTGCTTCGGCCGGACTGAATTCGTGCGCATTGCCGGAGGCATGTGCCGCGCGCCCGCCCTTGGCGGCGATCGCGCGCTGTTTGTCCTGGTCCATCGAGGCGAAGCCCCGGTTGGAGCTGCGCGGGTTCTGCTCAGTCATGTGAAATCTCCTGCAGTGTGGACGCCGCCTTCGTGGACGACGGCGTCCATGCTTGGCCATCGCACGCTAAGTCCAGGTCGCCATCTTCGCCCCGGTTTTCACGCGCCCTGCGCACCGGGATGATCACGCAGCCGGCCCGGCGGCCGAATTCGTCGCGTATTCACTGCGGCCCTCGGATGTGCGGCAACGCCGGCGGCCGCAGTGGCGGTGCCGCACATATGTTTGATGATCCTGTGCTGCTGCCCGATGGCTATCAGATAAACGTTCCGGACCGGCAACCGATCAGACTGTGCACCGGTGGCAACGGCGAACGGACCGGTGTCGCGCCCCACGCGGCAGGCGGCGACGATCCACTCTCCATCGCGCGTCAACTGCTGGCTCCGCCGAAGTCGTCAAGATGAACGCACAGTTGCGCGGTCGTCCTATCGCAGATGTTCCGTTGCATGCCTAGAATCGAAGCATCCCGGTAGTTCCCGGGCGCTTCGAGCGAATGGACTCAATGAAGATTCTGTTGACCGGCAGTTCCGGGCGGATCGGGCGCGCGATCTTCGGCGCGCTGGCGGCTGCCCATGAAGTGGTGGGTCTGGACCGCAGTCCGTTTGCCACCACGCGCATCATTGCCGATGTCACCGATCATCAAGCCGTCGTGCGCGCGGTGCAGGGCGTCGACGCGGTCATCCATACCGCGGCCCTGCATGCGCCACACGTCGGCCTGGTACCGGACGC
Source organism: Stenotrophomonas sp. YJH_SMC_6 (assembly GCF_059371335.1). Taxonomy (NCBI): domain Bacteria; kingdom Pseudomonadati; phylum Pseudomonadota; class Gammaproteobacteria; order Lysobacterales; family Lysobacteraceae; genus Stenotrophomonas; species Stenotrophomonas sp. YJH_SMC_6. The sequence continues at coordinate 33,975 of NZ_JCAFUM010000004.1, read as the reverse complement.
GGTGTTCCAGCAGATCAACGTGGACGCGACTGCGCACCTGCTGCAGGCCGCGCGCGAGGCAGGCGCACGGCGGTTCGTGTTGACCAGTACCACCGCGCTGTACGGCCACGCGGTGGTGGCAGGGGGATGCCGCTGGATCGATGAGGATACCGAGCCGCTGCCGCGAACGATCTACCATCGCAGCAAGCTGCAGGCCGAGGCCCTGGCTGAAGCTGCCGCCGCACCGGACTTCGGGGTGCGCGTGCTGCGGATGGGGCGCTGCTTCCCGGAACCGCCGGAACGGATGGCGATGTTCCGGTTGCATCGTGGGATCGACGCCCGTGACGTGGCCAGTGCCCATGCCGCGCTGCTGCTGGATGAGGGGCCGGCCTTCGCCCGCTACATCGCCTGCGCCGCAACCCCGTTCCGGCGCGAGGATTGCCTGGAACTGGCCACCCAGCCGCGCAATGTACTGGCCCGGCGCATACCGCAGCTGCTGGCCGAGTTCGAGCGCCGCGGCTGGCCGTTGCCGCTGAGCGTCGACCGCGTCTACGACAGCGCCCGCATCCGCAGGGAGCTGGGGTGGCAACCGCGTTTCGGGCCGGACGCTGTGCTGCAGCAGTACGCCGCAGGCAGCATCGAGGTGTTGCCACGCGCGGAGTGGATCAAGGATCGGGTGGCCGAATAGGGGACGCCGGGACGGCTTTCTGTCCCGTCCCTGAGTGCATTCAGGAATGTGTAGACCAGTCGCCTCAACCTCGTTGGCAGGCGGCCGCTAACCCGGTGCGCTTCCTGCGCCGGGCGGGTCCCGGCGGCCGGTGGCCTGCGCGACGGATCGCGCGCCTGCGCGGTGCCCTCGCGGTGCCGGTCGTCCTGAACTGCCTTGCGGACCCCTCCATGCCTTCTTCCCGTTCCGCCGCTGCCCGCCGTCCGGGCAGCATCGCCCACAAGCTGATGCTGGGCACCGCTGTCATCGCGCTGCTGTGCTTCGGCCTGACGGCGTTCCTGATCTATCGCCAGGCCAGTGCCAGCCTGATCGATGCCTCGCGCCAGACCATGACCAGCGAGGCCAACGCCGAAGCGCGCCAGGTCGCCGCCGACCTGGGCACGGCGTTCGCCAGCAACGATGCCATGGTCGAAGCCGTGCTCGCCCAGCGTGCGCGGGGTGACGTGCCTGATCGCGCCAGCCTGGCGGCCGTGCTCGGTGAGCAGCTGCGTACCCACCCGGAATGGCTGGGCAAGAGCACCATGTGGGAGGCCGACGCCTTCGATGGCAAGGATGCCGAGTTCGCCAATACCGAGATGCATGATGCCAGCGGCCGCTACATGAGCTACTGGGCCTGGCATGACGGCAAGCCGCAGCAGTCGACCATGACCGACTACACCGAAGCCGCCGACGGTTCGGCCGACTGGTACGTGGTGCCCAGCCGCGACAAGCTGCCCAAGGTCAGTGAACCCTATGCCTACGACATCGCCGGCCAGCAGGTGCTGATGAGCACGCTGAGCTCGCCGATCGTCGAGAACGGTACCTTCCTCGGCGTGTTCACCGTCGACTTCTCGCTGGCGGCGCTGCAGAAGCACCTGGCGACGCTGACGCCGATGGGCGCAGGCCGCGTCGAGCTGCTTTCGCCCAACGGCGTGGTGCTCGCCTCGGCGAATGCCGCCGAGATCGGCAAGCCGCGCACCGACGCATTGACCCGCAGCATGCTGGCCGACATCGCCGCCGACCGCCGGTTCGAAGCCTTCACGCCCGATGCAGCCGGCAACGTGCGCGTCTACGTGCCGCTACGCGTGGGCAATGCCCCGCAGCGCTTCGCGCTGGGCGTGGTGATGCCGCACGCGGTGATCGTGGCCGAGGCGCGCCAGCTGCTGTGGTTGACGCTGCTGGTGGGCGTGGTGGCCGCGCTGACGCTGAGTGCCGGTGTCTACGTGCTGCTGCGCCGCCTGGCGATCCGCCCGTTGGCCGAAGCGGTGCGGGTGGCGGGTGACGTCGCCGCCGGCAAGCTCGACAGCACCTTGCCTGCGCGCAGCAACGATGAAGTGGGCCGCCTGCTGGACGCGATGCAGGGCATGCGCGGGCAGCTGCAGGCGGTGATGGCGGCGCAGGCGGAAATGGCGCGCCGCCACGATGCTGGCGAGCTGAGCTACCGCATGGACGCCACTGCCTTCCCCGGCGAGTACGGCCGCATGGTGGCCGACAGCAACCAGCTGGTGGCTTCCAGCAATGCGGTCACCCAGCGCCTGGTCGAGGTGATGCAGCGTTACGCGGTGGGTGACCTCAGCGTGGACATGGAAGCGCTGCCGGGCGAGAAGGCGGTGTTCACCGCAGCGATGGCCACCACCAAGAGCAACCTGGCCGCGATCAACGAGCAGATCCAGCAGCTGGCCGCCGCCGCGGCGGCCGGCGACTTCGCTGTACGCGGTGATGCCCAGCGCTTCGACCACGATTTCCGCCGCATGGTGGAGACCCTCAACATCATGATGCAGGTCAGCGATCACAACCTGGCTGAGCTTTCGACGCTGCTTCGCGCGATTGCCGCCGGCGACCTCAGCGCACGCATGCGCGGCGATTTCCATGGCGTGTTCGCGGTGATGCGCGACGATGCCAACAGCACCGTGCAGCAGTTGACCCAGATCGTCGGCCAGATCCAGCAGTCGGCCGCCAGCATCCGCCTGGCGGCGGGTGAGATCGCTGCGGGCAACAGCGATCTCTCGCGTCGTACCGAGCAGCAGGCCGCCAACCTGGAAGAAACCGCCGCCTCGATGGAGGAGCTGACCTCCACCGTGCGCCAGAACGCCGACCACGCGCTGCAGGCCAATACCCTGGCAGCATCCGCCGCTGACGTTGCCAGCGAGGGCGGGGAAGTGGTCAACCAGGTGGTGCAGACCATGGAGCAGATCGAGGCCTCCTCGCAGCGCATCGCCGAGATCATTTCGGTGATCGACGGCATCGCCTTCCAGACCAACATCCTGGCGTTGAATGCGGCGGTGGAAGCGGCGCGGGCCGGTGAGCAGGGCCGCGGCTTCGCGGTGGTCGCCAGCGAAGTGCGCGCGCTGGCGCAACGCTCGGCGGGCGCAGCGAAGGAGATCAAGGAACTGATCGACGCATCCGTGGCGCAGGTCGGTGCCGGTGCGCAGCTGGTGCACGGTGCGGGCCGTACCATGCAGGCCATCGTCGGCCAGGTGGGGCGCGTCAACGAGATCATGGCCGAGATCTCGGCTGCGTCGCGCGAACAGTCCGCCGGCATCGAGCAGGTCAACCAGACCGTGGTGCAGATGGATGAGACCACCCAGCAGAATGCCGCGCTGGTGGAGGAAGCCAGCGCCGCGGCGCGGGCTATGGAGGAGCAGGCCGAGCAGCTGGCCGTGGCGGTCTCGCGCTTCCGCCTGCAGGCCGAACCGGAGGCCATGGCCCGCCGCGCGGCCTGATCCCGGAAACGAAGACGCCCGGCGGGGGCCGGGCGTCGGTTGCATCCTTGCCGCGCATCCTGCGCAGGTCTGATGGCTCAGAACATTCCTTCAAACGGGTTCCAGCTGGTACGTCCTTCCACCTTCTCCAGGTAGTAGCTGTAGTTGGTGCTGGAGGCGACCAGCAGGTTCATGGCGATGAACAGCATGCGCCCGACGACGTCCGGAAGGAACATGGTGATGATGGCCAGCGCGATGTTGATGCCGATCACCACCAGTGCCTTGCGCCACATGCCAAGAATCAGCAGGTAGATGGCACCGAAGAACAACGCGAAGAAGTTCAGGTTGATCTTCAGGCGGTCACCAAAGGACAGCGCCTTCCAGGCCTGCTTGAAGCCGGGGTTCTTGGGGGCGCCGTGCTGGCGGAAGAAGTTGAAGCGGAACTGCCACTTCGGGCTGAACTGGGACAGGTCAGTGGTATTCATTGGGGGAGACATCCCTGTGAGAAAACGTTTTCATGATAGGACAAGTCCTATTCAGGATCCAAGCGTCACCGTCAAAAATGTGACGCCTGCCTTGTTCCGGCTGCTGCGGCAGGGGCGCGCACCGTCACCCGCCCGCCTTGTTTTTAGGATAGGGTGCGCAGTTCCGCTGCCGCACCAGCTGAATCCGTGCGGCGGCGGGATGTCCATGGAGGTTGCATGACCACACCTGCTACACCGGAAAACGCACCGGGACCGGTGCTCCTGCCGACACCTGAAGTGGTGCAGGCACAACAGCTGCTCGCACGCCAGCAACTGGCGGTGGCGATGGACCGTGCACGCACGGCGGCTACGCAGAGCGCGGCGCCCGCCGCCGCATTGGAAAGCGAGTAATCCGCAACACCGCCGATCGCGCTGGCCCGTCGCCAGCGCGATCGCGGCGGACGCTCTTGGTCAGAACCGCGCGGTCATGCTGAGGAAGTAGCTGCGCCCGGCCACGAAGTAATCGGTGGAGCCTTCCGCATACAGCTTCTTGTCGGCCAGGTTGCTGACGCCGCCACGCAGGGTCAGTACCTCATTGACGTTCCAGGCGGCGGTCAGGTCATACAGCGTGTAGGCCTTGAGGAAGGTCGTCGCCGTGCCGGCCTGCCTGCCGGTGTACTGCGCCGACAGGCTGCTGGAAAACACCGCGTCGGGCGTCCAGTCCAGCGACGAATAGCCCGAGAATTCGGGGGTATCGATCAGGTTGCGGCCGGTGGTCAGGTTCCTGGCTTCCTTCATCCATGTCGCCGAGGTGCGCCAGCGCCAGTGCTCGCCGAAGCGGACATTGAAGCTGCCTTCCATGCCGCTGGTGCGTGCGCGCTGCACGTTGCTCATCCGCGTCCACCAGATGCCGTTGAACCTGCCCAGCGGTGCGTACTCGATCTTGTTCCTGAAGTCGGTGTGGAAGTAGGTCAGGCCGGCATCGACCAGATCGTTGTCGAAGCTGATGCCGATTTCGCGGTTGGTGCTGGTTTCCGGGTCCAGGTCCGGGTTGCCGGCCATGTAGCAGCCGCCGCGGGTATAGCCCAGCGGAATCAGCGAGGTGCAGCCACGGCCACCGGACTGGGTGGCGGCGCTGGCGGAGTTCTCGGTCAGGCTGGGGGCGCGGAAGCCCTTGGAAACGCCACCGCGGATGGTCCATTGCTCGGCCGGATGCCAGACCAGGTAGGCGCGCGGGCTGACGTGGCCACCGAACGTCTCATGGTGGTCCAGGCGCGCGCCCAGGGTCAGTGCCAGGGTGCGGTGCAGCTTCACTTCGTCTTCGACGAACAGGGCCCAGGTATCCACTTCCAGATCGGAGCCGCTGACGGCATTGCCGGCATAGTCGATCGGCGCGCGGCCGATGGTGTCGGTGTTGGTCAGCTCCTGGCGCTTCCACTGGCCGCCCACGGCGAACTGGTGTTCAACGCCGAGGGTGAACGGCGTGGTCAGGCTGCCCTCGATGATCGTATCGGTGGCTTCGGAACGGCCGGTAGCACCGATGTCGTTCCTGTACTCGGTCCAGTACGCACTGATCTTCGAATTGCCGAAGCTCCACTTGCCATCGTGGTTGAGCGCCAGCGAGCTGCGCTTGAGTTCGCTGGCACCCCAGGCGCCTTCATCCTGCTTTTCCAGCGAAGCGTCGATGAAGGCCTGCTGCACGCCATGGCCGGCTTCGAGCGACAGTTCCTGCGCGTCGCTCAGTTTCCACTGCAGCAGCGCATCGACATTGCGGTCCTTCTCGCCTGCATACGCGTTGCCGTAGACACCACCATTGGAGCGATCCGAATCGCGGCGCATGCTGTTGGCACCGATGCGCAGGCCGAAGCGCTCGCCGAGCGGGCCGGAGAACGTCGCACCGATCTGCTGGGTGTCGCCGCGCTTGCCGTCGCCCGGGCGGGTATAGCTGTGGGTGGCGCTGCCGCTCCAGTCATCACCGATGCGCCGGGTGATGATGTTGATCACGCCGCCCATGGCGTCGGAGCCATACAGCGACGACATCGGTCCGCGCACCACTTCGATGCGCTCGATCTGGTCGGGCGAGATCCAGTTCAGGTCCTGGCGGCCCAGGTCCGGCCGGTAGTTGGTCGAGGCCGAGCTGCCCATGCGCTTGCCGTCCACCAGCACCAGCGTGTAGTTCGACGGCATGCCGCGCAGCTTGATCTTGGACTGCTCGCCAACCGCACTGAGGCCACCGGTCACGCCGGGCACGCGGCTGAGCAGGGTGGCCAGGTCGTGCACCGGCTGGCGCGCGATGTCCTCGCGGCTGATCACGCTGATGCTGGCCGGCGCATCCTTGATCCATTGCTGGTTGCCCGAGGCGGTGACCACCACGGTATCCAGGTCCTTGGTGGAGGCATCGGCGCTGGCCTCTGCAGCGGCCACGCCGGGCAGGGCCAGCAGGCAGGCGGTGGCCAGGGCACTGGCCAGGCGGGTGCGCGGCAGGCGCGCGGAACGGGAGCGGAACGGCTGGGACATGACGGCTTCCATCGAATGAGGGGGGACCGGATGGAAGCAGCGGGCACACGCAGACAAGCAGGCAGGCCCCCTTCCATGGGTCGTAGGGCGCACGGTTCGGGCCGGCGCAGCTGGGTGGGTCTCGGCCGTACGGAAGACGGCGACCTGCCTGGTTAATGAAATGATAACCGTTCGCGTTTGTTACGATCCAGTACCCGGTGCCACGAAGCGACATTCCGCTGCGCGGTCCGCCATCGCCTGCTGTTTGCTGAATGGGGATAAATCCCGGCGTAGACCTTCGCACTCGGCTTACATCCGGCGCCCTAGACTGGGCCGCATTTTCGATTCCGCCCCGTTGGAGATCGTGTGGGTTCCGGTAGTGACAGACAGCGACTGTGCGGCCAAGGGCCGGTACAGCCAGGACAAGTGCGGGCGCCGGGAAGGCGCGCCGGGAACCTTCGCGCATGCAGCCCGGCCGGGACGGCCGGCCATGCCGATCGTGGGGAGTAAGCGGTGATGGGGGGTCACACCATCCACGCGGAAGCGGATGCGCCCCGGCTCGACGCCGGTTGGGCGCTGCTGCCGGCCGAATCTCCGCTGCCGATGCCCGAACAGACCCTGCGCGAAGGCAAGCTGAAGGTCCGTCGGCACCGTACCTCGCCACGCCTGATCGGCCTGCGCCGGTTCTACATCTTCGGCGGCACCCTGGCCATGACCGCCATCGCCACCCGCATGATGTGGCGGGTGCTGTCGGCCAATGGCATCAGCGTGCTGGAAGCCTGCCTGCTGGTGCTGTTCGTCGGCCTGTTTGCCTGGATCGCGCTGTCCTTCGCCAGCGCCGTGGCCGGCTTCCTGACCGCCGTGTTCGACCGTGGCTATCGCCTTGGCATCGACCCGGACAAGCCGCTGCCGACCGTGCACAGCCGCACCGCGCTGCTGATGCCGACCTACAACGAGGATCCGCGCCGACTGCTGGCGGGCCTGCAGGCGATCTACGAGTCGGTGGCCGCCACCGGCCAGCTCGAACGCTTCGACTTCTTCGTGCTCAGCGATACCCGGCGCGAGGACATCGCACGCGCCGAGGAGCAGGTATTCGCCGAACTGCGCGAGCGCGTGCCGGACGGCCAGACGCGGCTGTTCTACCGCCGCCGTGGCGACAACAGCGGGCGCAAGGCCGGCAACATCGCCGACTGGGTGCGCCGCTTCGGTGGCGCTTACCCGCAGATGCTGATCCTGGACGCCGACAGCCTGATGACCGGCGACAGCATCGTGCGCCTGGTGGCCGGCATGGAACACAACGCCGATGTCGGCCTGATCCAGACCCTGCCCTCGGTGATTGGTGGCCGCACCCTGTTCGCACGCATGCAGCAGTTCGGCGGTCGCGTGTACGGCCCGGTGATCGCCCGTGGCGTGGCCTGGTGGCATGGCGCCGAGAGCAACTACTGGGGCCACAACGCCATCATCCGCACCCGTGCCTTCGCCGACCACGCCGGCTTGCCAGCGCTGCCGGGGCGCAAGCCGTTCGGCGGCCACGTGCTCAGCCACGATTTCGTCGAAGCAGCGCTGATGCGCCGTGGCGGCTGGGCCGCGCACATGGTGCCGTACCTGGGGGGCAGCTACGAAGAAGGCCCGCCGACCCTGACCGACCTGCTGGTGCGCGACCGTCGCTGGTGCCAGGGCAACCTGCAGCACGGCAAGGTGGTCGGCAGCCGTGGCCTGCACTGGATCAGCCGCACCCACATGCTGATCGGCATCGGCCATTACTTCACCGCGCCGATGTGGGCGATGCTGATGCTGATCGGCATTGCGATCCCGCTGTTCCAGGAAGGCATCGATTTCAACGCCCTGCTGCACCTGTCACCCAGCGTGTACTGGCGGGCCCAGGACGAGGAGCAGGTGGTGCGCCTGTTCGCCGCCACCATGGCGGTGTTGCTGCTGCCCAAGGTGCTGGGCTACCTGGCGATGCTGCTGGACCCTGTCGACCGCCGCGGTTGCGGCGGTGCGATCCGTGCGTTCGTGTCGATGCTGGTGGAGACCGTGCTGGCCGCACTGATGGCACCGGTGGTGATGTACGTGCAGTCGCGCGGCGTGGCCGAAGTGCTGTCCGGCCGCGATTCCGGCTGGGACGCACAGCAGCGTGACGATGGTGGCATCTCGTGGATGGCCTTGATCCGTGGCTACGGCGGGCTGGGTGTGTTTGGTGCGTTCATGGGTGTGCTGGCGTGGGCGGTGTCGCCGTCGCTGGCAGCCTGGATGGCGCCGGTGGTGATCGGCATGGTGCTGGCCGTTCCGGTGGTGGCGCTGACCTCCTCGCGCGGCCCGGGTGCCTTCCTGCATCGCCTCGGCCTGCTCGACATCCCCGAAGAGAACATTCCGCCACCGGTGCTGGTGCGCGCCGCGCAGCTGCGCCGGGAAGCCGCCGAGCAACCGCCGCTGTACTGATGGCCCTGCACCAGCGGCATAATGCGGCTCGAACTTGAAGGAGCCGCATCATGCTGCAAACGGTGGAACAGGAAACCGGCGCCTCGCCACAGTGGTCGGTAATCTGGCTGCACGGGCTTGGCGCCGACGGCCACGACTTCGCGCCGATCGTGCCGGAACTGGTGCGTCCGCACTGGCCGGCGCTGCGCTTCGTGTTCCCGCACGCACCGGTGCGGCCGATCACGATCAACAACGGCGTGCCGATGCGCGGCTGGTACGACATCGTCGGAATGGACTTCCGGTCGCGTGCCGACATGGCCGGCGTGCAGGAGTCGGTGCTGCAGCTGGATGCGCTGATCGCACGTGAGATCGAGCGCGGCGTCGCGCCGGAGAAGATCTTCCTGGCCGGCTTCTCGCAGGGCGGGGCGATCATCCTGACCGCCGCGCTGGCGCGCACCGCGCCACTGGCCGGCCTGATCGCACTGTCCACTTACCTGCCGGAAGCCGAGAGCGCCAGGCGCGTTGACGGTGCGGTGCAGGTGCCGGTGTTCATGGCCCATGGCAGCAGCGACCCGGTGATTCCGCAGGCGGTGGCCGTACACAGCGCGCAGGCCCTGCAGGCGCTGGGCCTGGAGGTGGAGTGGCACAGCTACCCGATGGCCCACCAGGTCTGCGCCGAAGAGATCCAGGCGCTGGGTGACTGGCTGCAGGAACGGTTGGGCGCTGCCTGAGCCATGCCCCCGGCCAGCACATCGCCGTGGATGCCGGAACTGTGCCGCCTGCCGCGGCTGGCGGCGATGCTCGGCCTGGCCCAGCTGGTGGTGGTGGTGCTGGCGCTGGCGCCCGATGGCAGCCGCCACTGGACCTTCGGCGAGCTGCTGTCGGCCAGCGGCTTCGCGCTGTGGCTGGCGCTGGCGGTGACCGCCAGCCTGTGCCTCCTACGGCAGGCACTGTCGAGGCTGCCGCAGGTGCTGGGCGCTGTCGCGGCGATCGCGCTGGCGACCCTGATCGCCGTGGTCTGTGCCGGCATCGTGCATGCACTCTACGCGGTGCTGGGCGACAACTTCGCCCGCGGCATCAGCTTCTGGCGCTTCACCCTGGGCAGTGCGGCAACCACGGCACTGATCGCCGCACTTGCCCTGCGCTACTTCTATGTGAGCGATCGCTGGGCCGCGCAGGTGCAGGCCAACGCGCGTGCCCAGGCCGACGCGCTGCAGGCGCGGATCCGGCCGCACTTCCTGTTCAACAGCATGAACCTGATCGCCAGCCTGCTGCATCGCGATCCGGCGGTGGCCGAGCGCGCGGTGCTGGATCTGTCCGATCTGTTCCGTGCTGCCCTGGGCGCGGGCGAGGGCGACTCCACCCTGCGTGACGAATGCGAGCTGGCCGAGCGCTATCTGTCGATAGAGTCGCTGCGCCTCGGCGAGCGTCTGCAGGTGCGCTGGCAGCGCGATGAGCCGCTGCCGTGGGACCTGCCACTGCCGAGGCTGGTACTGCAGCCGCTGGTGGAAAACGCAGTGCTGCATGGCATTTCGCGGCTGCCCGAAGGCGGCACCATCGAATTGCAGCTGGTGCGCGAGGGCAACGAGCTGCAGATCCGCGTGCGCAATCCCGCGCCCGATCCGCAGGCGCCGGGGTTGGCGCTGGCGCGCGGTGCCGGCCATGCCCAGCACAGCATCGCTCATCGGCTGGCCTGGCGCTTCGGCGCCGCCGCGCGGATGACGGCTGGCTGGAGCGAGGGCTACTATGCCTGCCAGGTGACAGTGCCGATCCAGTGAGGGGACGACCGTGAGGGTAGTCATCGCCGATGACGAACCGCTGGCGCGGGAACGCCTGCGCAGCCTGCTGGCGGCGCAGGACGGGGTGGACGTGGTGGCCGAGGCCGGCAACGGCGAGCAGGCCCTGCATGCGTGCGCGGAGCTGCAGCCGGACCTGGTCCTGCTGGATATCGCCATGCCCGGGCTGGACGGCCTGGAAGCCGCCCGCCACCTGGCCAGCTTCGAGCCGCGCCCGGCGGTGGTGTTCTGCACGGCTTATGACGCGCATGCGCTGTCGGCGTTCGAGGCGGCGGCCATCGATTACCTGATGAAGCCGGTGCGTGCCGAGCGACTGGCGGCAGCGATCGCACGTGCACGCACGTTCCTGGCCGGCCGCGACGGCCAGCCGCAGGACAGCGGCGGGCAGCAGGCCCGCAGCATGCTGTGCGCACGCCTGCGTGGCAGCCTGCGGCTGATCCCGCTGGACGACATCCACTACCTGCAGGCGGAAGAGAAGTACGTGGTGGTGCACCATGCGCGCGGCGAGGACCTGATCGAGGAGTCGCTGAAGTCGCTGGAGGAAGAGTTCGCCAGCCGCTTCATCCGCATCCATCGCAACTGCCTGGTGGCGCGCCACGAGCTGGTGGAGCTGCGTCGAGGCACGGGTGGTCAAGTGCAGGCGGTGCTGCGGCATGGCAAGCAGCCGCTGGAAGTCAGCCGCCGCTGCGTGGCGACGCTGAAGCAGGAACTGCGGCATCTGTGAGTGGTCCCGCGCGGCCTGCGGCCGCGACTGCTATGAAATCAACAGCAACAGCAACAGCGGGTCATGGCTCGTTGTTTCTACGTGCTGGGTTGGGCCGGGGTGGGGCGGCGGGACACGCTGCAAGTACATCCATGTAGCTCGATGGCGCCATCCATGGCGCCAACGGTCCCGCCGCCCCACCCCGGCCCAACCCTCTCGTTCTTCAACGCATCGGACAGCAAGAGCATTGTTGTTATCGGCTTGGAAAGAGGGGTCAGATCCCTTTTCCTGCGGAAAAGGGATCTGACCCCGGAAGCCGTCGGCTGTTGCTTTTGCTTCTGCTTTTTTCTTTTGATCTTCCGTGGCTGACGCGCACTGAAGCTGTCAGAGGTCGGGCGGGGTGGGGTCGCGGGGGTGTCCGCGGCATGGATGCCGCGGCCAAGCCTCCACGGACGGATTCACGGCGTCCCCCGTGACCCCACCCCGTCCGGCCAAGCGCGGCTGTTGCTTTCACGACCCCTCCGCCAGCCACGAGGGGCTCCGCCGTTGGCCGTATCCGCGCCGAAGGCGCGATAATGACCGGATGGAAACCGTCCGCATCGCCACCCGCAAGAGCCCGCTCGCCCTCTGGCAGAGCGAACACGTCGCCGACCGCCTGCGCCAGGCCCATCCCGGCTTGCATGTGGAACTGGTGCCGATGAGCACCCGCGGCGACGAAGTGCTCGACCGTTCGCTGGCCGCCATCGGTGGCAAGGGCCTGTTCCTGAAGGAGCTGGAGCTGGCCATGCTGCGCGGTGAGGCCGACTGCGCGGTGCACTCGCTGAAGGACGTGCCGATGGAACTGGACCCGCCGTTCGCGTTGCCGGCAATGCTGACCCGCCACGATCCCGCCGATGGCTTCGTCTCCAACCTGTACGCCTCGCTGGACGCGCTGCCGATCGGTGCGCGGGTCGGGACCTCGTCGCTGCGTCGCCAGGCGCAGCTGCGCGCGCTGCGACCGGACCTGGAACTGCTCGACCTGCGCGGTAACGTCAACACCCGGCTGGCCAAACTCGACAACGGTGGCTACGACGCCATCGTGCTGGCCGTGGCCGGCCTGGAGCGTCTGGGTCTGGGCGAGCGCATCGTCGCGCGCCTGCAACCGCCGCAGTGGTTGCCGGCCCCGGCGCAGGGCGCGGTGGCGGTGGAGTGCGATGGTGGCAATGCGCGGCTGATGGCGTTGTTCGCCCCGCTTGATGACGCGGCCACGCGTGCCTGCGTGGAAGCCGAGCGGGCGATGAACCGTGCGTTGCATGGCAGCTGCCACGTGCCGGTGGCGGCCATCGCGCAGTGGCAGGGCGATGACCTGCACCTGCAGGGGCTGGTTGGCAGCGCCAGCGACGGCCGTGCGGTGCGCGCCGAAGCCGTGGGCCCAGGCAGTGATCCGGAAGCGCTGGGCCAGCGCGTGGCGAAGCTGCTGCTGGACGATGGCGCCGGCGAACTGCTGAACGTCTGAGCCACCGCGGGTAGTCCCGGCCGCTGGCCGGCAACCTCGTGCCCAGTTGAATGCAGTTGCCGGCCAGCGGCCGGCACTACCGGAAGAAGAACGGGCGCCCTCGGCGCCCGTTCTGCTTATTTGAACTTGTAGACCACGTTCATCGTGGTCAGCGTATCGGTCTTGCGCTTGTCCTCGGCCACGTCACTGTTGTAACGCGCCTGCCAGCCGGCCTTCAGCGCCAGGTGCTCGTTCATGCTCACCGACACGCCGAAGTCGTTCTGGCCGAAGGTGTTGTACGAACCGGATTCGACCAGCAGGGTGTTGACCAGGTCGGTGTTGTCGGTCAGCGAGTACTTCATGTCGAACAGGCCGCGGCCGATCATGCCGGTGCGGGTGCGGTCGTCCTCGGTGCTGTGGGTGCGGCGCACACCGGGGCCGATCTGCGCGTCGAACGAGAAGCGCTCGGTGTTCCACAGGCGGGTGCCGTAACCCAGACCGAACGAGCTCTGGCGGTCGTAGGTGGCGAAGTCGTCGCGCTCGGTACGCACCGTGGCCGTCAGCTGGCGGTGCTCGCCCAGCTGCAGCGCGCTGCCGGCACTGCCGGTGTAGCGGTTGGCGGTGGTGTTGTTGCGGCGGGTGGTGGTGCCGTCGTCGCGGGTCTCGGTTACCTTGGAGCTGGAGCGCAGGCCGGCCAGGTCCATGCTGTGTACCCAGTCGCCGTCGGTGTAGCGCAGGCGCAGGCGGCCGTTGAAGCTCTCGGTGCTGCTGTTGCCGCGTGCCGAGGCGAAGCCGAGCTCGCCGCCACTGCCGCTCCACGGCGAAGACATCGCCGCCAGTTCGGAGGCATCCTGTGCATACGCGAGCGGCGCGCACAGCAGCAGGGGGATCAGCAGGGACACGCGCAGGGACATCGGGGCTTCTCCGAAGCGGTTGACAGCCGGTGATGATACTGGAAGCGTGATGGCGGTCAGAATCGATCCAAGGCGCGCTTCAGCAGACGTTGCCGCGGACGCCTATTCAGGGCAGATCGATACGCAATGCCGGGTCGTTGAAGCGCGAATAGCGCAGGCGCAGCTGGAAATTGCGGCCGTTGCTGCTGCCGCTGCGCACGATCTGCCGTGGCAGGCCCTGGGCGTCCACCCAGTACTCCAGGCGTTCGCCGGCCTGCGCGCCGCGCAGGCGGTAGTGGCGGGTCTCGACTCCATCCAGCGATTGGCTGCCCAGGTCTTCGGCCTGCAGCTCGGCAGGCAGGGCGTCGGCCGGCAAGGGATTGCGCCACTGCTCCAGCAGGCCCGGCGGGGTGGGAACCTGGCGGATCGCACCGTCGGCCTGCAGGAACATGGTGTCGCCAATGATCGTCTGCGGCCCGCCCGGGGTCTGCACCCGGAAGCGGTCGGGGGCGACGAAGTCCATGGCACTGCGCACCGGCTGCGGCGCGCCCAGCACCTCCAGCTCGGCATGGAAACTGCCCAGGGCCGCAAAGCGTTGGCTGGCGCCCAGTACGGCCTGGGCCGGATTGGCCGCGGGCACGGGGGCTTCGGTCCTGGCCGGCGCCGGTGCGCGATCGCAGGCAGCCAGCAGCAGGCAGGCCAGCAGGGACAGGGCGGGCAACCGGCGCATCGGGCATTCCATGGGGGTGGGGGCGACCACGATAGCCCAAACGTCCCACACAAGACCCGCGACTCGGACATAATCGGGGGTATGGACCGATACGAACGCATCACCGCCCTGCATCGTCTGCTCAAGTCCGCGCGCTATCCGGTGACGGTGGCGACCCTGCAGGACAAGCTCGGTTGTTCCCGTGCCACCGTCTACCGCGACCTGGCCTTCCTGCGCGATGCGCTGATGGCACCGATCGAGGGCGACGGCGAGGCCGGCTTCCGCTACCAGGCCGACGAGAGCGACCGCTTCGAACTGCCTGGCCTGTGGCTCAGCTCGGAGGAGCTGCACGCCCTGCTGGCCTCGCAGCACCTGCTGGCGCGTACCGGCGGCGGCGTGCTGTCCTCGGTGCTGGCGCCGCTGCAGCAGCGTATCGAGAGCCTGCTGGCTGCCCAGGCCGGTGTCTCCAACTGGCCGGTGGATCGTGTGCGGGTAATCCCGCACCGCGGCCGCAAGTTCGATGAAGGCAGCTTCCGCAGCGTGGCCTCGGCGGTGCTGGAGCGCCGCCAGCTGGCGTTCGAGTACCGTGCCCGTTCCACCGACGAGCCGACCAAGCGCACCGTCTCGCCGCAGCGCCTGACCCATTACCGCGACAACTGGTACCTGGATGCCTGGGACCATGACCGCGAAGCCCTGCGCAGCTTCGCCGTGGACCGCATCCACAAGGCGCGCGTGGTCGACAGCACTGCCCGTGACGTCGCCGACAGCGAGCTGGACGAGCAGCTGGGTGCCAGCTACGGCATCTTCTCCGGTGCGCCGAAGGGCTGGGCGACCATCCTGTTCAGTGCCAAGGCCGCGCGCTGGGTGGCCGACGAGCATTGGCACTCCAAGCAGCAGGGCCGCTTCCTGGCCGATGGCCGCTATGAACTGAAGGTGCCGTACAGCGTCTCACGCGAACTGCTGATGGACGTGCTGCACTACGGCTCGGATGCCGAAATCGTCGAGCCGGTGATGCTGCGCGAGCAGGCCAAGGCGCTGCTCGAGCTGGCCCTGAGCAACTACGAAAAATCCTGACACTCCCCCCGAGAACTCCTCCGCCCATGAAGAAGACCCTGTTGCTGCCCCTGCTCGCCGCTGCGCTGGCCCTGACCGCCTGCGGCAAGTCCGGCGAGCCCTCGCAGAAGCTGGTGGTGGCCGCCACGGCCGTGCCGCATGCCGAGATCCTTGAGGTGGTCAAGCCGATCCTCAAGCAGGAAGGCGTGGACCTGGACGTGCGCGTGTTCAACGACTACGTGCAGCCCAACGACCAGCTGGTGCAGAAGCAGGTGGACGCCAACTACTTCCAGACCGAGCCGTACCTGGATGCCTACAACCGCGATCGCAAGACCGATCTGGTGAAGGTGATCGGCGTGCATATCGAGCCGTTCGGTGCCTATTCGCGCAAGGTCAAGTCGCTGGCCGAGCTGCGCGACGGTGCCGACGTGGTGATCCCGAACGACCCGAGCAACAACAGCCGCGCGCTGATCCTGCTGCACAAGGCCGGCGTGATCGAGCTGAAGGATCCGGCCAACGCGCTGTCGACCCTGCGTGACATCACTGCCAACCCGAAGAACCTGAAGTTCCGCGAGCTGGACTCGGCGATGCTGCCGCGTGTGCTGGACCAGGTCGACCTGGCCCTGATCAACACCAACTACGCGCTGGATGCGGGCCTCAACCCGACCAAGGATGCACTGGCGATCGAGAGCAAGGACTCGCCGTACGTGAACTTCCTGGTCGCGCGGCCGGACAACAAGGACGACGCCCGCGTGCAGAAGCTGGCCAAGGCCCTGACCAGCCCGCAGGTGAAGGCTTTCATCGAGACCAGGTACAAGGGCGCGGTGCTGCCGGCGTTCTGACCGGCGCTCCGGGCGTTCTGGCCATGCGGTCGTGCCGGCCGCTGGCCGGCAATCTGCAAACGCCGCCAAGGATCATGGGGTTGCCGGCCAGCGGCCGGCACGACCTTCAGTCGACGTGGAAGGCGAGGGTGGCCGCCACGGCCTGCTGCCAGCCTGCATAGAGTTTCTCGCGCCGCGCCACTTCCATCTGTGGCTCGAAGCGCCGGTCCAGGCCCCATTGCGCGGCGATCTGCTCGCGGCTGGACCAGAACCCGACGGCCAGACCGGCCAGGTAGGCCGCGCCCAGCGCGGTGGTCTCGGTCAGCCGCGGCCGCAGCAGAGGCACCCCAAGGATGTCGGCCTGGAAGCCGGCCAGGAAGTCGTTGCCGATCGCACCGCCGTCGGCGCGCAGTTCGGTCAGCGCGATGCCCGCATCGGACTGCATCGCATCAAGCACGTCGCGGGTCTGGTAGGCCATCGCCTCCAGCGCGGCACGCACGAAGTGTGCCTTGCGGGTGCCACGGGTCAGGCCGAACATCGCGCCGCGCACATCGCTGCGCCAGTAGGGCGCGCCCAGGCCGACGAATGCCGGCACCAGATACGCGCCGCCGCTGTCCGGCACCTGCGCGGCCAGTGCCTGGCTGTCGCTGGCACGCTCGATCATGCGCAGGCCGTCACGCAGCCACTGCACCACCGAGCCGGCGATGAAGATCGAGCCTTCGAGTGCATATTCCACGCGCCCGTCCAGGCCCCAGGCAATGGTCGTCAGCAGGCCGTTGCGCGAGCGCACCGCCTGCGTGCCGGTGTGCATCAGCATGAAGCAGCCGGTGCCATAGGTGTTCTTGACCATGCCCGGCTGGAAGCAGGCCTGGCCGAACAGCGCCGCCTGCTGGTCTCCGGCGATGCCGGCGATCGGGATCGGGTGGTCGAAGAAGAACTGCGGCCGGGTGTGCGCATACACCGTGCTGGAATCGCGCACCTGCGGCAGCATCGCGCGGGGTATGTCCAGCAGCGCCAGCAGGTCGTCATCCCAGTCCAGCGTGTGGATGTTGAACAACAGGGTGCGTGCGGCGTTGCTGTAGTCGGTCACATGCGCCTGGCCGCCACTGAGGTTCCATACCAGCCAGCTGTCGATGGTGCCGAACAGCAGCTCGCCACGCTCGGCGCGTTGCTGCGCACCTTCCACGTGGTCGAGGATCCAGCGCACCTTGGTGGCGGAAAAATAGGCGTCGATCAGCAGGCCGGTGCGTTCGCGGACCAGTGCCTCATGCCCGTCGCACTTCAGTCGCTCGCAGATGGCATGGCTCTGCCGCGACTGCCAGACGATGGCATTGTGGATCGGCTGGCCGGTGGCGCGGTCCCAGACCACGGTGGTCTCGCGCTGGTTGGTGATGCCCAGCGCGGCGATATGACGCGGGTCGATCTGTTCGCGGCTGAGCAGTTCGGTCAGCGTGGCATAGACACTGGTGAGGATCTCGCGCGGGTCATGCTCGACCCAGCCGGGTTGCGGGAAGATCTGCGCGAACTCGCGCTGCGCACTGCCGACGATGTCGCCAGCACGGTCGAACAGGATCGCGCGCGAACTGGTGGTGCCCTGGTCGATGGCCAGCACGTAGCGGGGCGTCATGCAGCGTCTCCGGTGGCGATGGGGAAATCCTAATGCATCGATCGCGTCGCGCGCGGCCACCCTGGTAGCTGCCAACCTTGGTTGGCACACGTGGCAATACGGGGGTCAGAGCCCTTTCCCTGGGAAAGGGATCCGACCCCCCATCCACGCCTGCAGCCGCGCCACCTGCGCCGCATCCAGCCGCAGCCCCAGCTTGCTCCGCCGCCACAGCACGTCCTCGGCGCTACGCGCCCATTCGTGGTCGCGCAGGAAAGCCACTTCCCGCGCATGCAGGCCGCCGCCAAAGTCCTCGCCGAGATCGTTCATACCCCGCAGGCCGTGCAGCAGCTCCGCGCTGCGGCTGCCGTAGGCGCCGGCCCAGCGGCGCGCAATCTCTGCGGGCAGCCACGGTGCCAGTGCCTGCAGGCGCGAGCACGCCTGCGTGGCGTCGCCCCAGTCGCTGCCCGGCAGTGGGTGGCCCGTTGCCGTCCATGCCGGTCCCATCTGCGGCAGGGCGGGGCGCAGCAGGTCCAGCGCTTCTTCGGCCAGCACGCGGTACGTGGTCAGCTTGCCGCCCAGCACATGCAGCGCGGGCGCCGGGCCGGACTGCAACTGTAGGCGGTAGTCACGGCTCAGCTTCGCTGCACGCGGATCTGGATCGGCAAGTAGCGGGCGTACCCCTGCGAACTGCCAGACCACGTCCTGCGGGGTGATCGGCTCGCGCAGGTAGTGGTTGGCGGCCTCGCACAGGTAAGCCACCTCCGAAGGCAGCACGCTGCACCGGGCCGGGTCGCCACGGTAGTCGGTGTCGGTGGTGCCGACCAGCAGGTGGTCGTGGGCGAACGGCAGCAGGAACACCACGCGGCCATCGGGCTGCTGAAGCAGGCAGGCGCTGTCGTCGGGCCAGGGCCGGCGCAGCACGATGTGGCTGCCCTGTACCAGGCGCAGGGCGGGGCCGCCATCGCGCGCCTGCATACGTTCCAGCAGGCCTCCTGCCCAAGGGCCGGCTGCGTTGGCAACGGCCTGGGCGATCACCGTTTGCTGCCGGCCGTCGGTGGCTTCCAGCGTGGCCTGCCAACGGCCCAGCACAGGGCGCAGTTCAATGCAGCGGCTGCGCACATGTACCCGTGCGCCACGCCCGGCGGCGTCCAGCGCATTGAGCAGTACCAGCCGCGCGTCATCGACCTGCGCATCGGCGTAGCTGAAGGCCTGCCGCAGCGCCGGGGAGAGCCAGGGGCCGAGCGGGTCGCGTTGCAGGTCCAGTGCGCGCGAGGCGGGAAAACTCGGGCTGCGCCGGCCGAGATGGTCATACAGCCACAGGCCCGCGCGCAGCATCCAGCGCGGTCGCAGGTGGGGTTCCCATGGCAGCACGAAGCGCAACGGACGGACCAGATGGGGGGCCTGCCGCCGCACCACTTCGCGTTCACCCAGTGCCTTGCGCACCAGTCCGAACTCGCCCTGTTCAAGGTAGCGCAGGCCGCCGTGGATCAGTTTGCTGCTGGCGCTGGAGGTGTGCGCGGCCAGGTCATCCTGCTCGCACAACAGCACCCGCAGGCCGCGGCCGGCCGCATCACGGGCGATGCCGGCGCCGTTGATGCCGCCACCGATCACCAGCAGGTCGACGTCGTCCATCGCGTCTCCGTGTCCTGTGTGTGCGTAGAGTCGACTGTCAGTTGACTGCCTTTTGTAGAGTCGAGCCATGCTCGACTTTTGAAAGAGCAGTCGACTGGCAGTCGACTCTACAGAACGCGGGTGACGGAAACGACGACGGGCCCCGAAGGGCCCGTCGCGTTACATCAGTGAAGCCGGTGCTGCCTGGATCAGAAGCGGGCACCGATGCCGAAGCCGACGGTCCACGGATCCATCTTGGCTTCGCCGATCTTCTCGCCGCCGACCTTCACGTCCGGACGCGAACGCATGTAGCGGGCATCGGCACGGGCGAACCAGGTGGAGTTGATGTTCATGTCCACGCCGACGGTGCCGATCACGCCCTTGGCGTCCTTGAGGCGGATGTCGGAGCTGCTGCCGTCGGCCAGCGTTTCATTGCTGAAGCTGGACTGGTAGTAGCCCACGCCCACGAACGGACGGAACACGTTGTCAGCCTGGCCGAAGTGGTACTGGCCGCTCAGCGCGACCGGCTGCTGCTCGACGTTGCCCAGGCGGGCATTGTTCGGGCCCTTCACCTTGTGGTCGAACTTGTCGGCGGCGCCCCACAGTTCAACGGCCCAGTTGTCGTTGATGTAGTAGCTGAAGCTGACGGTCGGCGCCGGGCCACCATCGACCTTCTTGATGCCGTCGATCGGATCATTCTTCGGCTGCAGCAGCGCGACGCCGCCAACCACGGCAAAATGCTTGCCCGAAGCGGTATCGGTGGAGCTGCTGTCCTGGGCGAAAGCGGCCGGCGCGAAGGCGGCGGAGGTCAGCAGGGCGAGACTCAGGATACGGATGGAGCGCATGGGGGTATCTCCTAATGTTTCTTGTTTTGGGCCCCCGGTTGCGGGGCGAGCACACCGTAGTCGCCTCAACATGAATCGAATCCGACGCGCGTTAAAAAATAGTTTTCCTTGTTCAGCGATCAGCGCGAAAAGCCTGTATCCATGGGGTTTCTGGTCGTCAGTGGCATTCATTCAGTTGGAGAAGATGTGAGCGCGGCAACGCTGTGCGTCGGCCTGCAAGCGCAGGTGAACGTGGATTGCAGGGTGCTGCTGCTGGGTTCGATGCCAGGCGTGGCATCCCTCCAGGAGCAGCGCTACTACGCGCATCCGCGCAACCGCTTCTGGCCGCTGATGGCCGATATCTGCGGTTTCGACGCGGCTCTGCCCTATGTGCAACGGCTGCAGGCGTTGAACGCCGCGGGCATCGGCCTGTGGGATGTGATCGGCCGCTGCGAGCGGCGCGGCAGCCTGGATGCCGACATCGTGCGTGGCACGGAAGTGGCCAATGCGCTGCCGGAACTGATCGCCACGCTGCCTGAGCTGAAGCTGATCGGCTGCAATGGTGGTGCCTCGCTGCAGGCATTCCAGCGCTGGGTGCTGCCACGGCTGGAAACCCCGCCGAAGCTGGTCGCATTGCCGTCGACCAGCCCTGCCAATGCGGCGTGGTCGTTGCCGCGCCTGCGCCAGGCCTGGCAGCCGGTGGCCGACGCGCGGGCGACATGAAGCGGACATCGTCCGGACAATACGCTACCGACTGGTCGCGGCCGCGACCCATGGGCAACAGCCTGTCCCGGCTGCGTGCGTACTGAAAACACCTGTAACGGTTGGCGCTGGACCCCGCTGGCCGCACAATAGACGTTTCCCTACACCAGATTGCCGGAGTTATCCCCATGGCCGAAATCAAGGAAGCACTTGTCCCCGATATCGGTGACTACAGCGATATCCCGGTAATCGAGGTGCTTGTCGCCGTCGGCGACACGGTCAAGAAGGACCAGGGCCTGGTGACGCTGGAAAGCGACAAGGCGACCATGGAAGTGCCGTCCTCGGTGGCTGGCGTGGTCAAGGAACTGAAGGTCAAGGTCGGCGACAGCTTGTCCGAAGGCAAGGTCGTGGCCCTGATCGAAGTGGCCGCAGGCGATGCCGAAGCCGCCAAGCCGACGGCTGCCGCGCCGGCACCGGCCAAGGCCGCTGCCCCGGCTGCCGCCACCCAGAGCGCACCGGCCCCGGCCGCAGCTGCGCCGGCCGCCCCGGCTGCCAGCGGTGGTGCGGTTGAAGCGCTGGTGCCGGATATCGGCGACTACGCCGGCATTCCGGTCATCGAAGTGCTGGTCGCCGTCGGCGACACGGTCAAGAAGGACCAGGGCCTGGTCACGCTGGAAAGCGACAAGGCCACCATGGAAGTGCCGTCGTCAGTGGCCGGCGTGGTCAAGGAGATCAAGGTCAAGGTCGGCGACACTCTGTCGCAGGGCAATGTGGTCGCCATCATCGAAGCCGAGGGCGCTGCCGCGCCGGCGCCGACCAAGGCGGCCGCTGCGGCCGCTCCGGCTGCCGCCGAGACCGCCACCAAGGTCGAGCCGGTCGCTGTGCCGGTGCAGCCGGACAAGCTGGCGGCCCGCGAGATCGCCTCGGCCGGTACCCCGTCCAGCCCGCCGGTGCAGTTCAACGCCGATGGCGTGCTGCCCGCCAAGGTGCCGTATGCCACCCCGGCGGTGCGTGTGTTCGCCCGCGAACTGGGCGTGGACCTGCTGCAGATCAACGGCACCGAGAAGGGTGGCCGCATCACCAAGGGTGACGTGCAGAAGTTCGTCAAGGCCGCGCTCAGTGGTGGCGTGCCGGCTGCCGGCGGTGCTGCTGTCGCTGCCGGCGGTGGCCTGAACCTGCTGCCGTGGCCGAAGGTCGACTTCAGCAAGTTCGGCGAGACCGAAGTGCAGCCGCTGTCGCGCATCAAGAAGATCTCCGGTGCGAACCTGGCCCGCAACTGGGCGATGATCCCGCACGTCACCCAGTTCGAGCAGGCCGACATCACCGACCTGGAAAGCCTGCGCGTGGCGCTGAACAAGGAGAACGAGAAGGCCGGCATCAAGCTGACCATGCTCGCCTTCCTGATCAAGGCCAGCGCCGCAGCGCTGAAGAAGTTCCCGGAATTCAACGCCTCGCTCGATGCCAGCGGCGAAAACCTGACCCTGAAGAAGTACTTCCACATCGGCTTCGCCGCCGACACTCCGAACGGCCTGGTCGTGCCGGTGATCCGCAACGTGGACAAGAAGGGCGTGGTGCAGATCGCGCAGGAAACCGGCGAACTGGCCAAGAAGGCACGCGACGGCAAGCTCGGCCCGGCCGACATGAGCGGCGGCTGCTTCTCGATCAGCTCGTTGGGCGGCATCGGCGGCACCGCGTTCACTCCGATCGTCAATGCACCGGAAGTGGCCATCCTCGGTGTCTCCAAGTCGTCCATCCAGCCGGTCTGGAACGGCAAGGAATTCGCACCGAAGCTGATGCTGCCGCTGTCGCTGAGCTACGACCACCGCGTCATCGACGGCGCCCTGGCCGCACGCTTCACCACGTACCTGTCCCAGGTACTGGCCGACATGCGCCGCGTGCTGCTGTAAGGCACCCGCTTCGCCCCCACCGTGCGGCCGCAGCCCCTGGCGCGGCCGCGTGAACAGATGCAGTGACAGCCCACCGGCCATGCCGAGCGGGCATGAGGAAAACCCACCATGGCCACGATTGAAGTCAAGGTTCCCGACATCGGCGATTACAGCGATGTGCCGGTGATCGAAGTGTTGGTCGCCGTCGGCGACACGGTGAAGAAGGACCAGGGTCTGGTGACCCTGGAATCGGACAAGGCCACCCTGGAAGTGCCGTCCTCGGCTGCCGGCGTGGTCAAGGAGATCAAGGTCAAGCTGGGCGACACCCTGTCCGAAGGCGCCGTGGTCGTGGTGCTGGACGCTGAAGGCGCCGCCGAAGCCCCGGCCAAGGCCGCTGCGCCGGCTCCGGCTGCAGCCGCTCCGGCCAGCAAGCCGCCGGTGACCCCGTCGCACCGCGCCCCGGCCGAACCGGCTGCGCCGAAGCCGGCGCTGTCCAGCGGCAAGCCGGCCGACATCGAATGCGAGATGGTCGTGCTGGGCTCGGGCCCGGGCGGCTACACCGCCGCCTTCCGCGCTGCCGACGTCGGTCTGGATACGGTGCTGGTCGAACGCTACGCCAGCCTCGGCGGCGTCTGCCTCAATGTGGGCTGCATTCCGTCCAAGGCGCTGCTGCACGCCGCAGCGGTCATCGACGAAGTGGCCCACGCGGGTGATTTTGGCGTCGAGTTCGGCAAGCCGACCATCACCCTGGACAAGCTGCGCCAGTACAAGGAAAAGGTCGTCAACCAGCTGACCAAGGGCCTGGCCGGCATGGCCAAGCAGCGCAAGGTCCGCAACGTGCAGGGCGTCGGCAAGTTCATCTCGGCCAACGAGCTGGAAATCACCGCTGCTGACGGCAGCACCCAGCTGCTGCGCTTCCAGAAGTGCATCATCGCCGCCGGTTCGCAGGCGGTGAAGCTGCCGAACTTCCCGTGGGACGACAAGCGCGTGATGGATTCCACCGACGCGCTGGAGCTGGCCGAAGTGCCGGGCTCGCTGCTGGTCGTCGGCGGCGGCATCATCGGCCTGGAAATGGCCACCGTGTACAGCGCGCTGGGCAGCAAGGTCACCGTGGTCGAGTTCATGGACCAGCTGATGCCGGGCGCCGACAAGGACCTGGTCAAGCCGCTGGCCGACCGCCTGAAGAAGCAGGGCATCGAAGTGCACCTGAAGACCAAGGCCTCGGGTGTCACCGCCGATGCCAAGGGCATCACCGTCACCTTCGAAGCCGCCGAGGAAGGCCAGGCGCCTGCGCTGGCGCAGGGCACCTTCGACCGCGTGCTGGTGGCCGTGGGCCGCTCGCCGAACGGCAGGAAGATCGATGCCGAGAAGGCCGGCGTGCAGGTGACCGACCGTGGCTTCATCCCGGTTGACCGCCAGATGCGCACCAACGTGCCGCACATCTTTGCCATCGGCGACATCGTCGGCAACCCGTTGCTGGCCCACAAGGCCACGCATGAGGGCAAGCTGGCCGCCGAAGTGGCTGCTGGGCACAAGAAGGAATGGGTGGCCCGCGTGATTCCGTCGGTGGCCTATACCAACCCGGAAATCGCCTGGGTTGGCGTGACCGAGACCGAAGCCAAGGCCAAGGGCCTGAAGGTCGGCGTGGCCAAGTTCCCGTGGGCCGCCAGTGGCCGCGCGATCGGCATCGGCCGCACCGAGGGCTTCACCAAGCTGATCTTCGACGAAGAAACCCACCGCATCATCGGCGGTGCGATCGTCGGCGTGCACGCCGGTGACCTGCTGGCCGAGATCGGCCTGGCGATCGAGATGGGTGCGGAGGCGGAAGACATCGGCCACACCATCCATGCCCACCCGACGCTGAGCGAGTCGGTGGCGATGGCGTCGGAAATCTACGACGGCACGATCACCGATCTGTACATGCCGAAGAAGAAGTAAGGCGCCCGCGCCGTTCCGAACGAAAAGCCCCGGTTTCTGCCGGGGTTTTTTGTTGGCTGCAGGAATGTCTTCGGCTGTTGTCATCGCGAGGGTCCGGGCCACTGCGCGGGTGGCAGGCATTTCGACAAATGTCCCCCGTCGCCCGCCTGTGGCGGTCGCCTCCTCCTTTACTTTGTCGAAACGCCCGCCACCCGCGCAGTGGCTCGGCTTGCGGATAGTCAGAGCCAGTGCCAAAGCCGCCCGGATTCCTGACACGCGGGGGGAGAGGGGCTTGTGTGCGAAGTAAAGGAGGAGGCGTCGGCCGTAGGCCGGCGCCGGGGGACATTCGCACGCAAGCCCCTCTCCCCCCGCGCTCGACCAACCTGCTTCTCTGCTCGACGATGCCACAAAAAACGCGGCCCCGATGTTCCGGAGGCCGCGCCAGGAGAGAGGGTGCCGTGGAAGGGGCGGGGGATCAGAACACGAAGCTGATACCGGCCACCGGGCCCTTGAATTCCTGCTTCAGGCCGACAGTACCGTCGCTGCCCTTCTTGTCCACGTCCAGCTTGAACCAGTCGTAGCCGGCGAACACACCGAAGTTCTTGGTGAAGCGGTAATCGACGATGGCATTGGCGCGGCTCAGGTCGCCCTTGTAGTCATCGAAGCTGCCCCAGCGCGTGTTGAGGTACTGGCCCTGCAGCGTGATCATCCAGCGCTCGGACGGAGTGAAGGTCATGCGGGCGCCCACCACAGGTGCCACGCCATCGGCCTTCTCGTCGAGGAACTGGCCTTCGTACACCGTGCCCAGGTCGGCGTAGCCCTTGGTGCTGACCTTGGCGTACTCGCCACCGATCTGCAGGCCGAGGTCGAAGGTGTCGGTATCAACCACCGAGTAGTCATAGACCAGGCTGGCCACCTGGTACTTCAGCTCACCCTTCACGAAGCTGCCGGCCGGCACGTTCTCACCGCCGAAGGAAATGCCCTGGTCGAGGGTCTCGCGGCGGTCCTTGTCGTACTTGAAGTAGTTGAACAGGAGGCGCTGACGGTTGCTGATGCGGAACATGCCGTCGATGCGCGGCTCCCATTCCTTGCCACCCAGCTTGAAGTCCTGGTTCAGGGAGATGTCCTGGCCGGCCACGGTGGTGCTGCCGCGGAGGGTGTTGTCCGAATCGATGTTCATCGCACCCAGACGGATGGCAAAGCGGTCATCGCCTTCGGCGGCGTGGGCCGCATTGGCGAACGAGGCGCCGGCAGCGAGCAGGGAGAGGGCGAGCAGGGTGGGTACGGGGCGCATCGAAGAGTCCTTGCAGTGGTTCATCAGAATGAAGGCCACTGTGCCGGACAGGCCCGTCCACCATGCGTGAACGTATGGTCCATGGCATGTGTACGGTTCAGTGCTGTCGCGACGATGCAAAAAGATGGCCCCGGAGCCGGGCTTCGGGGCCATCGTGGGACCTGCGGGGCGGAGCCGACGAGGATGCTGCAGGCAGGTCGAATGATCGGACCGGCATGTCTGACGAAAGTTCCGCAGCCTGCGACCAAAGTTCAATAGTGCGTCGCAACATGGTGCGGACGTCATTGTCCCCCTGGTGGCACGCAAAAATGTAACCGTTACCGCAACTTGCGGCTTCCAGGGATGAACAGGGAGCGGTTGTCTCGCAAATTGTCCCATTGCTATAATTTGGCGGCTCGATGAGGCCCCCCTGCTGTAGCCGCCTCAGCCCTCCACTTGCAACCACGCGGGACGTCCTGTGCTGAACTCCGTTGATGCGGGTCGGCGACTGATGCTGCGCGCCGCGGTCTACCCGCTGGCCGCAGTGGCTGTCCTGGCCCTGGCCTTCCTGCTGGTAGGTCCGAAATACGCCCTCGGCGCGCTGGCGTCCGGTGTGGCCATTTCGGCCGGTGGCTGGGTGGCGGCACGGATGGCACTGGGCGGTGGGGCACTGGCCGCAGGATCGGCGATGGCTCGCCTGATCATTGCGATCGTGGCCAAGTGGGTCGTGGTTTTCGGCGTCCTGCTGGCGGGGTTCCTGGTCTTCAAGCTGCCTGCATTGGCGCTGTTGGCCGGTATCGCCGTCGGCTTGATGTTCCAGGTCCTGGCGATGGCCAGGCGTTGACAGAATTCAATTAACTGAAGGTTCCGGACACATGGCGGGCGAGGCTCTAACCCCTACCAGCTACATCCAGCATCACCTGCACAACCTGACCGCGCCGGTCGGCAAGGGTGAGGGTATGTTCTGGCATATCCACGTCGATACCTTCCTCACCGCGGTCCTGATGGGCCTGGTGATCGTTGTCGCGTTCTGGCTGGGCACCCGCAAGGCCACCGCCGGCGTGCCGGGCAAGTGGCAGGCCTTCGTTGAAATCTGCCTGGAGTTCGTCGACCGCCAGGCCAAGGACACCTACCACGGCAAGAGCAAGCTGGTCACGCCGATCGCCATCACCATCTTCTTCTGGATTCTGCTGATGAATCTGCTGAAGATGATCCCGGCCGATTTCATCGCCAAGCCGCTGGAATGGGCGGGCGTGCACTACTGGAAGCCGGTGCCGACCGCTGACGTCAATGCCACCCTGGGCATGGCCATCAGCGTGTTCTTCCTGATGCTGTTCTTCGCGCTCAAGTCCAAGGGCCTGGGCGGCTTCATCAAGGAATTCCTGACGGCCCCGTTCGGCAAGTGGATGATGCCGTTCAACCTGATCCTCAACATCGTCGAGTGGCTGAGCAAGCCGATCTCGCTGGCGATGCGACTGTTCGGCAACATGTTCGGCGGCGAAATCGTGTTCCTGCTGATCTGGGTGCTGGGTGGTGCCGGTTTCTTCGGTGCCATTGCCGGTGGTGTGTTCGGCCTCGGCTGGATGCTGTTCCACCTGCTGGTGATCCCGCTGCAGGCCTTCATCTTCATGATGCTGTCGATCGTGTACCTGAGCCTGTCGGAAGACGCTCACTGAGTTTCAAGCTTCAACGCGTTTCAACCTTCATCCGTTTCATCACCCTTAGCAACTTAAGTTCCTGGAGATAACCATGTACTTCGCCGTCCTGACCAACTTCGCGCAGATTCAGAGCTCCACCGCCCTTGCCGTCGGCATCATGATCGGCCTGGCCGCGCTGGGCGCCGGTCTGGGTCTGGCCATCATGGCTGGTAAGTTCCTGGAGTCGGCCGCCCGCCAGCCGGAACTGATCCCGGTCCTGCAGGTCCGCATGTTCATCACCGCCGGCCTGATCGACGCCGCGTTCATCATCTCGGTCGCCGTTGGCCTGCTGCTGGCCTTCGCCAACCCGCTGTCGGCTGCCTTCGCTGGCGCCGTCACCAAGGCTCTGGCCGGCTGATACAGCGGTTTGAGACGACCGGGTGCTGATGCACCCGGTTTCGGATGAAGGCCGGATGTGCCGCTACGGCGGCGCGTCCACCCCGAAACCAGCGATCGAGCTAACCATGAATATCAATTTCACCCTTCTTGCGCAGGCGCTGGCCTTCGCTGGTCTGATCTGGATCATCGCGACCAAGATCTGGCCGCCGCTGATGAACGCGATCGAAGAGCGCCAGCAGAAGATTGCTGAAGGCCTCGCTGCTGCTGACCGCAGCCAGAAAGATCTGGCCCAGGCGCAGGAGAAGGTCAACGAAGCGCTGAAGGAAGCACGCACCAAGGCCAACGAGATCATCGATCAGGCCCACGCGCGTGCCAACCAGATCGTTGATGCTGCCCGTAACGAAGCGATCACCGAAGCCACCCGTCAGAAGGAACTGGCCCAGGCTGAAATCGACGCCGCCGCCAACCGTGCCCGTGAAGATCTGCGCAAGCAGGTGTCCGCGCTGGCCGTGACCGGTGCCGAAAAGCTGCTCAAGCGCGAAATCGACGCCAACGCCCACAAGGCGCTGCTCGACGAGCTGGCCTCGGAGATCTAAGGATGAGCCAGGCCCTCACGCTTGCCCGCCCGTACGCCCGCGCCGCGTTCGCGACCGCGCGCGACGAAGGCGCGTTCGCGCCGTGGTCGGACGCCCTGGCGTTCTCCGCCCACGTCGCCGCCGACCCGCGCGTGGCGGCCCTGCTCGCCAACCCGGAGCTGGGTCGTGACGACGCCGTCGCCCTGCTGGCGCCGGTGTCCCACGGCGAGACCTACTCGCGCTTCCTGGCCATCCTGGCCGAATCGCATCGTCTGCCGCTGCTGCCGGAGATTTCCGGCATGTTCGACGCCCTGCGCGCCGAAGCCGAGCACGTGGTCAAGGCCACCGTCACCTCGGCCGCCGAACTGTCGGCCGGTGAGCTGGACGCGATCAAGGTCGCGCTGCGCAAGCGCTTCAACCGCGAGGTCGACGTGACCACCGCGGTCGATGCCTCGCTGATCGGCGGCGCCGTGATCGACGCCGGCGACGTGGTCATCGATGGTTCGCTGAAGGGCAAGCTGGCCCGTCTGCAGACCGCGCTCGCTAACTGAATTCATTTAACGTCCGGCCCCGCTGCCGGCACTAGGACTTGACGATGGCAACCACGCTCAACCCCTCCGAAATCAGCGAACTGATCAAGAACCGCATCGAGAAGGTCAAGCTGGCCGCGGAATCGCGCAACGAAGGCACCGTGACCAGCGTGTCCGACGGCATCGTGCGCATCTTCGGTCTGGCCGACGTGATGCAGGGCGAAATGATCGAACTGCCGAACAACACCTTCGCACTGGCCCTGAACCTGGAGCGCGACTCGGTCGGCGCCGTGGTGCTGGGTGACTACGAGCACCTGCGCGAAGGCGACGTCGCCAAGACCACCGGCCGCATCCTGGAAGTGCCGGTCGGTCCGGAACTGCTGGGCCGCGTCGTGAACGCGCTGGGCGAGCCGATCGACGGCAAGGGCCCGCTGGGCACCGACCTGACCGCTCCGGTGGAGCGTGTTGCGCCGGGCGTGATCTGGCGCAAGTCGGTCGACCAGCCGGTGCAGACCGGCTACAAGTCGGTCGACTCGATGATCCCGATCGGCCGTGGCCAGCGCGAGCTGATCATCGGCGACCGCCAGACCGGCAAGACCGCGATGGCGATCGATGCCGTGATCAACCAGAAGGGCACCGGCATCAAGTGCGTGTACGTTGCGATCGGCCAGAAGGCTTCGACCATCGCCAACATCGTGCGCAAGCTGGAAGAGAACGGCGCGCTGGCCCACACCATCGTGGTGGCCGCGACCGCTTCCGAATCGGCTGCCATGCAGTACATCAGCGCCTACTCGGGCTGCACCATGGGTGAGTACTTCATGGACCGCGGCGAAGACGCGCTGATCGTGTACGACGATCTGTCCAAGCAGGCTGTCGCCTACCGCCAGATCTCGCTGCTGCTGAAGCGCCCGCCGGGCCGTGAAGCCTACCCGGGTGACGTGTTCTACCTGCACTCCCGTCTGCTCGAGCGCGCTGCCCGCGTGTCCGAGGAGTACGTCGAGAAGTTCACCGAAGGCAAGGTCACCGGCAAGACCGGTTCGCTGACCGCGCTGCCGATCATCGAAACCCAGGCCGGCGACGTGTCCGCCTTCGTTCCGACCAACGTGATCTCGATCACCGACGGCCAGATCTTCCTGGAAACCGACCTGTTCAACGCCGGCATCCGCCCGGCCGTGAACGCCGGTATCTCGGTGTCGCGCGTCGGTGGCTCGGCCCAGACCAAGATCATCAAGAAGCTGTCCGGCGGCATCCGTATCTCGCTGGCCCAGTACCGCGAGCTGGCTGCGTTCGCGCAGTTCGCCTCGGACCTGGACGAAGCGACCCGCAAGCAGCTGGAGCGTGGCCAGCGCGTCACCGAGCTGATGAAGCAGAAGCAGTACGCGCCGATGTCGATCGCCAACCAGGCACTGTCGATCTACGCCGTCAACGAGGGTTACCTCGACGACGTGCCGGTCAACAAGCTGCTGGCGTTCGAAGAAGGCCTGCACGCCCACTTCGCCAACACCCAGGGCGAGCTGGTCAGCAAGGTCAACGCCACCGGCGGTTGGGACAACGACATCGAAGGTGCCTTCAAGAAGGGCATCGCCGAGTTCAAGACCACCGGCAGCTGGTAATCGCGGTCCTGTAGAGCGGAGCCGCTGGCTCCGCTGGACCAGATGACAAACGGTTGAACAACGCGGGGCAGCAGCCCCGCGCCACGGGAAACAAGAGATGGCAAGCGGACGCGAAATCAAAACCAAGATCAAGAGCGTGCAGAACACCCGCAAGGTGACGCGCGCCCTGGAAATGGTCTCGGCCTCCAAGATCCGCAAGGCGCAGGATCGGATGAAGACCTCGCGTCCGTACGCGCAGGCGATGAAGCAGGTGATCGGTCACCTGGCCCAGGCCAGCACCGACTACCAGCATCCGTTCCTGGTCGAGCGCGAGCAGGTCAAGCGGGTCGGCTTCATCGTGATCTCCTCCGATCGCGGCCTGGCCGGCGGCCTGAACAACAACCTGTTCCGCAAGATGCTGGGCGAAGCCAAGGCATGGCAGGACAAGGGTGCGGAAGTGGACCTGGTGACCATCGGCCAGAAGGCTTCGACCTTCTTCCGCCGCGTGAAGGTCAACATGGTCGGCAGCGTGACCCACATCGGCGACGTGCCGAAGCTGGAATCGCTGATCGGTGTGATCAAGGTCATGCTCGACGCCTTCACCGAAGGCAAGATCGACCGCGTGTACCTGGTCTACAACCGCTTCGTGAACACCATGGTGCAGAAGGCCAGCTTCGACCAGCTGCTGCCGCTGCCGCCGGCTGAGAAGCAGGTCGCTCACCACGACTGGGATTACCTGTACGAACCCGATGCCGCGACCGTGCTCGAGCACGTGATGACGCGTTACATCGAGTCGCTGGTGTACCAGGCACTGCTGGAAAACGTCGCCTCCGAGCATGCGGCACGCATGGTTGCGATGAAGGCGGCGAGCGACAACGCCAACAAGCTGATCGGCACCCTGCAGCTCGTCTACAACAAGGCGCGCCAGGCAGCGATCACCCAGGAAATCTCCGAAATCGTCGGCGGCGCGGCAGCAGTCTGACCGCGTTCGTTCAAAGCACACATTAGAGGATGCAGCAATGAGTCAGGGCAAGATCGTTCAGATCATCGGCGCGGTCGTCGACGTCGAATTCCCGCGTGAATCGGTGCCGAAGGTGTACGACGCACTGAAGGTGGAAAACACCGAGATCACCCTCGAAGTCCAGCAGCAGCTGGGCGACGGCGTGGTGCGTACCATCGCCCTCGGTTCCACCGACGGCCTGAAGCGCAACCTGGTTGCCGTCAACACCGGCCGTGGCATCTCGGTGCCGGTCGGCGCCGGCACCCTGGGCCGCATCATGGACGTGCTCGGCCGTCCGATCGACGAAGCCGGCCCGGTGGCCGCCAGCGACAGCTGGGAAATCCACCGTGCGGCCCCGTCGTACGAAGACCAGTCCCCGGCCACCGAACTGCTGGAAACCGGCATCAAGGTCATCGACCTGATGTGCCCGTTCGCCAAGGGCGGCAAGGTCGGCCTGTTCGGCGGCGCCGGCGTCGGCAAGACCGTCAACATGATGGAGCTGATCAACAACATCGCCAAGGCGCACAGCGGTCTGTCCGTGTTCGCCGGCGTGGGTGAGCGTACCCGTGAGGGCAACGACTTCTACCACGAAATGAAGGACTCCAACGTCCTCGACAAGGTGGCGATGGTGTACGGCCAGATGAACGAGCCGCCGGGCAACCGTCTGCGCGTCGCCCTGACCGGCCTGACCATGGCCGAGTACTTCCGCGACGAGAAGGACGAAAACGGCAAGGGCAAGGACGTCCTGCTGTTCGTCGACAACATCTACCGCTACACCCTGGCCGGTACCGAAGTGTCGGCACTGCTGGGCCGCATGCCGTCCGCCGTGGGTTACCAGCCGACCCTGGCCGAGGAAATGGGCGTCCTGCAGGAGCGCATCACCTCGACCAAGAACGGTTCGATCACCTCGATCCAGGCCGTCTACGTTCCCGCGGACGACCTGACCGACCCGTCGCCGGCGACCACCTTCGCCCACCTGGACTCGACCGTCACCCTGTCGCGTTCGATCGCCTCGCTGGGTATCTACCCGGCCGTCGATCCGCTGGACTCCACCAGCCGCCAGATGGACCCGTTGGTCATCGGCCACGAGCACTACGACACCGCCCAGCGCGTCCAGCAGACCCTGCAGAAGTACAAGGAACTGAAGGACATCATCGCGATCCTGGGCATGGACGAACTGTCCGAAGAGGACAAGCAGGCCGTGTCGCGCGCCCGTAAGATCGAGCGCTTCTTCAGCCAGCCGTTCCACGTGGCCGAAGTGTTCACCGGTTCGCCGGGCAAGTACGTGCCGCTGAAGGACACCATCCGTGGCTTCAAGGCCATCGTCGATGGCGAGTACGACCACCTGCCGGAGCAGGCGTTCTACATGGTTGGCGGCATCGAAGAAGCGGTCGAGAAGGCCAAGAAGATGGCCGAGAAGGCCTGATCCGGGGCGGGCGGGAGCGATCCTGCCCGACCTGACGCCGGCGCCGGGCAACCGCCCGCGCCGGTGGACTCCCACGGTGGCATTGCGCCGCCGCGAACAGCGAAGAGATTTGCATGAGCACGATCCGTTGCGACATCGTCAGCGCCGAGCAGGAAATCTTCCGTGGCGAAGCGACCCTGGTCGTGGCCACCGGTGAGCTGGGCGAACTGGGCATCGCGCCCAAGCACGCGCCGCTGATCACCCGCCTGAAGCCGGGCAAGGTGGTGGTGACCACGCCGAATGGCGAGCAGCTGGATTTCGCCATTTCCGGCGGCATCCTGGAAGTGCAGCCGCAGGTGGTGACCGTGCTGGCCGACACCGCGATCCGCGCGCAGGACATCGACGAAGCCTCGGTCCGCAAGGCCAAGGAAGAAGCCGAGCGCATCCTGGCCAACCGCGGTGAAGCCATGGAAGTGGCCGAAGCCCAGCAGAAGCTGGCCGAAGCCGTCGTCCAGCTGCAGGCCCTGGAACGCCTGCGCAAGACCCTCAAGCACTGAGGTTCCGCGCTGCATCCACGAAAACGCCGGCCCTGTGCCGGCGTTTTTGTTCGGGTGGCGGGGTAGAGTCGACCGGGTGGATTCGACTGGGTAGAGTCGACTGGGTAGAGTCGACTGTTAGTTGTGTAAACCCACCACGTTGTTCAGCAGGACTCTGGAAATAGGTGGCTGGCCACCGATCCCCATGTGAGGGCGGTGCCAGTTGTAGTGGTGCAGCCATTGGGTCAGCACGGAATTGCGCTGG